>NZ_CP017181.1:0-305016 GCF_001729765.1 Enterobacter kobei
ATACGGGCTCGGCAACAAAGCGCAAGGATCGTCCCGGATCTTCGTTAGATCATTTAAGCAATAAATTGTCGTTGCTCATTAAATTTTCCAATATGCGGGCTAAATCGCGAGGCACTCGCGCCAGGATCGTTTACACTTACCCGGTTTCGGATCTTCCTGTGGATAAATCGGGAAGAATCTGTGAGAAACAGAAGATCTCTGGCTCAGTTTAGGCTATGATCCGCGGTCCCGATCGGGATCCCAGGATCCTGGTCAGGATTAAATTGCAGATAGCAATTCGCACGTCACCCTTTGCACAGGGTCATGTCGATGTGCGCCAACAATCATGAATATTCAATAGTTTTCTTTTATTGTTCGAGTGGAGTCCGCCGTGTCACTTTCGCTTTGGCAGCAGTGTCTTGCCCGATTGCAGGATGAGTTACCAGCCACAGAATTCAGTATGTGGATCCGCCCGTTGCAGGCGGAGCTGAGCGATAACACGCTGGCTTTGTATGCGCCAAACCGTTTTGTGCTCGATTGGGTAAGAGACAAGTACCTTAATAACATCAATGGCCTGCTGAACGATTTCTGCGGGTCAGATGTCCCGCAGCTGCGTTTTGAAGTGGGCACCAGGCCCGTCACCCAAACCGTTCGTGAAACCGTGAATGTCGCAGCGCCCGCTCAGGCCGCTCCTGCGCCAGCCCCTCGCGTTGCACCTGCTCGTCAGGGCTGGGATAACGTGCCTGCACCGGCAGAGCCAACCTACCGCTCCAACGTTAACGTGAAGCACACGTTCGATAACTTCGTTGAAGGTAAGTCGAACCAGCTGGCGCGTGCGGCGGCTCGTCAGGTTGCTGATAACCCCGGAGGCGCCTACAACCCGCTGTTCCTGTATGGCGGCACGGGTCTGGGTAAAACGCACCTGCTGCACGCGGTGGGTAACGGCATTATGGCCCGCAAGCCGAATGCGAAAGTGGTGTATATGCACTCCGAGCGCTTCGTTCAGGACATGGTAAAAGCCCTGCAAAACAATGCGATCGAAGAGTTTAAACGCTACTACCGTTCCGTTGATGCGCTGCTGATCGATGACATCCAGTTCTTTGCCAATAAAGAACGATCGCAGGAAGAATTTTTCCACACCTTCAACGCCCTGCTGGAAGGTAATCAGCAGATCATTCTGACCTCGGATCGTTATCCTAAAGAGATCAACGGCGTTGAAGATCGTCTGAAATCCCGCTTCGGCTGGGGCCTGACCGTGGCGATCGAGCCGCCGGAGCTGGAAACCCGCGTCGCGATCCTGATGAAAAAAGCCGATGAGAACGACATTCGCCTGCCGGGTGAAGTAGCGTTCTTTATTGCCAAGCGTCTTCGTTCCAATGTGCGTGAGCTGGAAGGAGCACTGAACCGCGTGATTGCCAATGCCAACTTTACCGGTCGTGCGATCACCATCGATTTTGTGCGAGAAGCGCTGCGTGATCTGCTGGCATTGCAGGAAAAACTGGTCACTATCGACAATATTCAAAAGACGGTGGCCGAGTACTACAAGATCAAAGTGGCAGATTTACTGTCTAAACGTCGTTCCCGCTCGGTGGCGCGTCCGCGTCAGATGGCGATGGCGCTGGCAAAGGAGTTAACCAACCACAGTCTGCCGGAAATCGGCGATGCGTTTGGTGGCCGTGACCATACGACCGTGCTGCATGCGTGCCGCAAGATTGAGCAGTTACGCGAAGAAAGCCACGACATAAAAGAAGATTTCTCCAATTTAATCAGAACACTATCATCGTGACGCTATGAAATTTACCGTTGAACGTGAACATTTATTAAAACCGCTGCAACAGGTGAGTGGCCCATTAGGTGGCCGCCCAACGCTGCCTATTCTCGGAAACCTGCTGCTTCAGGTCGCGGACGGTACGCTGTCGCTGACCGGTACAGATCTGGAAATGGAAATGATCGCGCGCGTTACGCTGACGCAGCCGCACGACGCGGGCGCGACCACGGTTCCGGCACGTAAATTCTTTGATATCTGCCGTGGGCTGCCGGAAGGCGCTGAAATTGCCGTGCAGCTGGAAGGCGACCGTATGCTGGTGCGCTCTGGCCGCAGCCGTTTTTCGCTCTCCACGCTGCCTGCTGCAGACTTCCCGAACCTGGACGACTGGCAGAGTGAAGTTGAATTCACCCTACCGCAGGCGACGATGAAGCGTTTGATTGAAGCCACGCAGTTCTCCATGGCGCATCAGGACGTTCGTTACTACTTAAACGGCATGCTGTTCGAAACCGAAGGCGAAGAGCTGCGTACCGTAGCGACCGACGGCCACCGTCTGGCGGTCTGTTCTATGCCGATTGGCGACTCGCTGCCAAACCATTCGGTGATCGTGCCGCGTAAAGGGGTGATTGAGCTGATGCGTATGCTCGACGGTGGCGACACGCCGCTGCGCGTGCAGATCGGCAGCAACAACATCCGCGCGCATGTGGGCGATTTTGTCTTCACTTCGAAGCTGGTTGACGGCCGTTTCCCGGATTATCGCCGCGTATTGCCGAAGAACCCGGACAAGACGCTGGAAGCGGGCTGCGATAGCCTCAAGCAGGCGTTTGCCCGTGCCGCCATTCTCTCTAACGAGAAATTCCGCGGCGTGCGTCTGTACGTGAGTGAAAACCAGATCAAAATCACCGCCAATAACCCAGAGCAGGAAGAGGCAGAAGAGATTCTGGACGTCACCTACGCCGGAACCGAGATGGAAATCGGCTTCAACGTCAGCTATGTGCTGGACGTGTTGAACGCGCTGAAATGCGAGAACGTGCGCATTCTGCTGACCGACTCCGTATCGAGCGTACAGATTGAAGATGCTGCCAGCCAAAGCGCGGCTTATGTTGTCATGCCAATGAGACTGTAATGTCGCTCACCCGTCTGTTGATCCGCGACTTTCGCAACATCGAAAGCGCGGATCTCGCTCTCTCCCCTGGCTTTAACTTCCTGGTTGGCGCAAACGGCAGTGGCAAAACCAGCGTGCTGGAAGCCATCTATACGCTCGGCCATGGTCGGGCGTTTCGCAGTTTGCAGATTGGCCGCGTCATTCGCCACGAGCAGGAATCTTTTGTTCTGCATGGGCGTTTGCAGGGGGCGGAGCGAGAAACCGCCATTGGCCTGACCAAAGACAAGCAGGGCGACAGCAAGGTACGCATCGACGGCACCGACGGCCACAAGGTGGCGGAGCTGGCGCTGCTCATGCCGATGCAGCTGATTACGCCCGAGGGGTTTACTTTACTCAACGGCGGCCCCAAATACAGAAGAGCATTCCTCGACTGGGGATGCTTTCACAACGAAGCCGGTTTCTTTAACGCCTGGAGCAACCTGAAGCGCCTGCTCAAGCAGCGTAACGCCGCGTTGCGCCAGGTCACCCGTTACGCCCAGCTGCGCCCGTGGGATTTGGAGCTTATCCCTCTCGCGGAACAGATCAGCCGCTGGCGTGCCGAATACAGCGCAGGTATCGCCGAAGACATGGCCGACACCTGCAAACAGTTTTTACCCGAGTTCTCTCTCACCTTCTCCTTCCAGCGCGGCTGGGAGAAAGAGACGGATTATGCTGAGGTGTTAGAGAGAAACTTCGAGCGCGACCGCATGCTGACCTACACCGCGCACGGCCCGCACAAGGCGGATTTCCGCATTCGTGCCGACGGTGCGCCGGTGGAAGACACATTGTCGCGCGGGCAACTCAAGCTCCTGATGTGCGCACTGCGCCTGGCGCAGGGAGAGTTCCTCACTCGCGAGAGCGGGCGACGCTGCCTGTACCTGATAGATGATTTTGCCTCGGAACTTGACGACGCGCGGCGCGGGCTGCTTGCCAGCCGCTTAAAAGCCACGCAGTCGCAGGTTTTCGTCAGCGCGATTAGCGCTGAACACGTTATGGACATGTCGGACGAAAATTCGAAGATGTTTACCGTGGAAAAGGGTAAAATAACGGATTAACCCAAGTTGAAATGAGCGAGAAACGTTGATGTCGAATTCTTATGACTCCTCCAGTATCAAAGTCCTGAAAGGGCTGGATGCGGTGCGTAAGCGCCCGGGTATGTATATCGGCGACACGGATGACGGCACCGGTCTGCACCACATGGTATTCGAGGTGGTAGATAACGCTATCGACGAAGCGCTCGCGGGTCACTGTAAAGACATCGTGGTCACCATCCATGCGGATAACTCCGTCTCCGTCACTGATGATGGCCGTGGCATCCCAACCGGTATTCACCCGGAAGAGGGCGTCTCTGCTGCGGAAGTGATCATGACCGTTCTGCACGCAGGCGGTAAGTTTGACGATAACTCCTATAAAGTTTCCGGCGGCCTGCACGGCGTAGGCGTCTCCGTGGTTAACGCCCTGTCGCAGAAGCTGGAGCTGGTTATCCAGCGTGAAGGCAAAATTCACCGTCAGCTTTATACGCACGGCGTGCCACAGGCACCGCTGGCCGTCACTGGCGACACCGACAAAACCGGTACCATGGTGCGTTTCTGGCCGAGCCTCGAAACCTTCACCAACGTCACCGAATTCGAGTATGACATCCTGGCGAAACGCCTGCGTGAACTGTCGTTCCTGAACTCCGGTGTGTCGATTCGTCTGCGCGACAAGCGTGACAACAAAGAAGACCACTTCCACTACGAAGGCGGGATCAAGGCGTTCGTTGAGTATTTGAACAAGAATAAAACGCCAATTCACCCGAATATCTTCTACTTCTCCACAGAAAAAGACGGTATCGGCGTTGAAGTGGCGCTGCAGTGGAACGATGGTTTCCAGGAAAACATCTACTGCTTCACCAACAACATTCCACAGCGTGACGGCGGTACGCACCTGGCGGGCTTCCGCGCGGCGATGACCCGTACCCTGAACGCCTACATGGACAAAGAAGGCTACAGCAAAAAAGCGAAAGTCAGCGCCACCGGCGACGATGCCCGTGAAGGTTTGATTGCCGTTGTCTCCGTGAAGGTGCCGGATCCGAAGTTCTCATCACAGACCAAAGATAAGCTGGTCTCTTCTGAGGTGAAATCGGCGGTTGAACAGCAGATGAACGAACTGCTGAGCGAATACCTGCTGGAAAACCCGTCTGACGCGAAAATCGTTGTCGGCAAAATTATTGACGCGGCACGTGCTCGTGAAGCGGCGCGTAAAGCCCGTGAAATGACCCGTCGTAAAGGCGCTCTGGACTTAGCGGGTCTGCCAGGCAAGCTGGCTGACTGCCAGGAACGTGACCCGGCGCTCTCTGAACTGTACCTTGTGGAAGGGGACTCCGCGGGCGGTTCTGCGAAGCAGGGCCGTAACCGTAAGAACCAGGCAATCCTGCCGTTGAAGGGTAAAATCCTCAACGTTGAGAAGGCGCGCTTCGACAAAATGCTCTCTTCTCAGGAAGTAGCGACGCTTATCACCGCGCTGGGCTGCGGCATTGGGCGTGACGAGTACAACCCGGACAAACTGCGTTATCACAGCATCATCATCATGACCGATGCGGACGTCGACGGCTCGCACATCCGTACGCTGCTGTTGACCTTCTTCTATCGTCAGATGCCGGAAATCGTTGAACGTGGCCACGTCTACATTGCACAGCCACCGCTGTACAAAGTGAAGAAAGGCAAGCAGGAACAGTACATTAAAGATGACGATGCGATGGATCAGTACCAAATCGCGATCGCGCTTGACGGTGCAACCCTGCACGCGAACTCTCATGCCCCTGCACTGGCCGGCGAGCCGCTGGAGCGTCTGGTTTCTGAGTTCAACGCCACTCAGAAAATGATTGGTCGTATGGAGCGTCGTTATCCGAAAGCGCTGCTGAAGGAGCTGATCTATCAGCCAACCCTGACCGAAGCCGAACTGAGCGACGAACAGGCAGTTACCCGCTGGGTGAACACCCTGGTGAGCGAGCTGAACGAGAAAGAGCAGCACGGTAGCCAGTGGAAATTTGACGTTCAGCAGAACGCGGCCCAGCAGTTCGAGCCGATTGTTCGCGTGCGCACCCACGGCGTCGACACCGACTACCCGCTGGAGCACGAATTCGTGACCGGTCCGGAATACCGTCGTATCTGCACCCTCGGCGAGAAGCTGCGCGGTCTGATCGAAGACGATGCGTTTATCGAACGTGGCGAACGTCGTCAGCCGGTAGCCAGCTTCGAGCAGGCGCTGGACTGGCTGGTGAAAGAGTCCCGTCGCGGTCTTTCTATTCAGCGTTATAAAGGTCTGGGTGAAATGAACCCGGATCAGCTGTGGGAAACCACCATGGATCCAGAAAGCCGTCGTATGCTGCGCGTCACCGTGAAAGATGCGATTGCAGCCGACCAGCTGTTCACGACGTTGATGGGCGATGCGGTTGAACCACGCCGTGCCTTCATCGAAGAGAACGCGCTGAAAGCGGCGAATATCGATATTTAATCGTAGTGAGATTGCTTTACTGAGGCCGCGCAATTAGCGCGGCTTTTTTATGGGCGCAGACAAATCCAGCGACAGCACTGACGGTAAACGGCTGGCGAGCATATCGACAGCAATTCTGACTCTCAGTGGCAGATGTGGCGTCTTTTGCCAGACTGCATGAACGTCGAAGCGCACTTCCGGTGCCTGCTTTAACAGCGGGATGAGTTTTCCCTGATGAATTTCTCTGCTGGCCATCCAGCAGGGCAGCCACGCAATGCCGTGTCCGGCCAGCGCCGCATCGCAGATAGCCTGCAAGTCGTCCATGTTGAGTGAGGAGCGGGGAGTAAAGGTGTGCGACGTCCCTTCGTTATCCATCAGCTCCCAGGGCAAAACTCTGCCTGCGCGCAGATAGTTAATGGCTGCATGGTGTGCTAAATCCGCAACGCTTTGTGGCTGGCCCCTCTCCAGCAGGTAATCCGGCGCGGCGCACAGCACCATCCGGTGCTCCCCCAGCCTTCTGGCGACCAGCATGCTACTGTCCTGAAGCGTGCCGTTACGTACCGCCATATCGAATCCTTCCTCCACGAGATCCACCACGCGGTCGCTGAACGACATTTCCAGTTCAAGACCGGGGTGCTCCTGCGCCAGTTCTATCAGCAAAGGGGCAACGCACTGACGGCCAAACAGAACCGGCATGGCGACGCGCAGGCGGCCACGGATCTGCTGTTTTCCGGACTCAAGCAACGATTCTGCGCCCCGAATCTCCTCCAGCGCGCGCAGGCAGCGTTCATAAAAAAGTGCGCCGTTATCGGTCAGCTTCAGGCTACGGGTGGTGCGCTGAAACAGACGAACGCCAAGACGCTGCTCAAGGCGAGCGATGCTTTTTCCTACCGCCGAGCGTGACAAATGCAGACGGATGGCGGCCTGAGCAAAACTTCCCGCCTCCACGGCGGCGACAAAAACAGGGATATCCTTCAGCGTATCACTCATGAATTGTATCTTTTGTGGCGTCAATAAAGAGAAAACTTATCGCCACTGGAGAGATTAAGTCAACGGTAGACTGTCAGAACTGAAGCTTAATAGATGGCAGGAGTAAATTATGACAGAGACAATGCAACGCTGGTCCATGAATGCCCTCGGGCGCGAGAACCTCAGACTCATTCAGGAACCTGTTCAAACGCCTGGCCCGGGTGAAGTGCGCGTACGGGTAAATGCCGTTGCACTTAACTATCGCGATAAAATGGTTATTGAAGGCACGATGCCGATTCCGCTTGCCTTTCCGTTTACCCCTGCGTCTGACATGGCGGGCGTGGTAGACAGCACGGGCGAAGGCGTAACACGTTTCAAACCCGGCGCTCGCGTCATTTCCACTTTCTTCCCGGAGTGGATCGACGGCAGGCCGCAGGCGGACGCGCGCAATTTGCCCTATAAAACCTCCGGCGGCTATTTCCAGGGAATGCTGGCCGAGTATGTGATTGTGAAGGAAGACGCGCTGGTGGCCGCCCCGGACACTCTGGACGATGCAGAAGCCAGCACGCTGCCCTGCGCAGGGCTTACCGCCTGGTTCGCGCTGGTGGAGCGCGGTCAGTTACGTGCCGGGCAATCGGTACTGGTGCAGGGGACGGGCGGCGTGGCGATATTCGCCCTGCAGATCGCAAAAGCGCACGGCGCAGAGGTGTTTGTCACCTCGGGGAGCGATGAAAAACTGGCGCTGGCCAAAAAACTGGGCGCCAGCCAGGGCATCAACCGGCTGAAAGGCGACTGGGCTGAAAATACCCTGGCGCTCACGCAGGATCGCGGCATCGACCATATTATCGAAACCGTGGGGGGAGAGAACCTGAAGCATTCCCTGCGCGCCGTTGCCGTTCACGGGCGTATTTCTGTTATTGGCGTGCTGGCCGGAAGTGAGATTTCGCTGTCCGCTGGCGAACTGTTGCTGAAATCTCCGGTCATTCAGGGGATTGGCGTCGGGCACCGCCGGGCGCTGGAAGATTTCGTCCGCGCTGTGGATGTGACGGGACTGAAACCTGTGATCGAGCATCGCTACCGCTTTGATGAACTCGAACAGGCGCTTAAACACCTGGATCGCGGTGCGTTTGGCAAAATTGTCCTGACCCGCGAGTAAGGCATTATTCCCCGGGATGCGGGTAAAAGGGGCACTTCTGTTGCGCAATGTAGCTCTATTTTTGTGTGCTTAATCGCGTTAGCATGAGACAGCACTCATTTATCCCGGGGAACTCATGGCTATCAAACTCATTGCAATCGACATGGACGGCACGCTGCTGCTGCCAGACCACACTATCTCTCCTGCCGTTAAAAACGCGATCGCTGCCGCACGCGCGAAGGGCGTGAATGTGGTACTGACCACCGGGCGTCCGTATGCGGGCGTGCACAGTTACCTGAAAGAGCTGCACATGAACCAGCCGGGCGATTACTGCATCACCTATAACGGCGCGCTGGTGCAGAAAGCCGCAGATGGCAGCACGGTTGCGCAAACGGCACTGAGCTACGACGACTATCTGTTCCTGGAAAAACTTTCCCGTGAAGTGGGCTCTCACTTCCACGCGCTCGATCGCAATACGCTCTACACCGCCAACCGCGATATCAGCTACTACACGGTACATGAATCTTACGTTGCGACCATTCCGCTGGTCTTCTGTGAAGCCGAGAAAATGGACCCGGCGACGCAGTTCCTGAAAGTGATGATGATCGATGAGCCGGAGATCCTGGATAAAGCCATCGCGCGTATTCCGGCAGAGGTCAAAGAGAAGTACACCGTGCTGAAAAGCGCGCCGTACTTCCTCGAAATCCTCGATAAACGCGTCAATAAAGGCACGGGCGTAAAATCACTGGCTGACGCGCTGGGTATTAAACCTGAGGAAATCATGGCGCTGGGCGACCAGGAAAACGACATCGCGATGATTGAATTTGCGGGGATGGGCGTCGCGATGGATAACGCGATCCCGTCGGTGAAAGACGTGGCTAACTTCGTCACCAAATCCAATCTGGAAGACGGTGTGGCTTACGCCATCGAGAAGTTTGTGCTGCAGTAACGCCTGTTTGCATTCATCGGCCTCGGTTATCAACCGGGGCTTTTTTTTGCGCTGAATTTATTGAATTGTTCTTTTTGTGATCTCGATTGTAGTACAACATTGAATGATTGTACTACATTACAGCCATGGCAAAGACGAGCTCCCTCACGTTTGTACTGCAAAAGTGAGGTGAAATTCGGCGGTCGCGGTAAAGTAGTCATGTACACAAAGAGCACAAGGACTCTCCATGACTCTCAATAAAACCGATCGCATCGTCATTACGCTGGGCACCCAGATTGTCGGGGGCAAATATGTTCCCGGTTCGCCACTGCCAGCAGAGGCTGAACTGTGTGAGGAATTTGAAACTTCGCGCAACATCATCCGGGAAGTGTTCCGCTCGCTGATGGCGAAGCGTCTGATTGAAATGAAACGGTATCGCGGCGCGTTTGTTGCCCCGCGCAACCAGTGGAACTACCTCGATACCGACGTATTGCAGTGGGTACTGGAAAACGATTACGACCCGCGGCTTATCGGCGCGATGAGTGAAGTCCGAAATCTGGTGGAACCGGCAATCGCACGTTGGGCAGCGGAACGGGCAACGTCCGGCGACCTGGCACAAATCGAGTCGGCTTTAAACGACATGATTGCCAATAACCAGAACCGGGAAGCGTTCAATGAGGCTGATATTCGCTATCACGAAGCGGTGTTGCAGTCGGTACATAACCCGGTATTACAGCAGCTTAGCGTGGCGATCAGCTCGCTACAGCGAGCAGTATTTGAACGTACCTGGATGGGCGATGAGGCCAACATGCCAAAAACGCTCCAGGAACATAAAGCGCTGTTTGATGCGATACGGCATCAGGATGGCGATGCGGCAGAGCAGGCGGCACTTACCATGATTGCCAGCTCGACACGAAGGTTGAAGGAAATCACATGACATCTCGCTACATCGCAATTGACTGGGGTTCGACCAATCTGCGCGCCTGGCTGTACCAGGACGAGCAGTGCCTGGAGAGCAGGCAATCAGAAGCAGGCGTAACGCGCCTGAACGGTAAATCCCCTGAGGCGGTGTTAGCAGAAGTGACGCAAAACTGGCGCGATAGCGCCACGCCGGTAGTCATGGCGGGTATGGTAGGCAGTCACGTAGGCTGGAAAACCGCGCCTTATTTGCCTGTTCCCGCCCATTTCTCTGCTATTGGCGATCGTTTAACGTCCGTAGGCGACAATATCTGGATTATTCCCGGTTTGTGCGTTTCTCGCGACGATAACCACAACGTGATGCGCGGCGAAGAGACGCAGCTCCTTGGCGCGCGCACGCTATCTCCTTCTTCTGTCTACGTTATGCCCGGAACGCACTGCAAGTGGGTCCAGGCGGATGCTGAGCAAATTCACGACTTTCGCACCGTGATGACCGGCGAGCTGCATCATTTGCTGCTCAACCATTCGCTGGTGGGGGCTGGTTTGCCGGAGCAAAAATCCTCGCCAGAGGCGTTTGCTGCTGGTTTGGCGCGTGGGAACGCCTGTCCTGTCGTTTTGCCGCAACTTTTTGAGGTTCGCGCCTCGCACGTGCTGGGCGATCTCCCGCGCGAGCAGGTCAGTGAATTTCTCTCGGGCCTGCTGATTGGCGCTGAGGTCGCCAGCATGCGTGACTTCATCGCGCACGAGCAGGCCATCACGATTGTCGCAGGCGCATCGCTAACGTCACGCTACGAACAGGCGTTCCGCGCTGTTGGGCTTACCGTTTCAACGGTACCCGGCGACACGGCATTTCAGGCAGGAATAAGGAGCATCGCTCATGCAGTGGCAAACTGACCTTCCCCTTATCGCGATTTTGCGCGGTATCACGCCCGATGAGGCGTTAGCGCACGTCGGCGCAGTTATAGACGCCGGGTTCGACGCGGTGGAGATTCCGCTCAACTCCCCACAATGGGAAAAGAGCATTCCGGCCGTGGTGGATGCGTTTGGTGATAAAGCGCTGATTGGCGCGGGGACCGTCTTACAACCGGAGCAGGTGGACCAGCTGGCAAAGATGGGCTGCAAGCTCATCGTCACCCCGAACATCCATCCTGAGGTGATCCGCCGTGCAGTGGGTTACGGCATGACCGTTTGTCCGGGATGCGCGACGGCCACAGAAGCGTTTACTGCCCTCGACGCGGGCGCGCAATCGCTGAAAATTTTCCCGTCCTCGGCTTTTGGTCCGGATTACATCAAAGCGCTGAAGGCGGTATTGCCCGCCAGCGTGCCGGTCTTTGCCGTGGGTGGCGTTACGCCAGAAAACCTGGGCCAGTGGATAAGCGCTGGCTGTGTGGGCGCGGGGCTGGGCAGCGATCTTTATCGCGCCGGACAGCCCGTTGAACGTACCGCACAGCAGGCGGCAGCATTTGTGAAAGCGTATCGAGAGGCAGTGAAATGAAAATAACCAAACTCACCACGTACCGTTTACCCCCGCGCTGGATGTTCCTGAAAATCGAAACCGACGAAGGTGTTGTGGGCTGGGGCGAGCCGGTGATTGAAGGGCGAGCCCGCACCGTTGAAGCTGCAGTGCATGAGCTGGGAGAATATCTGATTGGGCAGGATCCGGCACGCATTAACGACCTCTGGCAGGTGATGTATCGCGCGGGTTTCTACCGCGGTGGTCCGATTCTCATGAGCGCTATCGCCGGTATCGACCAGGCGCTATGGGATATCAAAGGTAAAGTGCTGAACGCCCCGGTCTGGCAACTGATGGGTGGCCTGGTGCGCGACAAAATCAAAGCCTATAGCTGGGTCGGAGGCGACCGCCCTGCGGAAGTGATCGACGGCATTACACAGCTGCGCAACATCGGTTTTGACACCTTCAAGCTCAACGGCTGCGAAGAGATGGGCGTCATCGACAACTCGCGCGCGGTAGACCGGGCGGTAAATACCGTGGCGCAAATCCGTGAAGCCTTCGGCAACGAGATTGAGTTCGGTCTGGATTTTCATGGGCGTGTCAGCGCGCCGATGGCGAAGGTGCTCATTAAAGAACTGGAACCATATCGCCCGCTGTTTATCGAAGAGCCGGTGCTGGCCGAGCAGGCCGAATACTATCCGAAGCTGGCTGAACAGACGCACATTCCTATCGCGGCGGGCGAACGGATGTTCTCACGCTTTGAATTTAAACGGGTGCTCGAAGCGGGCGGCATTGCGATCCTGCAGCCGGATCTCTCCCACGCGGGCGGTATCACCGAATGCTACAAAATTGCCGGCATGGCAGAAGCCTACGACGTGGCGCTGGCTCCGCACTGTCCGCTCGGACCAATCGCGCTGGCGGCCTGCCTGCATGTCGATTTTGTCTCCCGCAATGCCGTGTTCCAGGAACAAAGCATGGGGATTCACTATAACAAAGGCGCGGAGCTGCTCGATTTTGTGAAAAACAAAGAAGACTTCAGCATGGAAGGCGGATTCTTTAAACCGTTAACGAAACCGGGTCTGGGCGTTGAAATTGACGAAGCCAAAGTTATTGAGCTGAGTAAACATGCGCCGGACTGGCGTAACCCGTTATGGCGGCATGAAGACGGTTCCGTCGCCGAGTGGTAAATGCGCGTCATACTTCGCGCTGGTGAGGCGTTGGCTGCGCTTTCTTACCCCGGTCACATACTTTTGTATGCTCCCGGGGATGCGAAAACTTGCCGCCTTCCCCCAGCACGAATTATTTAGCGCATTCTGGCTACGTTTTTAAATAAAAAAATAATTACACCCTCTGAAACTACAGGGCATGGTGAGCGGCTTCGCTATGCCCAAAATCTGGAGACAGATTGCGATGGATATTCCAGTTACTGCTGCAAAAACCGGGCGTCGCCGTTACCTGACGCTGTTGATGATCTTTATTACCGTGGTCATTTGTTATGTTGACCGCGCCAACCTTGCCGTGGCATCGGCCCATATTCAGGAAGAGTTTGGTATCACTAAAGCGGAAATGGGTTATGTCTTCTCGGCGTTTGCCTGGCTCTATACGCTTTGCCAGATCCCGGGCGGCTGGTTCCTTGACCGCGTGGGTTCACGTCTGACTTATTTTATCGCTATTTTTGGCTGGTCCGTGGCGACCTTGTTCCAGGGCTTCGCGACCGGACTAATGTCGCTGATCGGTCTGCGTGCCATCACCGGGATATTTGAAGCACCCGCGTTCCCGACCAATAACCGCATGGTGACCAGCTGGTTCCCGGAACACGAACGTGCCTCCGCGGTGGGCTTTTACACCTCCGGGCAGTTTGTTGGTCTGGCATTCCTGACGCCATTGTTAATCTGGATCCAGGAACTGCTGAGTTGGCACTGGGTGTTTATTGTTACCGGTGGGATCGGCATCATCTGGTCGTTTATCTGGATTAAGGTCTATCAGCCGCCGCGCCTGACCAAAAGCATCAGCAAAGCAGAGCTGGACTATATCCGCGACGGCGGCGGCCTGGTGGATGGTGATGCGCCCGTGAAAAAAGAGGCGCGCCAGCCGCTGACCAAAGCCGACTGGAAGCTGGTCTTCCACCGTAAGCTGGTGGGGGTTTACCTGGGGCAATTTGCGGTGACGTCCACGCTGTGGTTCTTCCTGACGTGGTTCCCAAACTACCTGACGCAGGAGAAGGGGATCACCGCGCTGAAGGCGGGCTTTATGACCACCGTACCGTTCCTTGCCGCGTTCTTCGGTGTCCTGCTCTCGGGCTGGCTGGCGGATAAGCTGGTAAAAAAAGGGTTCTCATTGGGGGTAGCGCGTAAAACACCGATTATCTGCGGATTGCTGATCTCCACCTGCATCATGGGTGCCAACTATACCAACGATCCGGTGTGGATAATGACCCTGATGGCAGTGGCGTTCTTTGGTAATGGTTTCGCATCGATTACCTGGTCGCTGGTGTCGTCCCTGGCACCGATGCGGCTGATCGGTCTGACCGGCGGTGTGTTCAACTTCGTTGGCGGGCTGGGTGGAATTACCGTGCCGCTGGTCATTGGTTATCTGGCCCAGGATTACGGTTTTGGCCCGGCGCTGGTTTACATCTCCGCCGTGGCGTTGATTGGCGCGCTTTCTTACATACTGCTGGTAGGTGATGTGAAACGAGTAGGCTAATCCACACGGATGTTTTACCCTGATGCGATAACTGCGCATCAGGGTATCCTCATGAAACAAATCACCTTCGCTTCCCGCAACCACCAGCTTACTAATATCAATACCTGGACGCCGGACAGCCAGTGGCTGGTCTATGACGTGCGTCCGTCAGGGGCGTCGTTCACCGGTGAAACCATCGAACGAGTTAACGTAGGCACGGGCGAGGTCGAGGTGATTTATCGCGCTACGGACGGCGCGCACGTTGGCGTGGTGACCGTTCATCCGGCACAGGATGAATACGTCTTTATCCACGGCCCGAAACACCCGGACGCGGACTGGCGCTACGATTTTCATCATCGCCAGGGGGTGATTGCGCATCACGGTCAGGTAAGCAATCTGGATGCGATGGATATCACCGCACCCTATACTCCAGGCGCGCTGCGCGGTGGCAGCCACGTACATGTCTTCAGCCCGAACGGGCAGTTGGTCAGCTTTACCTATAACGACCATGTCATGCATATGCGCGATCCGAAGCTCGATTTACGCAACGTTGGCGTGGCGGCGCCTTTCGGCCCGGTGAATCCACAGGGGAACCATCCGCGTGAATATCCGGGAACCTTCTGGAGCGTGCTGGTCAGCCGCACGACGCCTAACCCACAACCGGGCAGCGACGAAATCAATCGCGCCTACGAAGAGGGCTGGGTGGGCAACGACAGGCTGGCGTTTATCGGCGATACCCTCTCAGCACAGGGCGAAAAAGTGCCTGAACTGTTCATTGTTAACCTGCCAGTAGATGAACAGGGCTGGAAACGTGCGGGTGATGCGCCGCTGCAGGGAACGCCAGAAATGCTGCCTGCGCCGCCAGCGGGCGTGATGCAGCGTCGGTTAACCTTCACGCACCACAACCGCTATCCGGGTCTGGTGAACGTGCCGCGCCACTGGGTGCGCAGTAACCCGCAGGCGACACAAATCGCGTTTCTGATGCGTGATGATAACGGCGTTGTGCAGCTGTGGCTGATCTCGCCTGAGGGCGGCGAGCCGCGCCAGCTCACCCACGCTGAGCGCGATATCCAGTCTGCGTTCAACTGGCACCCGTCCGGGAAGATGCTGGGATTTGTGCTCGAAAATCGGATTGCGTGCTGCGACGCACAGACCGGAGAGGTGACGTTTTTGACGTCCGATCACGGCAATCCACCTTCTGCGGATGCCGTCGTGTTTTCCCCGAACGGGCGCGTTATTGCATGGATGGAAGAGACGGGCGGTTTCCGTCAGCTTTGGATAACGGAAACCGCACAGAACTAGCGCGGAGGCATCTCGGCGGGCGGAATGACGGCGTTGGTCGCCAGGTTTTCCTGCTCGCTTTTCTCTACCCGTGAACGTACGGAGTCATCCTTACGGAATACATCCCACGGCAGCAGAAGCGTATCCGCTACTGCCGTAAACGGCATATCCAGGATAACCAGGGATTTGGTGCCCCAGTTGGTATCGTCATCGGAGATCATCGCCGCGCTGGCGCGCGTCCCCGGATATGTTCCTTCTTTACCGCCGGTGTGAGACATCACGCTCGAACACCCGCAAAGTAAAACTACCCCGCTGAACGTCGTCAGCTTTATCAGAACATTTTTCATCATCACTCAGTCATCGTTAATGTTACTGCATAGACCTGCAACTCAGGGTTATAGCGAGCCTTATCCGAAATGGATAGCTCGATAATCCCGCACTGTGGCAGTCATCGCAATTTAACCCTTTGTGCTGTTGTCCCAGAGTCTATGCGACAACCAGCAAAGTGCAAAAAAATCTCACATAAATAGTCTTGAAAAGCCCGGTTCCAGACCCATTTTAAGAATGTGACCCGATAACGAACGCGCCTGATGGGCGTTCGGGGGCACAAAGGCCTGTCCATGGTGGAAGGCTATAATTTCTCGCTGATTTCAGGAGTTTTATTTATGCGTAACTTCGATCTTTCTCCGCTATACCGTTCTGCAATTGGTTTTGACCGCCTGTTTAACCATTTAGAAAATAACCAAAGCCAGAGCAATGGCTACCCTCCATACAATGTCGAGCTGGTTGACGAAAACCACTACCGCATCGCGATTGCCGTTGCCGGTTTTGCAGAAAACGAACTGGAGATCACCGCGCAGGACAACCTGCTGGTGGTGAAAGGTTCCCATACGGCCGAGCAGAAAGAACGTACCTACCTCTACCAGGGCATCGCCGAGCGTAACTTTGAACGCAAGTTCCAGTTAGCCGAGAACATTCACGTCAAGGGCGCGAACCTGGTTAACGGCCTGCTGTTTATCGAACTGGAACGCGTGATTCCGGAAGAGAAAAAACCGCGCCGTATCGAAATTAACTAATCACGGGGGTCGCAAGCGCGGCCCACACAGACTTGCTTGCCGTAACGGGAGCATATGCGAATCCATCAGGATTTGCAGGAACAACTGCGCACAAAATTAAACTGTGCCGAACTCGCTTCTTAGAAGGAGATTTAGTATGCGTAACTATGATTTATCCCCTCTGCTGCGTCAGTGGATTGGTTTTGACAAACTGGCTAATGCCCTGCAAAGCACGACTGAGCACCAGACGTTTCCGCCGTATAACATTGAAAAAAGTGACGATAACCACTATCGCATCACCCTTGCGCTGGCCGGTTTCCGCCAGGAGGATCTGGACATCCAGCTTGAAGGTACCCGTCTGACCGTGAAAGGGACGCCGGAAAAACAGGAGACCGAGACTCAATGGCTGCATCAGGGGCTGGTTAATCAGCCGTTTAGCCTGAGCTTTACCCTGGCAGACCATATGGACGTGTCAGGTGCGACCTTTACCAACGGGCTACTGCATATCGATCTGACCCGTAACGTGCCGGAAGCCATCGCGCCGCAGCGTATCGCCATTAGCGAGCGGCCGGCGTTGAACAGTTAACAGGCCCGCCGAACCTGTAGGTCGGGTAAGGCGTAGCCGCCACCCGACACCGCTCAAAGACCGCATAAGGCCCTGCCCCGGCAGGGCTTTTTTGTGCGCCATCGCCCATACAACGCCCCACGGCTCTGAGAGAATCCCTGATATAACTAAGGTTATGGGCAGGGAGTGGATCATGAGTGATATCGCGTTAACCGTTAGCGTGTTGGCCCTGGTCGCTGTTGTGGGACTATGGATAGGCAATATCAAAATCCGCGGCGTCG
This sequence comes from Enterobacter kobei, assembly GCF_001729765.1. Taxonomy (NCBI): domain Bacteria; kingdom Pseudomonadati; phylum Pseudomonadota; class Gammaproteobacteria; order Enterobacterales; family Enterobacteriaceae; genus Enterobacter; species Enterobacter kobei. Next base: position 17,630 of record NZ_CP017181.1, read on the forward strand.
GGTTTGGCATTGGTGGCGTGCTGTTTGGCGGCATTTTTGTCGGGCATTTTGCCGATCGGCTCGGGCTGGCTCTGAGCGCTGAAATGCTCCACTTTGTTCAGGAGTTCGGCCTGATCCTGTTCGTTTATACCATCGGGATTCAGGTAGGCCCTGGCTTTTTTGCCTCCCTGCGTGTCTCCGGACTACGGCTCAATCTTTTTGCGTTCGGCATTGTGGTCATGGGCGGGCTGGTCACCGCGATTCTGCACAAAATCTTTGATATTCCCCTTCCTGTGGTTCTGGGCATTTTCTCCGGCGCGGTCACCAACACCCCGGCGCTCGGTGCGGGCCAGCAAATCCTGCGCGATCTGGGGATTCAACCCGGCATTGTCGACCAGATGGGGATGAGCTACGCCATGGCCTATCCGTTTGGCATCTGTGGCATTCTGCTCTCCATGTGGCTGGTACGCGTACTGTTTCGCGTTAACGTCGAATCAGAGGCCAAAGATCACGAAACCACGCTGACCAACGGCCATATGCCCATCAAAACCATCAACATTCGCGTCGATAATCCCAACCTGAATAATATGGCGATTCAGGACGTGCCGATCCTGAACAGCGCCAATATCATCTGCTCCCGCCTTAAGCGTGACGATATGCTGATGGTGCCCGCGCCCGGCACCGTTATTCAGCAAGGCGATCTGCTACATCTGGTCGGCCAGCCCGGGGATTTAAACAATGCGCGACTGGTCATTGGTCAGGAAGTGGACACCTCGCTCTCCACGCGCGGCACCGATATGCGGGTGGAACGCGTTGTGGTGACCAATGAGCATGTTCTCGGCAAAAAAATACGCGATCTGCAGGTAAAAGAACGCTATGACGTGGTTATCTCCCGTCTGAATCGCGCGGGTGTTGAACTGGTCGCCAGCCCGGAAGCCAGCCTGCAGTTCGGGGATATCCTCAACCTGGTCGGCCGCCCGTCGTCAATTGACGCGGTGGCGGATATGGTGGGTAACGCCCAGCAAAAACTGCAGCAGGTACAGATGCTGCCGGTGTTTATCGGCATCGGCCTGGGCGTGCTGCTGGGCTCCATTCCACTGTACGTGCCGGGCTTCCCGGTGGCGCTTAAGCTGGGCCTGGCAGGCGGGCCGCTGATTATGGCGCTGATCCTCGGGCGCATCGGCTGTATTGGTAAGCTCTACTGGTTTATGCCGCCGAGTGCCAACCTGGCGCTGCGCGAGCTGGGCATCGTGCTGTTTCTGGCAGTGGTCGGGCTGAAATCCGGCGGGGATTTTGTCGATACCCTGATCAAGGGCGAAGGGATGAGCTGGGTCGGTTACGGCATATTTATCACGGCAATCCCGCTGCTGACGGTAGGCATTCTGGCGCGGATGTTCGCCAAAATGAACTACCTGACGCTGTGCGGCATGCTGGCGGGCTCCATGACCGATCCCCCTGCGCTCGCGTTTGCCAATAACCTGCATGCCACCAGCGGTGCAGCGGCACTCTCCTATGCCACCGTCTACCCGCTGGTAATGTTCCTGCGCATCATCACGCCGCAGCTACTCGCGGTGCTGTTCTGGGGGATGAGCTAGCAGCACTTCCGGGTGGATGCGCCGCAGATGGTAGTCCACCTGGTAATCACTGGTATTACGGAACATCACGGAATAATTGAGGAACTCGCCGCTGTCGCTGTAGGAAAGTGACGTGATTCGCAGCAGCGGCGTCTGTTCCGGCAGGTTCAGGTAACCGGCCAGCTGTTTATCTGCCAGCACCGGCGTCAGGCTCTCATAGTTGCCGCTGATGGTAATCCCGCACTCTTTCTCGATGTAATCAAACTTTGACCCTTCCAGATGCGCCAGCGAGAGGTTGCGAAACAGCTTCACCGGCATAAAGCTGTCCTCCAGCATCAGCGGCTTCCCGTCCACGTAGCGTACCCGCCGGGAAAAGTAGATCCGCTCATCGACCTGAATCCGCAGCTGGCTGGCGATGGCGGGCGGCGCGGGCATCACTTCAAACTGCAACACTTTACTCTGCACCTCTTTTCCCTGCTGACGCAGCACCTCCACCAGCCCGGTCAGATTCGTGGTTTCGTGGTGAACGTCCTTACGCGAGACAAACGTGCCGCTGCCGTGCCGTCGCTCAACCAGCCCCCAGCTCACCAGCAGATCCAGCGCCTTGCGGATGGTCATGCGCGCCACGCCGAACTCCTGCGCCAGCGCTTTCTCACCCGGTAGCGGGCTGCCGATGTTGTAGTCCGACGAGTTCAGCCGCAGCCGCAATCTGTCGGCAATAGATTTGTAGATCACCAGTAGACCTCTCTGCCCGCATCATGGCGTCGGTTACGTCTTCACATGTCCATATTTACAACGAAAAGTAGACCTCACTGGTCAAAATAAAACCATGAATGCGATCACGAATCGCAACGGCACGCCATGTTCGCGTATCAGTAAGTTCTTATGCTCACCTCAGGCCAGCAAAAAACCATAACGGCCTCTACCCCCTACAGGTTGTTACGTGAGGATTTAAAAATGCTCAGTCAAATACAACGTTTTGGCGGTGCCATGTTTACCCCGGTATTGCTGTTTCCGTTTGCCGGGATCGTGGTGGGAATCGCCATTATGCTTCGCAACCCGCTGTTTGTCGGCGAAGCCTTAACGGCCCCTGATAATCTTTTCGCGCAGATCGTTCACATTATTGAAGAGGGCGGCTGGGCGGTATTTCGCAATATGCCGCTGATTTTCGCCGTCGGTTTACCGATTGGCCTGGCAAAGCAGGCGCAGGGCCGCGCCTGTCTGGCGGTGCTGATTAGCTTCCTGACCTGGAACTACTTCATCAACGCGATGGGGATGACCTGGGGTCACTTCTTCGGCGTCGATTTCTCCGCCGAACCCACGGCGGGAAGCGGGCTGGCGATGATTGCCGGGATCAAAACGCTCGATACCAGCATCATCGGTGCCATTGTGATTTCTGGCATCGTGACCGCTATCCACAACCGCTATTTCGACAAGCCGCTGCCGGTTTTCCTGGGGATTTTCCAGGGCAGTTCGTTTGTCGTTATCCTCGCGTTTTTCGTCATGATCCCCTGCGCCTGGCTGACATTGCTGGGCTGGCCGAAAGTGCAGATGGGCATTGAGTCCCTACAGGCGTTCCTGCGCTCAGCCGGTGCGCTGGGCGTGTGGGTGTACACCTTCCTGGAACGCATTCTGATCCCAACCGGATTGCACCACTTCGTCTATGGCCCGTTCATCTTCGGCCCGGCGGCGGTGGAAGGCGGTATTCAGGTCTACTGGGCGCAGCATCTGCAGGAATTCAGCCAGAGTACCCTGCCGCTGAAAACCCTCTTCCCCGAAGGCGGGTTCGCGCTCCACGGCAACTCCAAGGTGTTTGGCTCGGTCGGGATTGCGCTGGCGATCTGGTACACCGCCTCAGCGGAAAACCGCGTCAAGGTAGCGGGGCTGCTGGTCCCGGCCACGCTCACTGCCGTGCTGGTGGGCATTACTGAACCGCTCGAATTTACCTTCCTGTTTATCTCGCCGCTGCTGTTTGCCGTTCACGCCGTGCTGGCGGCCACCATGGCAACGGTGATGTACACCTTTGGGGTGGTCGGCAACATGGGCGGCGGCCTGCTGGACCAGTTCCTGCCGCAAAACTGGATCCCGATGTTCCATAACCACGCCTCAACGGTCTTCACGCAAATCGGCATCGGCGTCTGCTTTACCGGCCTCTACTTCATGGTTTTCAAAACGCTGATTGTGCGTCTGAACCTCAAAACGCCGGGCCGGGAAGAGAGCGAAATCAAACTGTACAGCAAGGCCGACTATAAGGCGGTACGCGGGCAAACCACTGCCCCGGCGGCGGCCAGCCAGCAGGTCGGACAGGCCGCCGGATTCCTGCAGGCGCTCGGCGGTGCGGCCAATATCGAAAGCATCAACAACTGCGCCACCCGCTTGCGTATCGCGCTGGTGGATATGGCGAAAACCCAAAGCGACGACGTCTTCAAAGCCCTGGGCGCACACGGTGTGGTGCGACGCGGCAACGGCATTCAGGTGATTGTCGGTCTGCACGTTCCTCAGGTGCGTGACCAGCTGGAATCGCTGATGAAAACCCCTTTAACGAATGAACAAACCACCCTGACAGAGGCTATATCATGAAAAAATTCTCAGTTGTCATTGCAGGCGGCGGCAGCACCTTTACGCCTGGTATCGTCCTGATGCTGTTAGCCAACCGTGACCGTTTCCCGCTGCGCGCCCTGAAGTTTTATGATAACGACGGCGCACGTCAGGAGACCATCGCCGAAGCGTGCAAAATCATCCTTAGAGAGCAGGCGCCGGAGATTGAGTTTAGCTACACCACCGATCCTAAAGCGGCGTTTACCGATGTGGATTTCGTGATGGCGCATATCCGCGTCGGCAAATACCCGATGCGTGAAAAAGATGAGAAAATCCCGCTGCGCCATGGCGTGCTGGGCCAGGAAACCTGCGGGCCAGGTGGGATTTCCTACGGCATGCGCTCGATCGGCGGCGTGCTGGAGCTGGTAGATTACATGGAGCAGTACTCCCCGAATGCGTGGATGCTGAACTACTCCAACCCGGCGGCGATTGTCGCGGAAGCCACGCGCCGCCTGCGTCCGAATGCCAAAATCCTCAACATCTGCGATATGCCGATTGGCATCGAAGGACGCATGGCGCAGATCGTTGGCCTGAAAGACCGCAAAGAGATGCGCGTGCGCTACTACGGTCTGAACCACTTCGGCTGGTGGACCTCGATTGAAGATCTCAACGGTAACGATTTAATGCCGAAACTGCGCGAATACGTGGCGAAAAACGGCTATGTTCCGCCTTCTGAAGATGCGCATACCGAAGCAAGCTGGAACGATACCTTTGCCAAAGCAAAAGATGTGCAGGCGCTGGATCCGGACACCATGCCGAACACCTATCTGAAATACTATCTGTTCCCGGACTACGTTGTTGCGCACTCTAACCCGGAACGGACCCGCGCCAATGAAGTCATGGATCACCGCGAGAAACATGTGTTCAGCTCCTGTCGGGCGATCATCGAAGCGGGTAATTCCGCCGCCGGGGAGCTGGAAATCGACGAACATGCGTCGTACATCGTTGATCTGGCGACCGCGATTGCCTTTAACACCCAGGAACGCATGTTGCTGATTGTGCCAAACAACGGTGCCATTCATAACTTTGATGCCGATGCGATGGTGGAAATTCCGTGTCTGGTGGGCCATAACGGACCGGAGCCGCTCACGGTTGGCGATATTCCACACTTCCAGAAAGGGCTGATGAGCCAGCAGGTGGCGGTGGAAAAACTGGTGGTAGATGCCTGGGAGCAGCGTTCGTATCAGAAACTCTGGCAGGCGATTACCCTGTCGAAAACCGTGCCGAGCGCGTCAGTCGCGAAAGCGATTCTGGATGACCTGATCGAAGCCAACAAAGAGTACTGGCCGGAACTGCACTAACCTTCCTGACCGGCATCCCCGATGCCGGTCTCCTTGTCCTGGTCGATTTACGCTATGCTGAAGCCTGCCCGTAGCTCGACAAGGAACCTCCATGAAAATTTCCCGCCTCGGTGAAGCGCCGGATTATCGCTTCTCTCTGGCTAATGAACGCACGTTCTTAGCGTGGATCCGCACGGCGCTGGGCTTTCTGGCTGCAGGTGTCGGCCTCGATCAGCTCGCACCTGATTTCGCCACGCCGCTGATCCGCGAAGTACTGGCGCTGCTTCTGTGCCTGTTCGCAGGCGTGCTGGCGATTTACGGCTATCTGCGCTGGTTGCGCAATGAGAAGGCGATGCGTCTGAAGCAGGATTTACCCTATACGCGCGGGCTACTCATCATCAGCGCGATCCTGCTGACGGTGGCAGGCGTGGTGATGGTGCTGGTGTTCTATGGCGGATAGCCGCAAAGCGCGACGCGAAGCGGACCCTGGCCTGCAGCCGGAGCGGACGTCGCTCGCATGGCTGCGCACGTTGCTGGGGTATGGCGCGCTGATTGCTCTGGCGATCAAGCACAACTGGCACCGGACCGGGGTGCCATTCTGGATCTCGATTGTTGTGCTGGCGCTGGTAGCCTTCATTTTGTGGCGCTATACCCGCAGCCGTAACCTGATGGACGTGGCGCAAGATGATTTTGTGCAGCCGAAAGCGGTGCGGGATAAGTTCCTGATCGCGCTCGCTGTGCTGTCTCTGTCTTTACTCTTTGCCGTTACTCATATTCAGCAAATGGTGAGCTTATAAGCCCGGTGGCGGCTACGCCTTACCGGGCCTACGATTAACGGCTTTTTGCTAAATACTTCGCCATCTCGTCTTCCGGCACCATGCCGCCCCCGGTTGCCCATACCAGGTGGGTGACGTTGGCATCTGAATGCACACGCAGCGGCCCGGCCATGCCCGCCAGCGCGGACGGTTCCAGACGAATGTCTTCCTCCTGCGCCAGCCAGCCGAGCATGTCATACATGCTTTGATCGGAAAGCGTGTAGAACCCGTCCAGCAGGCGCTCCATCGCGCGGCCCACGAAGCCGGACGCGCGCCCGACCGCCAGGCCGTCTGCCGCCGTCACGTTGTCGATACCCAGGTCCTGCACCGCAATCTCGTCGTGCAGGCCGGTGTAAACGCCGAGCAGCATGCACGGCGAGTGCGTGGGTTCCGCAAAGAAGCAGTGGACGTTATCACCGAAGACCAGCTTCAGGCCAAACGCCACGCCGCCAGGGCCGCCACCGACACCGCAGGGCAGGTAGACGTACAGGGGATGCGCCGCATCCACCACGCGGCCCTGTTCGGCAAACTGCGCCTTCAGCCGCTCGCCTGCCACCGCATAGCCCAGGAACAAGGTGCGTGAGTTTTCATCATCAATGAAGAAGCAGTTCGGATCGCTTTCTGCCGCTTTGCGCCCCTGTTCCACCGCCACGCCGTAATCCTGCTCATACTCCACGACGATGACGCCATGGCTGCGGAGCTTCGCTTTCTTCCACTCGCGGGCATCGGCGGACATGTGCACCGTCACCTTAAAGCCGATGCGTGCGCTCATAATGCCGATGGACATCCCCAGGTTGCCGGTTGAGCCCACCGCAATGCTGTACTGGCTGAAGAAATCCTTAAAGCGCGGCTCCAGCAGAACGCTGTAGTCGTCTTCGATGCTCAGCAAGCCGGCGTCCAGCGCCAGTTTCTCCGCGTGGGTCAACACCTCGTAGATGCCGCCGCGTGCTTTAATCGAGCCGGAAATCGGCAGATGACTGTCTTTTTTCAGCAGCAGGGTGCCGGGAATGGTCTTGTCATATTCTTTCCCCAGTCGCGCCTGCATGGCCGGAATGGCGACCAGTTCGGATTCAATAATCCCCTTCGTGACGGCCGTTTCCGGAAAGGCTTTCGCCAGATACGGCGCGAAGCGGTTAAGGCGCGCGTGCGCGTCGTCCACGTCGGCTTTGGACAGCCCGACGTAAGGCAATCCTTCCGCCAGCGTCGTGGTACGTGGGTTAAGCCAGGTGGTTTCTTTCAGGGCAATCAGATCCTCAACCAGAGGAAACTGTGCGGTTAAAGTAGTGATAGTTGCGTTTTCCATAGTACGTCTCTTCGCGCTCAGATAATGAAAGAAAGCAGGAATGTGCCGCCAAGTGCAAGCACCGAGGCGATAAACGTCGCCGTCGTATAGTATTTGAAGGTCTCATTCAGGGTTGCGCCGCAGTATTGCTTCACCAGCCAGAAGAGAGAATCGGTGACGATCGTGCAGCCAATGGCGCCGGAACCGATAGCAATGGTGATGATCTCCGGACTCACGTTCGGATAGAGCGGCAGCATCGGGGCGACTATCGCCGTGGCGCCCATCATCGCGACCGTGGCGGAGCCTACGGCGGCATGCAGCACCAGCGCCACCATCCAGGCGAGCAGGATAGGATGCAGGTGCAGGTTCGAGAGAATATGCGCCAGTGAGTCCGCCAGTCCGCTGGTTTTGAGGATGGCGTTGAACGCGCCGCCCGCGCCGATAATCAGCAAAATATTGGCGATAGAGCCAAAACCGTGCTCGGTGTGCGTCAGCATCGCCCCCATGCTCATATGCTGGCGGATCCCCAGCAGGTAGTAGGCGACAAACACGGCGATAAACATCGCGGTGATCGGGTTGCCGATAAATTCGAGGAGCGTATACAGCGAACCTTCTTTTGCCATATTTAGCTCGGCAATGGTCTTCACCAGCATGAGGCCAATTGGCAGCAGAACCGTAAACAGCGTGGCGCCCAGCGACGGGAGGGTGTGTTCTTCCCGCACCTTGAGGTCTGAAAATTCTGCCGGAACCGGTTTAAACGGCAGACGATTGCCGAGCAGTTTCAGGAACAGCGGGCCACCGACCAGAGACGCCACCAGTCCTACCATCAAACCATAAACAATTACCGTTCCGACATCCGCGCCTAACTTATTGGTCACAAACAGCGCGGCTGGATGCGGAGGCACCACGCAGTGCACCGCCATCAGCGCGGTACAGAGCGGAATGGCCAGCTTGAGCAGCGACGTGTTGGTCTTTTTGGCGATGGAAAACGCCAGCGGGATCAGCAGTACCACGCCCACTTCCACGAACAACGTAATGCCGCAGATCAGGCCCACCAGCACCATAATCACGTCTGCTGACAGCCAGCGGCAGCGCTGCAGCGTGATCCCGATGCGCTCTGCCGCGCCGGAGACTTCCATCATTTTGCCGAGAATGGTGCCCAGACCAATCACCGCCGCCAGGAAGCCCAGCGTACCGCCAATCCCGCTCTCAATGGCGTTCACCATATCCAGTGGGCTCATCCCCATCATCGCACCGACGAAAAAGCTCGCCAGCAGCAGCGCGAGGAACGGGTGAAACTTCAGCTTAACGATGGTTAAAACAATTAACACAATGCTGACCAGCAGCGTTGCCACAACCCAGACCTGAGATCCCATATCTCACCTCACCCTTATGTCATCTGTGGGTATTGGACGAAAAAACGGCGGGGGCTGACAAACGATATAAATTGGCATTCAGGTGAGCCAGATTGGATCAACTGAGTGACTACGCTCTAAAAAACGCACTTAACTTGCATTAGGTTCACATAAATTCACCCTTAAACGGTATGCTGAGCGCAGAAACCACGCGTGAGAATTGTGATGACCGATGCGAATGAAGCCAGAAACCGGCTGTTAAACGGCTGGCAGCTCTCGAAAATGTACACCTTTGAAGTGGCCGCCCGGCATGAGTCCTTCGCGCTGGCCGCGGAGGAGCTCTCGCTCAGCCCCAGCGCGGTGAGCCACCGCATTAATCTGCTGGAAGAGGAGCTGGGTATTCAGCTGTTCGTCCGCTCGCACCGTAAGGTTGAGCTGACGCAGGAGGGGAAGCGCGTTTACTGGACCCTTAAATCCTCCCTCGATACCCTGAATCAGGAGATCCTGGACATCAAAAACCAGGCGCTCTCCGGTACGCTAACGGTGTACTCCCGGCCATCGATAGCGCAGTGCTGGCTGGTTCCCATGCTGGGAGATTTTACCCGCCGCTATCCGTCGATTTCACTCACCGTCCTGACCGGAAATGATTACGTCAATATGCAGCGAACGGGCATCGATCTGGCGCTCTATTTCGACGATACGCCGGCAAACCACCTTTCCCATCACTTCCTGATGGATGAGGAGATTTTGCCCGTTTGTTCACCCGCGTACGCCCGCGAACATCAACTGGTTAAAAACCCCCATAACCTCAGCCACTGTACGTTGCTTCATGACCGTCAGGCCTGGAGCAATGATTCCGGTACGGATGAATGGCTAAGCTGGGCGCAGGATTTTGCGATAAATATGCCGCCATCGTCGGGGATTGGTTTTGATCGTTCTGATTTAGCGATTATTGCGGCCATCAATGATGTGGGGGTAGCGATGGGCAGAAAGCGGCTGGTGCAGAAACGGCTCGAGAAGGGAGAGTTGATTGCACCGTTTGGTGAAAAGACCCTCAAATGCCATCAGCATTACTATATCTCAACTCTTCCGGGCCGCCAGTGGCCGAAAATTGACGCCTTTATTAGCTGGCTGAGAGAACGGGCAAGGTGAAGAATTATTACGCTTTGACGCTACACCAAATGTGAAAAAGCGTGCTAAATACAGGTAATGCTTTCGATTTATCCAGGGTAAACCGTGTTAAAGCCTTTTATTGCCTCTGCGTTACTGATCTCTTCCGGCTGGGCGATTGCCGCTGAGCCGGCGATGACGGCTGCCCGCTATGCTCAGCAGCTGGGTGTGGGGATGGATGTAGACTGGGCGCGTACCGAGCGCGGTATACGTGAATTTGACCCGCTGGTGGTACGCGATTTTCGTGCAAAAGGCATTAGCCATGTGCGCATCCGCGTCGCCGATGAGCCGACGGAAGCGCGGCTCATCCATCTGCGCAAGCTGGTGGAAGCCTGCGAGCAGTATGGTGTCATCCCGATTATTGCTTATCAGGCAGATGAATATAAAAACGACCCGAAAGCCGATAATGAGAAAGAGACAATCAACTGGTGGATTGCCGTCGCCCACTATTTCGGCCAGAGCTACCCGCAGTTGGGTTTTGACCTGATTTACGAGCCCGCCGACAAGCTCAACCACAACCTCGCGTCGTTAAATCGCGTGTATGAAAAAACCATAAAAGCGATCCATGACATTGACCCGCAGCGCATGATTTTCATCGCACCGCGCCTGCGCGCCGCGCCGGAGGATTTAACCAGCCTGAAGCTGCCTGCGCACAGCCAGAACTTCCTGCTGGCGGAGTGGCATATTTTCCCGTGGGGGCCGCTGAAAAATAACGGTAAATACCCGTGGACGTCCGGCACGGCGGCAGAGAAAGCGGCTATCCATAATCGCATCAATACCGCGCTGCGCTGGCAGCAAAAAACCGGGCACGTCAGCTGGGTCGGAGGCTGGGGCGTGGGGGAGTCAAACCACCTCACGCCAACCGCTTCGCAAATGGCCTTCGCCACCTTTATGGCCTGCGAGCTGCAAAAGGCGAAAATTCCGTATGCGCTTAACGCGGATTTCCAGTTTTACGACGGGGAAGAGGGCGCCTGGCGACCTGCGCCAGAGCCGTTATTACAGGCGATGATTGCTCCCGTCTGTGAAAAACCCGGCGACAAGCCGGGCCATCATGCGGTTAAACCGGCTGCTCGTGATGCGGGACACGCGACGCCAGCGGCAGCCAGCACAGTAAAATCAGCAGCCCCATCAGCGTCATCAGCAAACCCAAACTAGCCTGCCCGGTCTGCGGCATCATGGCCGAGAGCCAGGCCAGCGCGCCGGAGCCGATGTTTTGCAAACCGCCCACCAGCGCGCCCGCCGTGCCCGCGAGGAACGGGAACGGCTCCATCGCGCCGCTGGTGGCGAGCGGGAACAGCATCCCTGCGCCGAAGAAGAACAGCGCCGCCGGGATCAGCAGCGTCCAGACGGTCATCACGCCAAACAGTCCCGGGATCCACATCATCAGTCCCGCCAGCAGACAGCTAATCACTGCTTGCCACATCAGGGTGGAGAAACGCTTGTTCTGACGTCCGGCAAACCAGGCGCCGAAGAACGCCGCCGGGATAGGCAGAATAAACAGAATACTCACCACCATGCTGCTCAGGCCAAGCCCAGCGCCCAGCAGCACGCCGGAGCAGGCTTCGAACACCGCTATGCCTGCCAGGCCGCCGATCAGCATCAGCAGGTAACAGGTAAACGCACCGTTGCCGAACAGCGTTTTGTAGCTGGCGATAAGCTTCGTGCGCGGCGCGTCCTGCGGGCGCGTTTCCGGCATCCACCGTGCCATACTGAAGGTCACTATCACGCAGAGCACCAGCAGGAAGGCGTAACAGGCGCGCCAGGACCACATTGTGTCCAGCAGGCCGCCAATCAGCGGTGCAAGTAGCGGGCTGACCAGAATCCCCATATTCAACAGGCTGTTGGCATGGCGGAGCTGGGTGCCCTGGTACATATCGCGCGGTAAGGTTCGCGCCATCACCCCGCCGACGCCGGTTCCGACACCTTGCAGGGCGCTGGCGGCAATCAATATGGTCAGGCTATGGGTGGTGATGGCAATCACCGTCGCCACCATGAATATGCTCATGCCGACCAGGATCACCGGGCGACGCCCGACGCGGTCGGACAGCGGGCCATAGACGAGTTGTGAAACGCCGTAGGTTAGCAGGTAGGCGGCCATTACGCTTTGTACCGCGCCCTCGCGGACGTTTAATTCCTTTGCCATGTCGGCGATCGCCGGAATGTAGATGGTTTGCGCCATCTGACCGACGGCCACCAGTAACACCAGCATCAACAATAAGTTAACGTTCCTTTGTTTTTTCATGTCGCTGAATACTTTTGCCAAAAGAGAAAAATGAAGAATAAGTGACTGCGCATTCCCGTAAATGCGCGAGGAATCTACCACAGTGAGATGACAATTTAATCATTGTGATGGTGAATGGATGAACGTCAGAAGGCAGGATTTGTAAACAAAAACGGCAACTAATGTTGCCAGTGATTTATGCGAGGCGCAGGAGAATAGCGCCGCCAGCAATACCCAGCGCCGCAGCGATGCGCAGGCCCGCAACCTTCTCTTTTAAAAGCACAAAGGCAATCAGCGCCCCGAAAAGAATCGAGGTTTCACGCAGCGCCGCGACTACGGCCAGCGGTGCCTGCGTCATCGCCCACAGTGCCAGGCCATACGAGCCCATGGTGCCGACGCCGCCGAGCAGCCCCTTTTTCCAGTGCAGACGCAGGTAGCCAAAGGCTTCACGCCGACGCGCCACCATCGCCCAGCTCAGCAGGCAAAAACCGTTCATAAAGAAGGTCCACAGCGTGTAGCCCAGCGCAGTGCCCGAGAGCCGCACCCCGGTGCCGTCCACCAGCGTATATCCGGCGATAAAACAGGCGTTCAGTAGCGCCAGCCAGATCCCTTTTCGGGACTGCATGCGCCCGTTCATCGCCATCGCCAGAATCGACAGGCAGATCACCCCGATGCCGGACCAGGCTAGCCAGGAGAGACGATCGCCAAGTGCCAGGACGCTGATCAGCGCCACCAGCAGCGGGGCGGTGCCGCGCATCAGCGGGTAGGTTTGACTCATATCGGAGACCTGATAGGTCTTCGCCACCAGCACGGTGTACACCACCTGTAAGGCGCAGGAGACGATTAAAAACGGCCAGCTTGCAGCAGAAGGCTGTGGAGAGAAGGGGAGCAACACCAGCGCAATAAGCGTAGCGGAGCCGCTGACGCTTATCGCAGAATAGAGCTTGTCCGTTCCGGCCTTAACGATAGCGTTCCAGCTGGCATGCAGCAGCGCGGCAAACAGCAAAATGCAGAATACGGTGATGGTCATGGCGTATCGGGTGGTGAATTGTCACTCAACTGTAACATTCACGTCCTGATGCTGCCAGCCGGTTACACCGCACAAAACAGGCGGTGCGTCACCCGCGGCTCATCCGAGACCAGCGTGAAACCTGCCCGGCGGTAGAACCCATACGCGGTATCCGGCGCGTGGGTATTCAGGAAATCAAACCAGATGCTGGCATCGGCCATCACCACGGTTAAAAGCTGTTTGCCGATGCCCAACCCGCGACACTTCTCGCTAACATAGAGATGGCGAATGCGCCCGGCGCGCGGTTGCTGGCTGAAGGGATCGCGGTTGAGACCGCATACGCCTACCAGCTTGCCGTTAAGAAACGCCCCCAGCAGCTTTTCGCCCGGCGCGTTAAAGCGGTTTTCACCCCGCTGCCAGTTCTCTTCCAGCCTGCGCAGCATGTTGAAATTCAATGCGATACTTTCCGCCTTCAGGGCGATATAGCCCGGTTCATCAGGCGTAACAGGCTCAATTAACAGACGCGACATAGCATTCCCTCGTTATTAAAGAGGGGCGGTTGCCCGCCCCTCTCAGGTGCGACTTGAACCTGACTTACCGAACGTATTTCAGGACAGCATCAAGCAGTTGCAATAATGCAACAATGAGTTTGAGGATAAGTATCACCATATCCACGATGCCCATACGCGTCTCCTTTTGGTAAAAAGGAGCACGATGCTGGCGTACCTTTCCGCCGCCTGTTGCCAGCACCTGGATTGACGTAACACAGTGTGCTCACTTCAGGGGTTAAGGCACTGACGGCACCACCCGTTTCAGCCAGGACTTCATTGCGCCGGTAGAACTGCGGCCCCCTCGCTCACTGCGAACACCCCAGTATAGATAAATACTGTATGCATGAACAGTATTTTTTGGACAAAAATCGAAAGGAGACCCATACTCAAAAACGTCAAAATCCGTGCCGGAATTGCGCGTTCGTCCTCGATCGCGTATACTTTTTGCGTTGACGTAACACAGTGTGTTCTGCGGCGACCAACCGCAAAACCCTGATAAAAACCTCGCTCCGGCGGGGTTTTTTGTTTTCTGGGTCCGTCCTAAGCAGGCCTTCCGTTGACTAATTGGCAATCCGTGATATTGTTGCCATAATGGCAACGGACGCGGCAGGTATGCAGTATGCATTTAATCTCAATGAAGGCAATTTTGGATGCGGTGATCCAGTTTCCGCAACACAGAGAGGAGCTTCTCTTTCTGGGGCGAACCATCGAAAAGAGCCATTGCACGACGCCTGTTGCGCTAAGAAAAATCTTTCCAACGCTAGATAATTTGAAGTATCTCGATAAGCATTATGTTATTGATATTGCTAACAACAAACTCAGAGTAGTGGCTCTCATATTCTTTGAAAGCCAAAAGTTTTATGTGCGCCATGTTTTTACTCATAAGGAATATGACCGTTTTACGGAGAAACATCGCACTAAGGGGAAGAAATGATGATCGTAGCTGATGCAATGAAAGCAACGCATGCCCTTGTCGCGGCGGTTCCTTTATTGGGTGAACATCCAAACGAGAAAGATTACCAGGACGCACTTGAGCTGGTTGAGTATTTACTGATGAACGAACCTGGCAGCCCTTTGCTGGATATCGTATGTGCAAGAATTCGTCGTTACGAAGCCAATCGGCCCGAAATTGTCGCCTTACGCCAGGAGATGGAATCTGTCCCAGTGGGCATTGCCGTTTTAAGAACCCTTATGGATCAATACAAACTGACTATTTCGGATTTTCAGGATGAAATTGGCAGTAAATCAATGGTTTCAAGGGTGTTGAACGGTCAACGTCAGCTGACGTTGAACCATATAAAAAAACTGGCTGCTCGCTTTGGGGTATCGCCTGCGCTGTTCATTGAATGAAATACTCACGTCCGACTACTGTTTTCATCACCCAACAAACGAAACGTGATCCCTGACGCATTTTTGTCCAGATGAAAATATTTCCATTGTCACGCCCGAAAACCTGTGTTTGTATAAATTCAATCAATGATTCCAAACACAGGTTCCTAATGACTCCATCTCTGTTCACCTCGACCCTACTAAAAACTGCGCAACCAGCCGCAGTGGTCGTCGTGCGTGTGGTGGTGGTCGTCGGCAATGCGCCGTAGGGACTGGATCAACACACGAATCCAAAACCCCGCCGGCGCAAACCGGGCGGGGTTTTTCGTTTAGGACCCTCCCCGGAAGGCTGGCTCAGAAGAAAAGGACTGGAGCATGGCAAGTTCGGGCACAACATCTACTAAGACGCGTTTTACGGGCGCGCAGCTGATCGTTCATTTGCTGGAACGACAGGGCATCACCACGGTTGCGGGCATCCCGGGCGGCACGGTGCTGCCGCTGTACGATGCGTTAAGCCAAAGCACAAAAATCCGCCACGTGCTGGCTCGCCACGAGCAGGGCGCGGGCTTTATCGCGCAGGGCATGGCGCGTACCCAGGGGAAACCGGCGGTTTGTATGGCGTGTAGCGGGCCGGGGGCTACCAACCTGGTAACGGCCATCGCCGACGCGCGCCTCGACTCCATTCCGCTGATCTGCATTACCGGCCAGGTGCCGTCTTCGATGATCGGTACCGATGCGTTCCAGGAAGTGGATACCTACGGCATCTCTATCCCCATCACCAAACATAACTATTTAGTTCGCGATATCAGCGAGCTTCCTCAGGTTATCAGCGATGCGTTTCGCATTGCGCAGTCTGGCCGCCCGGGCCCGGTGTGGATAGACATTCCTAAGGATGTCCAGACCGCAGAGATCGAGATTGACGTGCTGCCAGAGCCGGGCGACCGTGCCCCCGCGCCGGAATTCAGTGCTGAGAGCGTGCGTGACGCCGCGGCGATGATTAATGCCGCCAAACGCCCGGTGCTCTATCTGGGCGGTGGGGCGGTTAACGCCGCGAATGAAATCCGCCAGTTCGCTGAAAAAGCCAGCCTGCCCACCACCATGACCCTGATGGCGCTCGGCATGCTGCCTAAAGCGCACCCGCTCTCTCTTGGCATGCTGGGCATGCACGGCGCGCGCAGCACCAACTACATCCTGCAAGAAGCGGATTTGCTGATTGTAATGGGCGCGCGTTTTGATGACCGGGCGATTGGCAAAACCGAGCAGTTCTGCCCGAACGCCAAAATCATCCATGTGGACATCGACCGCGCCGAGCTGGGTAAAATTAAGCAGCCGCACGTGGCCATTCAGGGCGACGTGGCTGAAGTGCTGGCGCAGCTGATCCCGCAGACGGACGCAGCCGACCGTGCCGACTGGCGTCAGCTGGTCGCCGATTTGCAAAAAGAGTTCCCGGGCGCCATCCCGACCGAGGGCGATCCGCTGAGCCACTATGGTCTTATCAACGCTGTGGCCGCCTGCGTGGACGACAGCGCGATTATTACCACCGACGTGGGCCAGCATCAGATGTGGACCGCCCAGGCCTACCCGCTGAACCGTCCGCGCCAGTGGCTGACCTCCGGTGGCCTCGGCACCATGGGCTTTGGCCTGCCTGCTGCCGTGGGCGCGGCGCTGGCGAATCCGGACCGCAAAGTCATCTGCTTCTCCGGTGACGGCAGCCTGATGATGAACATTCAGGAAATGGCGACCGCGGCCGAAAACCAGTTAGACGTCAAAATCATTCTGATGAACAACGAGGCGCTGGGGCTGGTACACCAGCAACAGAGCCTGTTCTACAAGCAGGGCGTATTTGCCGCGACCTATCCGGGAATGATTAACTTTATGCAGATTGCCGCCGGTTTTGGCCTTCACACCTGCGATCTGAACGCCGAAGAGGATGCCCACGCGGCGCTGCAGGCGGCGATTTCGCGTCCCGGCCCGGCGCTGATCCACGTGCGTATCGACCCTGAACAAAAAGTGTATCCGATGGTGCCGCCGGGTGCGGCAAATACTGAGATGGTGGGAGAATAAGCCATGCAGAAACAACATGATAACGTCATTCTGGAACTCACCGTCCGCAACCATCCTGGCGTCATGACCCACGTCTGCGGGCTGTTTGCCCGCCGGGCGTTTAACGTGGAAGGCATTCTCTGTCTGCCGATTCAGGGCAGCGAGCACAGCCGCATCTGGCTACTGGTCAACGATGACCAGCGTCTGGAGCAGATGATGGCGCAGATCGACAAGCTGGAAGATGTCACCAAAGTGGCGCGCAACCAGTCCGATCCCACCATGTTTAACAAAATTGCGGTGTTTTTCGAGTAGATCGCTTAAGGTAAGCGTCTTTCGCTCTTGTAGGCCGGATAAGCGCAGCGCCATCCGGCGTTTTCAGACCGCAGGATCAAACATGACCACCATCGCTCTCATCGACGACCACCTTATCGTCCGCTCCGGCTTTGCCCAACTTCTCAACCTCGAACCCGATTTTCAGGTCGTGGCCGAGTTTGGCTCCGGTCGTGAGGCGCTGGCGGGCCTGCCGGGGCGCGGAGTGCAGGTCTGTATCTGCGATATCTCAATGCCGGATCTCTCCGGTCTGGAGCTGTTAAGCCAGCTGCCGAAAGGGATGGCGACGATCATGCTCTCGGTCCACGACAGCCCGGCGCTGGTCGAGCAGGCGCTCAACGCGGGCGCACGCGGGTTCCTCTCAAAACGCTGTAGCCCGGACGAGCTGATCGCCGCCGTGCGTACCGTCTCCACCGGCGGCTGCTATTTAACACCGGATATCGCCATTAAGCTGGCGGCCGGACGTCAGGATCCGCTCACTAAACGCGAACGTCAGGTTGCAGAGAAACTCGCACAGGGGATGTCGGTGAAAGAGATTGCGGCCGAGCTGGACCTGTCGCCAAAAACCGTCCACGTTCACCGCGCCAATCTGATGGAAAAACTCAACGTCAGCAACGATGTCGAGCTGGCGCGCCGCATGTTTGATAGCTGGCAATGAACCCGCTGTTTTCGCGGCTGATCGCCGTCGTCGCCAGCTTTTTTATCTTTTCTGCCGCATGGTTCTGCCTGTGGAGCATCAGCCTGCATCTGGTGGAGCGACCCGAGCTGGCGGTATTGCTGTTCCCCTTCGGCCTGCGTCTGGGGTTGATGCTGCAATGTCCGCGCGGCTACTGGCCCGTTTTGCTGGGCGCAGAGTGGCTGATGCTGGTCTGGCTGGCGCAGGAAGTTGCGCTCACGCAGCTGCCATTATTGATGACCGGAAGCCTGCTCACGCTTATCCCGGTTGCGCTCATTTCCCGTTATCGTCACCAGCGTGACTGGCGCACGCTGCTGCGTCAGGGGGCGGCGCTGATTGCCGCCGCGCTGCTGCAATCGCTGCCGTGGGCTGGCGACAAGGAGATGCTCAACGCCCTGCTGCTGACCCTCACCGGCGGGCTGACCCTTGCGCCGACCTGTCTGGTTTTCTGGCACTACCTCACCAGCACCGTCTGGCAGCCGCTGGGGCCTGCGCTGGTCTCCCAGCCCGTCAACTGGCGCGCCCGGCATCTCATCTGGTATCTGCTGCTGTTTGTGGTGAGCCTGTGGCTACAGCTCGGCCTGCCCGCAGAGCTTTCACGCTTCACACCGTTTTGTCTGGCGCTGCCGATCATCGCCCTCGCCTGGCACTACGGCTGGCAGGGCGCCTTAATTGCCACGCTGATGAACGCCATCGCGCTCATTGCCAGCCAGACCTGGCACGACCATCCGGTGGACCTGCTGCTTTCCCTGCTGGCTCAAAGCCTGACCGGGCTGCTGCTGGGGGCGGGGATCCAGCGTCTGCGCGAGCTGAACCAGTCTCTGCAAAACGAGCTGGCGCGTAATCGCCGTCTGGCGGAGCGTTTGCTGGAGACGGAAGAGAGCGTGCGGCAGGAGGTCGCCCGTGAGCTGCATGATGACATCGGCCAGACCATCACCGCCATCCGCACCCAGGCGGGCATTGTCCAGCGTCTGGCGGCGGAAAATGCCGGTGTGAAGCATGGGGGGGCGCATATTGAACAGCTTTCGCTGGGGGTTTATGACGCCGTTCGCCGATTGCTGGGACGGCTGCGTCCGCGCCAGCTTGACGACCTGTCACTTGAGCAGGCGATACGCTCCCTGATGCGCGAGATGGAGCTGGAAAGCCGCGGCATCGTCAGCCATCTCGACTGGCGTATTGATGAACGGGCGCTGAGTGAAGGCCAGCGCGTGACGCTGTTCCGCGTCTGTCAGGAGGGGCTGAATAATATCGTCAAACACGCCAATGCCAGCGCGGTCACCATTCAGGGCGGCCAGCAGAACGATCGCCTGACGCTGGTGATTGAAGACGACGGCTGCGGCCTGCCGCCGGGCTCCGGCCAGCAGGGTTTTGGCCTGGCGGGCATGCGCGAGCGCGTGAAGGCGCTGGGTGGCACGCTGGCTATCTCCTGTACCCACGGGACGCGCGTTAGCGTCAGCCTGCCGCTAAGGAACCACCATGTTTAAAATGCCTGCCAACGCCTCACCGCTAGGCGACAAAGCGGAAATAGACGCGCGCTACCGCTACTGGCGCCGCCATATCCTGATGACCATCTGGCTTGGCTATGCGCTGTTTTACTTTACCCGCAAAAGCTTTAACGCCGCCGCGCCGGAAATCCTCGCCAGCGGCGTGATGACGCGTACCGATATCGGCCTGCTGGCGACGCTGTTTTACATCACCTACGGCCTGTCGAAGTTCTTCTCCGGCATCGTCAGCGACCGCTCCAACGCGCGCTACTTTATGGGCGTCGGGCTGATTGCCACCGGCGTGGTAAATATCCTGTTCGGCTTCTCCACCTCGCTGTGGGCCTTTGCCCTGCTGTGGGCACTGAACGCTTTTTTCCAGGGCTGGGGAGCGCCGGTTTGTGCCCGCCTGCTCACCGCCTGGTACTCGCGCAACGAGCGCGGCGGCTGGTGGGCAATCTGGAACACCGCGCATAACGTCGGCGGGGCGCTGATCCCGATGGTGGTCGGTGCGGCGGCGCTGCACTACGGCTGGCGCGCAGGGATGATGATTGCCGGGGGCCTGGCGATTGTTGCCGGGCTGTTCCTCTGCTGGCGCCTGCGCGACAGGCCGCAAACCGTTGGACTGCCTGCGGTGGGCGACTGGCGGCACGACGAGATGGAGATTGCCCAACAGCAGGAAGGGGCGGGGCTGACCCGCAAAGAGATCCTGACCAAATACGTGCTGAAAAATCCCTACATCTGGCTACTCTCGCTCTGTTACGTGCTGGTTTACGTGGTACGTGCGGCGATCAACGACTGGGGCAATCTGTACATGTCGGAGACGCTCGGGGTGGATCTGGTCACCGCCAACTCGGCGGTCACGATGTTCGAGCTGGGCGGATTTATCGGCGCGCTGGTGGCAGGCTGGGGCTCGGACAAGCTGTTTAACGGCAACCGAGGCCCGATGAACCTGATCTTCGCCGCCGGGATATTGCTCTCCGTCGGCTCGCTGTGGCTGATGCCGTTCGCCAGTTACGTGATGCAGGCGGCATGCTTCTTCACCATCGGCTTCTTCGTGTTTGGCCCGCAGATGCTGATCGGCATGGCCGCGGCGGAGTGCTCGCACAAAGAGGCGGCGGGTGCGGCGACGGGGTTTGTCGGGCTGTTTGCCTATCTTGGCGCATCGCTCTCCGGCTGGCCCCTGGCGCGGGTGATCGACACCTGGCACTGGAGCGGTTTCTTCGCGGTCATCGCCATCGCGGCGGGGATCTCTGCCCTGCTGCTGCTGCCCTTCCTGCACGCGCAGGCCCCGCGCGAAGCGTGACACACTTCACCTTTTACTGCCGAGTGGCGCAAAACTAAGAAATTTTCCCGGTTTTACCTGGACGCTGTCTCAGGCATCTCTCCCGGCTGATTTTTACAATGCCTGCCATTCGCAGGTAAAAATCAGCTCAGGAGCAAACCATGCTGGCCTTCCTCAATCAGGTGCGCAAGCCGACCCTGGATCTGCCGCTCGACGTGCGGCGCAAAATGTGGTTCAAACCGTTCATGCAGTCGTATCTGGTGGTCTTCATCGGCTACCTGACCATGTACCTGATCCGCAAAAACTTTAACATTGCGCAGAACGACATGATCTCGACCTACGGGCTGAGCATGACGCAGCTGGGGATGATTGGCCTGGGATTCTCCATCACCTACGGGGTGGGGAAAACGGTGGTTTCCTACTATGCGGACGGTAAAAATACCAAGCAGTTCCTGCCGTTTATGCTGATTCTCTCCGCCATCTGTATGCTCGGCTTCAGCGCCAGCATGGGCGCAGGCTCCGTGAGCCTGTTCCTGATGATCGCTTTCTATGCCCTGAGTGGTTTCTTCCAGAGTACCGGCGGATCGTGCAGCTACTCCACCATCACCAAATGGACCCCGCGCCGCAAGCGTGGTTCGTACCTCGGCATGTGGAACATCTCGCATAACCTCGGCGGTGCGGGCGCGGCAGGCGTGGCGCTGTTCGGCGCGAACTATCTGTTCGATGGCCACGTGATCGGCATGTTTATCTTCCCGTCGATTATCGCCCTGATTGTCGGCTTTATCGGCCTGCGCTTCGGCAGCGATTCCCCGGAATCTTACGGCCTCGGCAAAGCCGAAGAGCTGTTCGGCGAGGAGATCAGCGAAGAGGACAAAGAGACCGAAGAAAACGAGATGACCAAATGGCAGATCTTTGTTGAGTACGTGCTGAAAAACAAAGTGATCTGGCTGCTGTGCTTCTCAAACATCTTCCTGTACGTGGTGCGTATCGGCATCGACCAGTGGTCGACGGTGTATGCCTTCCAGGAGCTGAAGCTTTCTAAAGAAGTCGCGATTCAGGGCTTCACCCTGTTTGAAGTGGGCGCGCTGGTCGGCACGCTGCTGTGGGGCTGGCTCTCGGATCTCGCCAATGGCCGCCGCGCGCTGGTGGCCTGCGTCGCGCTGGCGCTGATTATCGCCACGCTCGGCGTCTACCAGCACGCCAGTAACCAGTATGTTTACCTGGCTTCCCTGTTTGCGCTCGGCTTCCTGGTATTTGGTCCACAGCTGCTGATTGGCGTGGCAGCGGTCGGGTTTGTACCGAAAAAAGCGATCGGCGCAGCCGATGGGATTAAAGGCACCTTCGCTTACCTGATCGGCGACAGCTTCGCCAAGCTGGGGCTGGGGATGATTGCCGACGGTACGCCAATTTTCGGCCTCACCGGCTGGGCAGGCACCTTTGCGGCGCTGGATGCGGCAGCCATTGGCTGTATCGTCCTGATGGCGATGGTTGCGGTGCTGGAAGAACGTAAAATTCGTCGCGAAAGGCGAGTGCAGAAATTGAAAACAGCCTGAGTGTGCAGGTGACTTCTTTGCCCGGTGCGTTTTGCCGGGCTTTTTTGTTTTGTACGTCCTGCCTTTACTCCGCTTTACACTCTCTCTCCCCTGTATGCTCTACAGTATTTTTGCTGCCGCCTTTTGTGCAGCCTTAGAACGGAGAGCCTGGATGTTAACCCGACGATTATCCTGCCTTGCGCTGCTGATGGCGCTGGCGTCACCCGCAATGGCCGCGGATACCCCTTCCTACGGCGAGAAGCTGGAAGGTTTCGATTATGGCTGGCCGGTAAAACACTTTACCTTTACCTCGCAAAACCAGTCTCTGGATATGGCTTA
Organism: Enterobacter kobei; assembly: GCF_001729765.1. NCBI lineage: Bacteria > Pseudomonadati > Pseudomonadota > Gammaproteobacteria > Enterobacterales > Enterobacteriaceae > Enterobacter > Enterobacter kobei. Next base: position 40,479 of record NZ_CP017181.1, read on the forward strand.
TCTGGACGTTAAGCCGGAAAAACCCAACGGTCGCACCGTGGTATTGATGCACGGCAAAAACTTCTGCGCTGGAACCTGGGACGGCACGATCCGCGCGCTCTCGGCCAGGGGTTATCGCGTGGTGGCACCCGACCAGATCGGTTTCTGTAAATCCACCAAGCCGGAGCGGTATCAGTACACCTTCCAGCAGCTGGCGGACAATACCCATGCGCTGCTCGCATCCCTGGGTGTCGATCGCGTGACGGTTATCGGGCATTCGACCGGCGGCATGCTGGCGACGCGCTACGCGCTAATGTGGCCGCAGCAGGTGGAACAGTTGGTGATGGTCAATCCGATTGGGCTGGAAGACTGGAAAGCGCGCGGTGTTCCGCATATTACCGTCGACCAGTGGTACCAGCGCGAACTGAAAGTCAGTGCCGACGGTATTCGTCAGTACGAGAAAAACACCTACTACGCCGGGGAGTGGAAGCCGGAATACGAGCGTTGGGTGACCATGCTCGCCGGGCTGAACAACGGACCTGGCAAAGCGCGCGTGGCCTGGAACTCGGCGCTGCTCTACGACATGATCTACACCCAGCCGGTGATCTACGAATTTAGTGAGCTGAAGATGCCGGTATTATTGATGATCGGCACGAAGGACAACACCGCCATCGGGAAAGATCTCGCCCCGCCGGAGATCCGCAAGACGCTCGGCAACTATGCGGTGCTGGGCAAAGAGACGGCAAAACGCATTCCGCACGCGACGCTGGTGGAATTTAACGATATGGGTCATGCGCCGCAGATGCAGGATCCTGCGCGCTTCCACGAGGCACTGCAAAAGGGGCTTCAGCGCGGCGATCCGCTTTCAGAATGATTTTCCACCTCTTTTCACTGCACTAATAGCATTTTGCCCGCTGTCGAGGCCTTGCGTTTCCCGCTATGATAAGCGGCTAGTCTGAGGAGAACGCATGGTCTGGATAATGCTGGCAACGCTTGCCGTGGTGTTTGTGGTGGGATTTCGTGTCCTGACCTCAGATTCCCGCCGCGCCATCAAACGTTTAAGCGAACGGCTGGGAATCACCCCAATGCCGGTTGAGTCGATGATCGATCAGTTCGGTAAAACAGCCGGGAATGAGTTTATCCGTTATCTTGAACGCCCGGACGAGGCGCATCTGCAAAACGCGGCGCAGGTATTGCTGATCTGGCAGGTCTGCATTGTCGACGGCAGTGAAGAGAACCTGCATACGTGGCACCGTCTGCTGCGTAAAGCCCGCCTGGGTGCGCCGATCACCGATGCGCAAATTCGTCTGGCGCTCGGCTTTATGCGCGAGATGGAGCCCGACCCGCAGGAGCTTAATGCCTTTCAGCTGCGCTATAACCATCTTTTCCTGCCGGAAGAGGGCGTGTTTTACCTGCATTAGTTCTCCTTCCCGCACAAGATATTCTGAGCGTTCAGGATCTCCTCCCGGTTTTCATTGAGGCGGGTTGCCGCATAGATATCAATATTGAGTCGCTTTGCCTCATCATCCGTTAGCTCGCGGTAACAGAGCCCCTCCTGATTGAAGGTGCATTTTGACTGAGGTAGCAGCGCAAACCCTTTCCCTCTTGCGATACGACTCAGCATCACCAGTGAATCGTCTGGTTCTTTTATGCGCTTCAGCGGCGTTTTCAGCGTGTCAAAGTAGCTTTCACATTTGTCGTAAAACGACGGATTAGCACTTCTGGAAAACCAGAAAATCGGTAAATCACTGATATCGTCGAGAGCGACTTTTTCTTTCAGGCTTGCAGGGTGTAAAGAAGGCATTGCGATAAGGAGCGGCTCCTGGCAAACCCAACGGTACTGGACAATATCTTCATGACCTGTCCCTTTTTCCCCTGTTAGCACCAGATCCAGCATATTTTTGGACAAGCTTTGCAGCAGCTGCGCTGATGTCAGGTCCGGTGTTTCAACATCATCCCCGGCGTTCAGTTTTTGAAGCTGCCTATTCACCGGTTCAATATATTCAAAATTAAGCGTCCGGGTGAGTCCGATCCGTAAGGTGGTTTCAGAGGAGAGGGAATCCGTTTTCAGTTCACTGATTTCGCGAAGAATTTTCTCAGCTTTTACCACCAGTGCGCGCCCTGCTTCAGTGAGGCTTACGTCGTGCGTATTTCGACTGAAGAGCTGACGCTTCAAAACGGCCTCAAGACATTTAATCTGCCGGGTCAGAGGGGGCTGCGTCATCCTCAGACGTTCAGCTGCCTTGCGGAAGTTCAACTCATGCGCGACAGCGAGAAAGCATTGCAATTGTTTGATACTGGGAAGGTTATTGCTGATTAAATGTTCTGCTGTAGCCATAACGATGATCCTGAAAAGCGAAAAGGTATTTTCGTTTTATTTTATCTTCTCAGATCTTACACGGGAACGTTTAAAATAAAAACCTAAAAAAATAGTAATACAAAAACTATATTACAAATTTAATAATTCCATTTGAGTACTGGATTGATAAATTTCTCATGTAATTTTGACTCATTTTCTCTAACGCGAAATATGGCATTTAAATTCTGTTAAAGGTCGCCCACGTAATTATCAGAACTAGCGTGTTTGGCAAGAGGGTTCTGTGTAGATGATTATATCTTGCTTACGAGATGCACAGCAGAAAAAATGGCTAATTATATAAACGATTATTGAGGTAAGTAATATGATTTCAGAGAAATTACCACAAAATATGACGCTAAAGTCATGGCTCGCTTTAGTTATTCTGGCAATTTCAACATTCACCATCGTTACCACTGAACTTGCGCCTGTAGGGTTATTAACTCCTATTGCAGAGGGGCTCCATTCTTCGGAATCCGCGGTTGGCATGACCGTGTCTCTTTATGCGTGGGTAGGGGCATTAAGCGCATTGTTTGCCTCCGTGTTCCTGGGAAATGTGGCGAAAAAGCGTCTTTTGTTGGTACTCACCGTCGTTCTTATGATATCCAATATTTTGGCCGCCACGGTAAGCACTTACGGTGCTCTACTGAGTGCGCGCGTATTGGGTGCACTTGCTCATGGTGCATTCTGGGCAATGATTGGAGCGACTGCAGTAGCCATTGTTCCTGCCCGTTATATCGGTACGGCAACATCAATCGTATTTGGCGGTGTTTCTGCGGCAAGCGTGTTTGGTGTACCGGTTTCAAATTATATTGGCATTCATTTGGGCTGGAGACAGGCATTCTGGCTGATGGCAGCACTCAGCGTCGTGGCCTTTGTGGGCATTACTGTTCTTGTCCCGCAAATAAACAATAAAAGCGCGATGGGTATTGATGCTCTCAAAAGAGTGCTGAAATCGTCCACGCTGTGGAAAATTTACTTTGCCACGCTGCTTGCCGTTACCGCCCACTTTGCCGCATTTACCTACATTGAGCCTTGGTTACACATGCAGAGTTTACTCTCCGCTGCTTTTGTTCCGGCTGTGCTTTTAGTTTACGGCATCGCGGGTCTGGCCGGTAATTTCCTGACCGGCGTGTTGATTGATAAATATCTAAAGATGACGGTAGCTTTATCCGTGCTGCTTATCTGTGCGGTGCTGATCTTCCTCGGACGGTCAGGTTCCTCACTCTCTGTCGCGCTCATTTTCACTGCCATGGTTATCTGGGGCGTTGCGGTATCAGGAGTATTTGTCGGATTTCAGACATGGGTGTTACGTATGGCGGAAGATAAAACGTTTCCAGCCTCAGCACTCTATGTTTCGTTTTTCAATATCGCCATTGGTATCGGTGCTTCAGTGGGGGCCTGGATGGTGTCATCGTTCCCGGTCCCCCTCCTGTATATCGTAGCGGGCACAGCCATTGGCCTTTCCATCCTGCTTGTCGCGGTTATTCCTGCGAGCCTTACGACAAAACATTCTCGCGTGGAGAAATCGTACGAGTCAAATTAACGACTGTGCAAGGCACTGCTGAGAAATAAAAAAACGTGACTTTGTTAGCCATAAAAAACCGGGTCTCCCCGGTTTTTTTACGTTGTTGAGCGGAATATATCAGGCGTTCACACCTTTCATGCCTTCTTCCGAATATCGTTCCCCTTTAATTTCTATCTTCCGATGAATGTTGTTCAGCGATTCAACATCGCTTTTTTCCAGAATAACTTCCGCCGCATGAGCGTTTTCAGCCAGATAACGGGTATGCTTAGTGCCAGGAATTGGAACCAGCTTATCGTATTGTGCCAGCAGCCAGGCCAGAGCAATTTGCCCTGTAGTGCAATCGTATTTCTGTGCAAGCGGGGTAATTGCATCGAGCAACTGGCGATTATGATCCAGACTGGACTGAATAAAACGCGCATTATTCTTGCGGAAATCACCGTCTGCAAAATCGTCGTTGCTGAGGTATTTGCCTGTCAGGAAGCCTCTGCCAAGAGGAGAGTAAGGGACCAGGCCGATACTCAACGCTTTCACAACCGGTAGAACGGTATCCTCAATATCACGCGTCCACAGCGAATATTCGGTTTGCAGCGCGGTGACCGGATGTACCGTATGGGCTCGCTGTAACGTTGAAGCCGACACTTCACAAAGACCAATGTGATTAATTTTACCTTCCTTAACGAGTGTGCTCAGGCACTCCATGCTTTCTTCGACCGGCGTTTCGTTGCTGACCCTGTGAAGATAAAAGAGATCAATCCGTTCAACGCCAAGCCGCTTAAGGGATTCGTTACAGCAGCGGATAATATAGTCGGGTGTGTTATTGATAGTGCGGGCATAGGACTCGTCAGGAGAGCGATCGATACCGCATTTCGTGGCAATTTTAAACTGCTCGCGAGTGCTTTTATCCAGCCCGGCAAGAAAGTGACCGATTAGCCTTTCATTATGGCCACGGCCATATAAATTTGCGGTATCAATAAACGTCACGTTCAGATCGATGAGGTTATGCAATACCTGCAGTGAGCCTTTGTCATCAGTCTGGCCATAAAATTCACTCAGACCCATGGCACCGTAGCCGACGGCACTGACGGTAAGATTTTGAGATAAAGTACGTGTTTTCATAGTTTTTCCTTTTCAGACGCTATGATTGTTTCACCTCAATTGTGGTTACTGAATTTTCATTTTCGTTATGCTGAAAAGGTATCAGTCACCGCCGATCTGCCTTCCGAATCATTAAAAACCACAAAAGTTGTCTAAACGTTAAATTCGTCACACTTTTGATGATAAACTGCGCGACTTTTCCGCACGTTTTTATCTTCAGGTGACGCCATGACAGAACATATCCAGCCCTCGACCAGACCGCAGACCAAAGAGGTTTCTCGCCCCAACTGGTCGGCGGTTTTCTCCGTGGCGTTCTGCGTTGCCTGCCTGATCACCGTCGAGTTTCTGCCGGTCAGCCTGTTGACGCCGATGGCGCAGGATCTCGGCATTTCCGAGGGCGTGGCGGGGCAGTCCGTTACCGTGACCGCCTTTGTGGCGATGTTCGCCAGCCTGTTTATCACGCAGGTGATTGGCGCCATTGACCGCCGCAAAGTGGTTATTCTTTTCAGCGTCCTTCTGACGCTCTCCTGCCTGCTGGTCTCCTTCGCGGAAAACTTCACCCTGTTGCTGCTGGGGCGCGCCTGTCTGGGACTGGGTCTTGGCGGTTTCTGGGCGATGTCCGCCTCGCTCACTATGCGCCTGGTACCCGCGCGTACGGTGCCGAAAGCGCTGTCCGTCATCTTCGGTGCGGTCTCCATCGCGCTGGTGATTGCCGCACCGTTGGGCAGCTTCCTCGGCGGGATCATCGGCTGGCGTAACGTCTTCAACGCGGCGGCGGTGATGGGCGTGCTCTGTATTCTCTGGGTATGGAAGGCATTGCCGTCCCTGCCGGGCGAAGCGGCGCATCACAAACAGAATATGTTCAGCCTCCTCAAGCGTCCGGGTGTGCTGGCGGGGATGACCGCCATCTTTATGGCCTTTGCCGGGCAGTTTGCCTTCTTCACCTACATCCGTCCGGTGTATATGACCATGGCGGGCTTTGACGTGGATGGTCTGACGCTGGTGTTGCTGAGCTTTGGTATCGCCAGCTTTGTCGGTACGTCGCTGTCGTCCCAGTTCCTGAAACGTTCCCTGAAAGTGGCGCTGGCTGGCGCGCCGCTGGTACTGGCAGTGAGTGCCACGGTGCTGGTGCTGTGGGGTAGCGATAAGTGGGTCGCCTCGGCGATTGCGGTTATCTGGGGCTTTGCTTTTGCGCTGGTGCCGGTTGGCTGGTCGACGTGGATTACTCGCTCGTTGGCCGATCAGGCGGAGAAAGCCGGGTCGATTCAGGTGGCCGTGATCCAACTGGCAAACACCTGCGGCGCGGCGGTGGGCGGCGTTGCACTGGACCATCTGGGACTGACGTCGCCGCTGGTGATTTCCGGTACGCTGATGTTGCTGACAGCGCTGCTGGTGGCCGGGAAGGTTAAGGCGAAGTAAACCAAATGTCCCCTCTCCCCTATGGGGAGAGGGGACATCAGGCTACGCCGATGCCTTAACCCTTCTACGCGAATCCATCGAAATCAGCACCACCGACGACACAATCAACAGCGTCCCCAGCCAGTCCGGCAGGGTGAACGCCACACCCAGCAAAACCACCGACAGTAATGCGCTGCTCAGCGGCTCAGCGCAGCTCAGAATGCTTGCCTTCGGCCCGCCAATCATCTGTGCGCCTTTCAGATACAGGCTAAATGTTAGCGCCGTACCGATTACCACCAGGTAGAAGAAGGCCAGCAGCAGGCCGCCGTCAATCACAAAGGTGGTCCCGCGTCCGGCGTAGAACGGCGTCAGCATGAGCCCGGCAATCAACATACTCCAGCCGACAATCGGCAGCGTGCCGTAGCGGGCAATAAGTGTTGAGGGATACGTGGTGTAAAACGCGGCGGCAAAGGCCGAGGCGATACCGAAGAACAGCGCGGCAGGAGAGATGGAGAGCGAGGTCGGGTCGCCGTGAGTCACCAGCAGGAAAGTACCTATCAACGACGTAAAAATCGCTGACAGGACAAACACGCCGGGACGCTTTTTTCGCGCCAGCGCAAACCAGGCCACGATAATGGTCGGTGACAGAAACTGCAGCACGGTGGCGGTAGCCGCGTTGGATTTTTCAATCGTCAGCAGGAAGGTGAGCTGCACGGTAAGCGCGCCAACCAGAGAGAAGAACAGCAGGCTGAGGGCATCTTTGCGATGCTTGATGACCGAGAAAATCTTGTCGCCGTGAACGAAAGAAAGCGTCAGCAGGATCACGCCGGTAAACAGCAGGCGAACCATGGTCAGATAAGGCGAAGAAATGTGGCTTTTCTCCATGATGTACTGCGCGCAAACCCCTGAACTTCCCCATAAAACGGCGGCGATCAGGACGTTTAACATCCCTTTGCGTGTGGAACCCATGTTCTCCCCTGCTATGTTGATTTTTTTGTAGCATAACATGGGATATAGCCGGGTTGTGTGCGGCCTGATGCCCTCACCCCAGCCCTCTCCCACAGGGAGAGGGAGAAAACACTAAAAACGGCAACGTTGCGTTGCCGTTTTGCGTTTACCTTGCTAGAACCACGCCTCCCACATCGCGCCGACGTTGAAGTCGTCCAGCGTTTCGTCTTTGGTATTACTCACGCGGGCGGTGCGTTCGTTATCCACTTTGCCGCCGGTCACGTAGAAGCGCAGCATTGGACGGAACTCCGGCCCCATGGCGATAGACATGTTCTGCGACAGGGTCAGCTTCCAGCCCTTGTTATCGCCGCCGTTGTCATAATCAACGTGCTGCCAGCCCGCTTCGAGCCAGGTGGAGTGAACGTCGTTCCACCAGTGCATTGGGCGCACGATGGCGTTGTAGTTCTTACGGTTGTCGGTCTTATCACGACTGTTGTCGTAGTCGTGGAAGGCGAGGATGTACTCTACCTGCGTGGCCTGGGTGAATTTGTATAATCCTTCGAAGCTGGCGTAAACCGTGGTCAGATCCTCGGTTTTGTTGAACACGCTGTTGTCCGCATTATCGGAGTAACGCGCGATCACCTTGTTCACGCCGCTGTCGTTGGTGTGGCTCAGCACCACGCCGCCCTGCCAGGCGTTCAGGCGCTCGTCGCTTTCAACCGCTTTGGAGTCAAAGCCGTAGTTAGCGTACAGCTCCATGTCGATCGGGCCGAGCTTCATGCCGTGAATTTTTGACGTCGCGGCGTAGTTGCCTTTGTCGCCCGTGCCGGAACCGCCGGTACAGGTGATGCGCGATGGGTTGGCTTCATCCTCCATCACTTCCGGGCTACAGGATTCCACCGCCGCCACGGCAGCGACGTCAAACTGCACGCCGCCGATGTCGAAGTTTTTCACACCGGCACCCTGGCCGTCGTGGTTCATCCAGAAGTAATCGTTAATGCCCTGCTGTGGACGCTGATGGAAGTCACGACCCGCCCAGAAATAGGCGTTCGGGTTGGAGGCCATAATGTTGGTCACGCCCGCGTAGGCTTTTTTAAGGTTAACTTCGTCGCCCCAGTGGTCGATCATCACGTTGATGTCCCAGATGGCGCCGTTATCACCCTTGAAGGCTTTAGAGAGCTGGAATTCCCCACCGTTGCCCTCGTTACCCAGACGACCAATCGCGGAGGCGCCGTTGTAGGAACCGTCCACCGCCACGTATTTCTGATCGGCGGCCTGGAAGTGCGCGCCGTAGCGGGCGTAACCGGTAAATTTCACCCCGAATGGGATCGCCATATCCGGGGATTGCGCCGCGCTTTGCGGCTCGGTCACCACGTCTGCCTTTTTCGCGACCGCCGCATCCATTTTGGCCTGCCGCTCGGCCAGCGCTTTGTCCACCGCTTTAGCCACAATGGCGTCGATTTGCTCCTGCGTAAATTCTTGTGCGAGTACAGAAATTGGGCAAAGCGCGGCGATAACCGCCATGGTTAATGGAAGTTTTTTAATCGTATTCATGGTTGGTAATGACTCCAACTTATTGATAGTGTTTTATGTTCAGATAATGCCCGATGACTTTGTCATGCAGCTCCACCGATTTTGAGAACGACAGCGACTTCCGTCCCAGCCGTGCCAGGTGCTGCCTCAGATTCAGGTTATGCCGCTCAATTCGCTGCGTATATCGCTTGCTGATTACGTGCAGCTTTCCCTTCAGGCGGGATTCATACAGCGGCCAGCCATCCGTCATCCATATCACCACGTCAAAGGGTGACAGCAGGCTCATAAGACGCCCCAGCGTCGCCATAGTGCGTTCACCGAATACGTGCGCAACAACCGTCTTCCGGAGCCTGTCATACGCGTAAAACAGCCAGCGCTGGCGCGATTTATCCCCGACGTATCCCCACTGTTCGTCCATTTCCGCGCAGACGATGACGTCACTGCCCGGCTGTATGCGCGAGGTTACCGACTGCGGCCTGAGTTTTTTAAATGGCGGAAAATCGTGTTGAGGCCAACGCCCATAATGCGGGCGGTTGCCCGGCATCCAACGCCATTCATGGCCATATCAATGATTTTCTGGTGCGTACCGGGTTGAGAAGCGGTGTAAGTGAACTGCAGTTGCCATGTTTTACGGCAGTGAGAGCAGAGATAGCGCTGATGTCCGGCAGTGCTTTTGCCGTTACGCACCACCCCGTCAGTAGCTGAACAGGAGGGACAGCTGATAGAAACAGAAGCCACTGGAGCACCTCAAAAACACCATCATACACTAAATCAGTAAGTTGGCAGCATCACCCATTTTCGACACCCATGCCGTTTTCCGAAATAAAGCAGCGCGGGTTGCCGTAATTATCACGCAGGTTAACCAGAATATCGTAAATACCCGGCGCGTAGATTTCCCAGCCGCGGTACGGGTTCATCTTACGGCCCGGCATGTCGTAGTTATCAAAGAACCACTCCGGCATAAACGGCGCCTGTGGGTTCACCGCGCTGTCACGACACTTAACGCGGCGCGGCTGATAGTAGTTCACGCCGAGCAGGTCGATTTTCCCTTCCGCGATCAGGGCGCTATCTTCCGGCTTACAGGCAGGCAGCTGATCGTATGCCTTCAGCAGCGCAACCAGGTCCGCCGGGTATTCGCCGCGCAGGACCGGGTCGAGGAAGCTGCGGTTAAACATCAGATCCGCAATGTGTGCCGCCTTCACGTCCGCCTGGTTTTGCGAGCGCGGATAGGACGGCGTCAGGTTTAATACGATGCCGATTTCCCCCGCGTAGTGACCGGCGCGGTAGGCCTGAACCGCCTTTGCGTGGGCCAGCACGGTGTGATACGCCACGGTGGCTGCCCGACGAAAATCCACCACGTTCGGGTAGTGGAAGTCGTACAGATAGCCGCCTTCCACCGGCACAATCGGCTCGTTGAAGGTAAACCAGTGCAGCACGCGATCGCCAAACAGCTCGAAGCAAATCTGCGCATAGCGGGCGTATGCGTCCACGACTTCTCGGTTTTCCCAGCCACCGATCGCCTGCATCGCCATCGGCATGTCGAAATGGAACAGGGTAATAAACGGCGTGATGCCCTGTTCATTCAGCTCATCAATGACCTGATGATAAAAATCGACCGCTTCCGGGTTCACTTCACCGATACCGTCAGGGATCAGGCGCGCCCAGCTAATCGAGGTACGAAAGCTGTTGTGGTTCAGCTGCTTTAACAGCTGAATGTCCGTTTTCCAGTGCTGATAAAACGTGGAGGTCTGCTGCGGCCCCACGCCGTTGTGAAAACGGTTTGGCTCGCGGGCAAACCAGTAATCCCACGTGGTTTCCCCCTCTCTTGCCCCTTCCGTCTGGAGAGCGGAGCTTGCGCTGCCCCACCAGAAGTTATCGGGAAATGCGTATTTCATGACCTTTCCTCTTTGACTTAATTGCTTGCGGTTTCGGCAGCACCGACGGTCGCCTGCGCTTTCTGCTCTTCGTTTTTCATCAGCGTACGCTCATAGGCACGCAGGAAAGGCAGATACATCAGCGCGGACATCACCATACACACAAGGCACATCACCACCGGGCTCAGCGCCCAGTTCGCCGCCCACGAGGCGCCAATCGGTGCCGGGGTGGTCCACGGGGTTAACGAGACGACCTGCGCCAGCCAGCCGAGTTTGGTTGCCGCATACGCCAGACAGGCGTTGATCAGCGGAACGCACACGAACGGAATGAACAGCATCGGGTTCATGATGATCGGCGCGCCAAACAGAATCGGTTCGTTGATGTTAAAGAAGCTGGGCACCACGCCCATTTTGCCGATGGTACGCAGATGGGTAACGCGGCTGCGCAGCAGCAGGAACGCCAGGGGTAACGTGGAGCCTACGCCGCCAATCAGCAGGTAGTGATCCCAGAAGCCCTGCAGGTATACGTGCGGCAGCGCCGCGCCGGCCGCCAGTGCCGCCTGGTTTGCCGAGAGGTTCGCCATCCAGAACGGGTTCATGATGCCGGTGACAATCAGCGAGCCGTGGATACCGGCGAACCAGAAGATCTGGCACAGCAGCACGGAGAGCAGAATAGCGGGCAGGGAGTCGGAGGCGGAGACCAGCGGCTCCAGCAGGTGCATGATCGCCTGCGGGATAATCATGCCGGTTTGCGCTTCGATGAACAGGTTCAACGGGTGCAGGGTACCGATCACCACCATCACCGGGATCAGGATCTCAAACGAACGCGCCACGCCGGTCGGTACTTCTTTCGGCAGGCGGATGGTGACGTTGTTCTGCTTCAGCCACGCATAAACGCGGGTGGCGTAGATGGCGGTGATCAGCGCGGTAAAAATGCCCTGGCCGGAGAGATACTGGGTCGAGATTTTACCGTCGGCATACGGCGCGGCGACCAGCAGGAAGGCCATAAAAGCCAGCAGGCCGGACATCACCGGGTCGAGGTTAAACTGGCGCCCCAGGCTCGCCCCAATCCCCACCGAGATGAAGAAGGTCATCACGCCCATGCTGAGGTTAAACGGCAGCATCAGCTGTTCGCGGTAAGTCTGGGAGAAATCCAGCCAGCCGCGCGCAAAGCTATTGGTAGTATCCGCCGAAAACGGCGGGAAGATGAACACCAGCATAAACGAGCCGATGATCATGAACGGCAGCGCGGCGGTAAAGCCGTCGCGGATAGCAATCACATACTTTTGCTGACCAAGTTTGGCGGCCAGCGGGGTAATTGACTGCTCAATCACCGCGACCATGGATTGATATAACGAACTCATGTGAACACCTTTTAGTGTGCCGCTTCGATGAGCGACAGAGCATAGTCCAGTACTTTATCGCCACGCTGCATGCCGTAGTCCATCATGTCGATGGGCTGGACCGGAATGCCTTTCGTAGCCGCCTTGTCTGAGAGTGTCTGTAAAATGTATTTCACTTGTGGTCCGAGAAGCACCACCTGGTATTGCGGAAACTGCGTATCAAATTCGGAAACACCGTACGCATCTATTTTCACCGGCAAACCACGTTCTTTCGCGACATCGACCATTTTGCTGACCAACAGGCTGGTGGACATCCCGGCAGAGCAGCACAGCATAATCTTGAACATCGACAACCATCCTCTAAATGTAAAAAGTTATTGCGGGAATGATTGGACATTATACGGAAACCGGTTTCCATTCATAAAAGACAGAAGTGTGACAACCATCAAGATCCCTTACTTATGAGGCTAATTAACCGGATGTAAGTCACATAATTTGGCTGTTTTGACATCATTTTGAGTGGAAACGGAAAATCGGTTTCCATGGAAAACGGAAACGGATATACTCCGTTCTGGCTATAATATGAGCCGAAGCGGTCATGGAATTTGCAGGCGCGAGGTAAGCCTGTCAGGGGAAAGAGATGTCGACAATCAATGATGTATCACGTCTTGCCGGGGTATCTAAAGCCACGGTATCGCGAGTGTTGAGTGGGTCGCGTGGCGTAAAGGAAGCCAGCCGTCAGGCCGTTCTGAAGGCAGTGGATGAGCTTAACTACCGGCCTAATGTGATTGCCCAGTCGCTGCTGAGCCAGTCGACGGGATGTATCGGCGTCATTTGCGCACAGGAAAATATTAACCAGACCACCGGTTATTTGTACGCGCTGGAAAAACATCTCAGCCAGCATCAAAAACACCTGCTGCTGCGCTTCGCGCATAGCAAAGCCGAAGTAATGAATGCGCTCGAAGAGCTCTCCTGCGGTTTGTGTGATGACATCCTCGTCATCGGCGCGCGTTTCCCGCTGGACGTGGATATGGACAACGTCATCCTCGTGGACTGTATGGAGTCCGATAATTCCAATAGCATCCAGTTCGATCACGCCTTTGCCGCTGAAACCGCCTGTAACTACCTGACCAGCCAAGGTCGTCGCCAGATTGCCCTGATCCACCCGCACGGCAGCGGTTTTGCCGATCAGGTGCTGCTCGGCTACAAACATGCGCTGGAGAAAAATTTTCTGCCCTTTAATCGCAACCTCGTCTTTATGGACGCGACCTCCTCGTCCGTTGCGCTACAGGAGCTGCTTAACAACGCCAGCACGCTGAATTTCAACGCATTACTGGTGGCGGACGAGCAAGAAGCCCAGCGAGTGATCCCACAGCTGCAGGCGTTTAATAAATCCGTGCCGGAAGACATTATGGTCTTCAGCCTTGCTGGATCCCTGCACCTGCCGGGTATTCCGGTGATCCCGGCCATTGAATATTCCATGGATGCCATGGCGGCGCGTATCGTGAGCTGGCTGACGGAGAAAACGCAGATGCTGGGTTCGTATGTGCTGCGCGGGGATTTAATTATTCCGGATGTGCGTAAGCGTTAAAAATGTTGTGTAGGCCGGGTAAGGCGCAGCCGCCACCCGGCGAGAAGCACGTTTCCAGCCCTCAATAATCTTCCATACAGTCCACCTGACCAATCGCCGCCCAGTAAGCATCCAGATTGTCGCGCTTGACGGCGGTAACGGCATTTTTGATCAGCAACTGATTGGCCTCGGACGACAAAATCATCTCCTGCCAGGCTTTATCGCTCTGCTTTCTCTGTGGCGTACAGGTTTTCTTAATATCTTTAAGGACCTGCTGCTTTATTTGCGCCTCTTTCGCGGGGTCATCCTTTTCCTGAGCATGGACAAACGCGGCGAAGAGCAGACAAACCAGCAGGCAGACCAGGTGCGCAGCTTTCATCAAAACCCCCTTTAGAAGTCACATGCTTCCCATGAAATATATCGTTACATTCAGTGTAGCGACGCCAGTCGAAAGTATGAATTTTCTCCACGCCACCGGTGTGCGATAGTGAGACGGCACAGAAAACAAGGAGAGAAAATATGCACTTGAGCATTACTGACGCCGTCACGCCGCAGGAAAAAGAAGAGCTACTTGTGGGTCTGAGAGCCTATAACGGACGGTTCCTCGATTTGACGAACTTTAGCGGTGACATAGGCGTTTACGTTCGAGACGAAAAGGGCGTCATGCTGGGCGGCTTAATCGGCGTACGTAAAGGCGACTGGCTGAATATCGACTATCTCTGGGTGAGCGATACCGTACGGGGCAGCGGTGTGGGCAGCCAGCTTATCAACACGGCGGAAAATGAAGCCAGGCGTAAAGGCTGCAAGCACGCGCTGGTGGATACCGTTAGCTTCCAGGCGCGCCCGTTCTATGAAAAACAGGGCTACCAGCTGCAGATGTCTTTGCAGGATTACCCATACCCGGGTATGCAGCGTCATTACCTGACGAAAGCGCTTTAAATTCTGATTCTGCGGGCCGGGGAAGCGCAGAGCCACCCGGCGATACCCGCATATAACTTATCCTTCTTATTGATTCTTTTTCGTTTTTTATTTCCCCGCCTCGTTGTCGATATAGTCATTGAAACATTCAGCAAAAGGAACTGTCTCGTGAAACGTCGATTGGGTGCGCTGGTCCTCGCTGGCCTGCTGCTGGCAGGGTGCGATCAAAATGGCAGCGATGCCAGACACATTAAAGTAGGCGTCATCAACGGCGCCGAGCAGGACGTGGCGGAAGTCGCCAAAAAGGTGGCGAAAGAGAAATATGGCCTGGACGTGGAGCTGGTCGGCTTCAGCGGCTCGCTATTGCCTAACGATGCCACCAACCAGGGAGAGCTGGATGCCAATGTCTTTCAGCACCGTCCGTTCCTTGCAGAAGATAACAAGGCGCATGGCTACAAGCTGGTTGCCGTGGCGAATACCTTCGTGTTCCCGATGGCCGGTTATTCACGCAAAATCAAATCCGTTTCGGACCTGAAGAACGGTGCGACCATTGCCATTCCAAACGACCCAACCAACCTTGGCCGCGCGCTGTTGCTGCTGCAAAAAGAGAAGCTCATTACCCTGAAGCCAGACACCGGCCTGCTGCCGACGGCGCTGGATATTACCGCTAACCCTAAACATCTGAACATCATGGAGCTGGAAGGGGCGCAGCTGCCGCGCGTGCTGGACGATCCCAAAGTGGATGTCGCCATCATCAGCACCACCTATCTTCAGCAAACCGGGCTGTCGCCGGTGCATGACAGCGTCTTTATAGAAGATAAAAATTCGCCGTACGTGAACATCGTGGTGGCGCGCGAAGACAACAAAGACGCGGAGAACGTGAAGGAATTTATCCAGTCGTATCAGTCACCGGAAGTGGCGAAAGCGGCTGAGACGATCTTTAACGGCGGAGCGGTACCGGGCTGGTAAATTCTGCCTGAAAACGCGGAGTTTAAATTGGCCCGATTCCATCGGTAATCGCCCTTTAACCCACAGCGTGACCTGCGACGTCGGGCTATCCTCCTTATCACACCAACCGGAGGATAGCCCATGAACATTACCCAAATTCGCAACGCCACCCTGCTGATTACCTACGCTGGGAAACGTCTTTTAATCGACCCGATGCTGGCCCCGAAAGATGCTTATCCGGGCTTTCCCGGCACGGCACATGCCGAACGCCGTAACCCGACGGTCGAACTCCCTGTTGACGTCAACACGCTGCTGAACGCCGACGCGGTGATCGTCACCCATACCCATGACGATCACTGGGATCGCGCCGCGGCAGAGCTGATCGCCAAAGACAAGCCGATCTACGTGCAAAACGATCGTGATGCCGCGCTGCTGCGCAGCCAGGGGTTTATCAACCTGACGGTCATGACTGACGCGACCACCTTCGACGGGATTCAGATTGCTAAAACCCACGGCGGCCAACACGGTACCGACCGGGCTTACGCCGTGCCGGAGCTGGCGGAGCGTCTGGGCGAGGCCTGTGGCGTGGTGCTGCGTCATCCTGATGAGAAGACGCTTTATCTTGCCGGGGATACCGTCTGGCGTGACGCGGTGGCGGCCGATCTGCAAAAGCACCAGCCGGACGTGGTGGTACTGAACGCAGGCTATGCACACGTCATTGGTTTTGGCCCCATTATTATGGGGCAGGAGGATGTGCTCAACGTTCATTTCCTGCTCCCACAGGCCAAAATAGTGGCGAGCCATATGGAAGCCATCAACCACTGCCTGCTGACCCGCAGCGCGCTGCGTGAGTACGTTGAAGCCAATCAGGTGAGTGACGCAGTGACCATTCCCCAGGATGGCGAAACCGTTATATTCTGAGTGCGTTAAAGGGAAAGGAGAGACAAATGTCGCTAATCAACGTCGCGATTGTCGCGGTAGACGGGTTCAGCCCGTTCCACTACTCCGTTCCCTGCATTCTGTTTGGCGATTCCGTCTCCGGCGAAAAGCGCTTTAACGTGACGATCTGCGCCGAAACGCCGGGGTTCCTCACCTCAAAAGACGGGTTCGCCCTCAACGCCACGCAGGACTACACCGCCATTGGTCGGGCCGATATAGTCGTTGTTCCCTACTGGCAGCACGTCCTCGAACGCCCGCCTCAGACGCTGCTCGACAGCCTGGTGCAGGCGAGAGACAACGGCGCGGAAATCGTCGGGCTGTGTCTGGGGTCGTTTGTGCTGGGCTATGCGGGCATTCTCGACGGCAAGCGCGCTGCCACCCACTGGGAGTCCGAAAATCAGTTCCAGTCGCTCTTTCCGCACGTCCAGCTTGATATCAACGCCCTCTACGTGGATGACGGCAATATCATCACCTCTGCCGGAACCGCGGCTGCGCTGGACTGCTGCCTGTATATCATTCGTCAGCGCTTTGGCAGCGTAGTCGCCAACCAGATTGCCCGGCGGATGATTGTGCCGCCGCACCGCGAGGGAGGTCAGGCGCAGTTTATTGCTCAGCCTGTTCCGAATGACACCCGCGATGCACGTATCAATTGCCTGATCGACTATCTACAGCAGCACATCACCGAACCGCATAGCCTGGACTCGCTGGCGGAGGTGGTTTCGATGAGCCGCCGCACGCTGACCCGTCACTTTATTAAAGCCACGGGAATGAGCGTCGCCGACTGGCTTACCGCCGAACGCCTGCGGCGTAGCCAGATCCTGCTTGAAGCCGGAAATATGCCGATTGAACGCGTAGCCGAGCTGGTGGGATTTAATTCTGCCGTCACCTGGCGACAGCAGTTTAAGGCGCGTTTTGGGGTAAGTCCTGCGGAGTGGCGAAAGACGTTTCGTCTGCATAGCTAGCGTGGAAGTTCCACCCCGGTAAGTTGGGTATGAAGAGATTGAGCTACCCCAGCCTCTCCACCTTCGTCTCCCCCTCCGCCATCGACAGCTGGTACAGCGAAAAGGATCTCTGTTTCTCAATCAACTTCGCCAGCTCCGGCGAGTGGCTGGTGAGCCAAATCTGCGAGTAGCGGCTGGCCTCGGCGATTAAGCTCGCCAGCGCGGGCAGCATCTGCGGATGCAGGCTGTTTTCCGGTTCGTTCAACGCGATAAACGCCGGTGGGCGCGGGCTTAACAGCGCCACCGCCAGGCACAGAAAGCGCAGGGTGCCGTCGGAGAACTCCGCCGGTTCCAGCGGGCGGCTCAGCCCCTCGCGCTGCATCATCATGCGAAAACGTCCGCCGGTGTTGTCGCTGTAAAACACGCAGCCGGGGAAGGCCTGGTCGAGGATGCGCATCAGGAGCAGTTCGTCGCCAATCTCCACGATGGTCTGAAACGCCGCCGCCAGGTTGGCACCGTCGCTGGCCAGCACCGGGGAACGGAACCCGACCTGCGGGGCACGCATCGCCGAGCCGGATGAGACGGAAAACTCATGATAAAAGCGCCAGTTACGCAGGGACTCGCGCATCTGCGACACTTCCGGGTAAAGATGCGGTTCGCCGAGCTGCCCGAACACCGATTCGTTCTCATACAGCGTGCCGCTGTGGGTTACTTTCTCGTGATGCACGTTATTCAGAAACACCGCCTGATTCTTACGCTTCATCAGCTGTGACGACGGGCGTCGATGCTGACCGCTCAGCCAGATTGACTCCTCTTTGATCACCGGGTCGAGCTGAAACTGCGAGGGATAGGGCAGCCTCTCCACAAACCCGACCTGCAACTCGTATTCGTAGGTCTCGGTTTCCACCGCCAGGTTCATCCGCCGCAGCTGGTCGCTGCGGGTTTTGCCTGCCCAGAACACCTTCAGAATGCCGCCCTCGTTCGCCAGCGACTGGGAGAACTGCCCCTGGGCGGCGCTGTGCATCAGGTGTATCGCCTTGTAAATATTGGATTTCCCGGTGCCGTTCGGGCCGAAGACGATGTTGAGCTGCTCCAGCTCAAGCGACATCTCGCGGATGGAGCGGTAGTTTTGAATGTGCAGGGTGTTGATCACGGGCAGGCCCCTTTTTGCAGAATAAGCCTGTATATAATCACAGTATTTGAGGTTAAATGCAAAAAAGAGACGACAGTGAGGATGTCGTCTAAACGGGGTACTGCTTTGGGCCTCTACGGGTCAATGGGGCCTTCGCATTTTTGTGATCACTTGACTGCCAGACGCAGACCCAAATCATCAGGATAGGGATCAAAGTAGTTTTGCGTCATCAGATACCGGTCAGGATATTCGGCCAGGTAGTGCTTCAGCAGCGTGATCGGGGCGAGAATAGGTAACTGCCCGTTGCGATAGTGCAGGATCACGTCGCGCAGCTCACCGCGCTGGCGGGTGTTTAGCTGGTTGCGGAAATACCCCTGAATATGCATCAGCACGTTGGTGTGGTTCTTCCGCGAAGCCGGTTTTTTCAGGATGGTCATCAGCTTTTCCCGGTACGCCACAAAGAAGGCGTCCAGGTCTTCCCACTCGTGCAGCGAGGCAACGAACGGACCGATTTCACGGTAGCCCGCCTGATGGTGCGCCAGCAGCTGCAATTTATAGCGGCTGTGGAAATCCAGCAGCCCACGTCGCGTCAGACCTTTAGCGCGCAGCGTGTTTAGCTCGTGCAGGGCAAATACCCGCTCAATAAAGTTTTCCCGCAGCACAGGGTCGTGCAGCCGACCATCTTCCTCGACGGGCAGCCAGGGGTAGGTTTCAAGAAGGGCGGCGGTGAACAGCCCGACGCCCTCCTTGCGGCCCCGGTTGCCGTTTTCATCGTACAGCCGCACGCGTTCCAGGCCGCAGCTTGGGGATTTTGCACAGACGATAAATCCCGAAAGATCGCCGATTTTTGGCAGATAGTCCGCCGTAAAGTCGGCCATTTTCTGCGTGAGGTCATCATGAGGCGGCTTGCTGAAACGGAGCTGCGTCTCGCCGCTGTCCGTCAGCGTCAGGCGTATGGCCGGGCGAGGCGTCGGCAGGCCGATCGCCATTTCCGGGCAGACGGGGCGGAAATTCACCCACTGGGCCAGCTCATCCATAACGAAGCCCATACGCTTGTGTCCGCCGTCAAAGCGTACGGCGGAGCCGGTCAAACATCCGCTAATACCGAGCACAGGTTTCGTTGTCATGGTGTGGTCCCTCCCGTTCATATAATTAAAACTTACACAACATGACTAGTTTGTCCAAGTATTCGCGGAACTATTTTTTTTATTCCTTTAGAATCAATGCGTCTTAACTGCCCTTGTAGGTCGAGTAACCGTACTGACTCAGCAGAAGCGGGATGTGCAGCTTTTCGTTGGTGCGGGTCACGGTAAACAGCACCGGGATCTCCGGGAAGAAGGTGTCCAGCTTTTTGCCGTGGAAGTACTCTGCGGTTTTAAAGGTCACTTTATACACGCCAGGCTGCATGTCCTGGTCCTGCGGATAGAGCGATTTAATACGTCCGTCGTGGTCGGTTTTGCCGCTGGCAACCGGGGTCCATTTGTCCTGCTGCTGCTTCTCCAGCGTAACGGTCACGTCTGATGGCGGCATCCCGGTTTGCTGGTCGAGAATGTGGACGCTCAGCGTGCCGGCAGGGGCGCTAAAGGCGGCAGGGGCAAAGGCCATGGCGGCCAGGAACAGCAGAGGGGTTGTTTTTTTCATGGTGTTTTCCTGTGGAGTTATTTGTCACAGGAAAACGTTAGCATCTGCGGCGCGGGAAAATATTCAACTTTTCGTGAAGATTCCCACAGCAGAAAATGATCAGAGGATAATCACTTCAAGCGATACCTGCTGCTGCCACTGCTCCAGCTGCTTTTTCCGTCCGGCGGTAAGTTTGCCGCTGGTGACCAGAAGCCATTTCCGCTCCGGGAAAATCTCCGGAGCCAGCGTGGCAGGGGGAACCGGCAGGATGTCGATCCGGTGACCCTGACCGGTGCGCGTTAGGGCTTCGAGCCAGATCTCGCACGGGTCGTTGAGATGCCAGCCGCTGAGCAGAATATTGTCGCCCGGCGCTTTCTTATCACCTTCGAGACAAAACGAGGTGTAGGCGATGATGATGCCGTCGAGGATCGCGCGCAGGGTCATGGCGGCGGCAACGTTAGCCGAGACCTGGCTGCGCAGCGGACGCAGCACGTTCGCGACCAGCTCTGGTCTTGGGTACTCGCGTCCGGCGTCGTAAATCATCTGGCGCAGGGATTCGACTTTGCCGTCCTGAAGGCGCTGCAGCATGTTCTGCTGCAGGGTTTGCCAGTTGTTGGTCCGCCCCGGCGTCGGGCGCTCCAGCAGCGGTTTGACCTGGCCGATAGGGACGCCTTTTTTGACCCAATCGAGGATTTTCAGCGCCTGCTGGACGTCCTCATCGCTGTACTGGCGGTGACCGCCTTCCGTGCGCTGTGGCTTGAGTAAACCGTAGCGACGCTGCCACGCCCGGAGGGTGGTGGCGGTAATGCCGCTGAGTCTGGCGAATTCGCCGATGGAGTAAGCCATGTCCGTGTCCAGAGTGGAGGAATACTCTCAATATACTACGAATTTTCCCGAACGGGATGAAGCCCCGAAACGGTGCACTACACTTAACATCCAACCGTGCAAATGAAAGGAATTCTCATGAAGCTATGGCCTGTTGTGACCGGTGTTGCCATTGCGCTGACCCTGGTTGCCTGTAAATCCCCTACGCCGCCGAAAGGCGTGCAGCCTATTACTCATTTTGACGCCAGCCGCTATCTCGGCAAATGGTACGAAGTCGCGCGCCTGGAAAACCGCTTTGAACGCGGTCTGGAGCAGGTGACCGCCACCTACGGCAAGCGCAGCGACGGCGGTATCAGCGTGCTGAACCGGGGTTACGATCCGGTGAAAAACAAGTGGAATGAAAGTGAGGGGAAAGCGTACTTCACCGGCGAGCCGACCACCGCCGCGCTGAAGGTGTCGTTCTTCGGTCCGTTCTACGGCGGGTATAACGTAATCAAACTGGACGACAAGTACCAGTACGCGCTGGTCAGCGGCCCGAACCGCGATTATCTGTGGATTTTGTCACGCACGCCGACCATCCCGGATGCGGTGAAGCAGGATTACCTGAACACCGCGCGCAGTCTGGGCTTCCGGGTTGACCAACTGGTGTGGGTGAAGCAGTAAAGATCGTGCTTTCTTCGTAGGGTATTACGGACTCGCCTGGATAGACTTCCGTTAAAAGCCCAACGGAGGGAAGACGTTATGATCTGGCAGCCTTTTCGTGGTGACGCACCGAAAAACATGATGATTTTCAGTGCGTCCTTTCCCGACGTCAGCGACCAGTGGCCGATGAAAGACGATGCTGCCCGTGAAATCGCTGCGCTCGATCGGGCGCTGAAAGCCGAGCCAGCGCTCCGTCCTCCACTGGTTGAGTACGAAGAAGGAGGGCAGGCCGTGCTCGTCCCGCAGAACCGCTATTCCGAGCAGGCTTTCCGCAACCGTCCGGCGCTTACCGCATGGCGAACCCGGCTGGTGCCCTCCGCGCTGGCGCTGTTTGTGGTGCAAAACCCGCTTGAGGATCGCCTGCCGGACGGCACAAAGATGGACAGCGACAGTCGTCAGTGGTTTATCCACGCGAACGACGCCATCGGCGTGCGCTCCCGCGCCCGGGTGCTTGCCGCACTGGTGGAGAAGTACATTCACAATGAGAGCGAGAACAACTGGGTAAGCCTAGCAAGCGGCGCCGCCATTCCGGTGCTGGAGGCGCTGCGCGAAGCAAAGCTCGATGGCCAGCAGGTCTATCTCACACTGGTGGATAAAGACCCCGTCGCGCTCAGCTGGGCCGAAACCATGGCGGCGCAGGAAGGCATTGTGGTGGGCGAACAGCTGACCCTGCTCAGGCGCAACCTGGTGCACACGCTGGTGCGTAACGAGGACCTGCTGCTGGAGCTGGGCGAGCATCAGGCCGAACTGGTCGACGCGCTGGGGATTTTTGAATACTTCAACGACGCCGACGCGGTGATTTTTCTCCAGCGCGCGCTGCGGCTGGTCAAGCCCGGCGGGGCGGTGATTGTCTCAAACATGCTGACCAGCAGCCCGCAGATTGACTTTGTGCTGCGCGGTATCGGCTGGGAGGATATCCACCCGAGGACGCTACAGCAGCTGCAGGATATTCACCTGGCGGCGGGCGTACCGGTGGAAAACGTCACCGTGGTCGTGCCGAAGGACGGGGTGTATGCGGTGATGGAGATTAAAGCTTAGCACGGTCGGTTCCCTCTCCCTGAGGGAGAGGGTTAGGGTGAGGGGGGAACAAGGCGCACAGAGTGACTTGAATGAATTAGGTTTTCCAGACATGATCCCCCCATGAAAATCGAAACCGCACACTCCTCACACTTCGAACGCCTGGTCGCGATCTGGGAATCCTCCGTTCGCGCCACCCATCACTTTTTACAGGAAAGCGATATTGCGGCGCTGCGTCCGCTATTGCTCAACGCGTATCTCCCCAACCTCAAGGTCGTGATAGCCCGCGATGACGCAGGCGTTATTCACGGCTTTTTAGGGGTGGATGAAAACCGCATTGAAATGTTGTTTGTGGATGATGCGAGTCGCGGGAAGGGTGTCGGGAAACTGCTGCTTAAACACGCCATCGCAGAGTTCGGCGCGAACGAAGTGGACGTGAATGAGCAGAATCCGCAGGGAGTCGCCTTTTATCGGCATATGGGATTTGAGCAGGTCGGGCGCTCGGAACTTGACGGACAGGGAAATGCGTTTCCGTTGCTGCATATGCGGTTGGCTAAGTAAATATTTACTTAACGCAGGAATCACACTTGTTAGATATGAAACGCAACGCGTTTTCCTGTTGGAAGTTCAACGTCGATACAAAGTTTCCCACCCATTGCCTCAATGTAGCGCTTAAGCGTGGCAATTTTTAGTTCATTTCCACGTTGCTCTATTTGTGTTACTGCGGGCTGGCTCACCCCCATTAGCTCGGCAACATTTTTTTGCGAAAGCCTGAGCTCTTCACGTAAAAGTTGCAAACCCGTTTCAAGGATCATTTCCTCTGCCATTTCTTTAATTCGTTGTTGGCTTTCCGGTGAGCGTGATGCAATTAATTCATTTAGTGTTTTCACTTGGCTGTCTCCAGGCTTGTCAGATGCCGGGTAAATTCATCATCTGCAATGCGAATGAGTTTTTCATAAAATGCCTTGTCGTTACTCTTGTTGCCTGCGCAAAGCACAATCGCCTGACGTTCGGGGTCAAATGCGAATAAAGCACGAATCGGACGACCAGCGTATTGAACACGTAACTCTTTCATATTGTTATATTGCGAGCCTTTTACAGTATCGGCATAGGGACGAGGAAGACGAGGTCCATAGTTTTGTAGATTTAGCATGTCTGCCAGTACCTTTTCCTGTAACCCTTCTTCCTGTTCAAGCAACCATAGCTCAAACACCTTTCCGAACAGTACCGTCCACATGCTCTCTTCCATGATAAGCTGTAGCTTATATACAGGATATAAGCTGTAGTTAATAAATGCAATGGCTGTCATTGGCAACCAGGTAGCGAGTGGCAGAAGTATGACAAATACGGGGCATCTAAATGATTGTATTTGTGAGAAATTGCGAGGCGTCTTCCAGTGTTTTTCGAGTCATGCTGGCAAGGAAGGTAGGGGGGCAGCATGACTATGGCTACTCTTTAGATTCTTTTTCCATTTACCAGCCACTTTCTTGCTGAACTTATAAGTAAGGCTTACATGTTGTTTTTATTCAGGCTTACCTTCTTCGTAAACGGCTTTAATATGCTCAGTAATGGCTTGAGGAGAGACTTGCTAGAGAGCCACAATGGCTGCTTGCGACAGCCAGAGCGTTTCATGTTCAAAGCGACATGTGATGCAAACCGTACCGTCCTCACTGGCAACATCACAAATTCACCAGCCGGAAATTAGATTACGTTTTTATCAACCATGTCGGCTCCGTCTTTTTAACGATTAACGCCAGAAACCGCCGCTAAGCCAGGTGGTTTGTATTTGATTTTGCGAGGTGCTTTCCAGGATGCTGAATTTGAATCGCGGCAAGAGCTTTCTCTATCTCACTGAGCTTCGCCTTCGTCCGCTTATAATCGTCCTGCAACCGCTGCTCCTGCTCGTTATACGCCACCAGAACGATGCACCCTTTCATCACCTTGACCGTGACCTGCTGTCCGGTATCAAAACCCGCCGCGCGCAGCCACTTGCCGGACAGAATGATATTGGGTGTGGATTTGTCGAAAACATTCGGGCGATATCCCACAATTAACGAACGCTCGGTTCCGGATTGGTCGGTGTCTGGGGTAGAATGCGAATCAGCCATAATCAACTCCTTGATAGTTGGTGAGGTTAGCTCTCGTCCGGTATTGCGAGTACCTGGCGAGGGCGTTTCAGTTTCAGGTATGCTAAGGTACGTACCTGAATGATGATATTTTGCTCTTGTAGGTACGTACATGTCAACAGCTAAACGCGACCCTAACAAATCTAAATCCGGAAAAGCACCGACGTTTCAGATTCGTATTACTACGGAATTGAAGTCACAGTTTGAGGCGGCTGCTAAGGCTGAAGGGATGAGTTTGGGAAATTGGCTTAAAACTCTAGGACGTCAAGAACTAATTCGTTTAGGTCATAAGCCATTTTCAGTTGATGATATTTAGTTTTTATTTTTATCTTGTTTGCCAGTTAATTCGACCTTAATGGGGTTATCTCCTGTAAGGATAGAGGCTAAACCTTTTCTTATTTTAATTTGATCAAGGTTCATATCACCATGCGCAGTGGGAGAATATATAGCGTTCTGCAAATGGACCTTATCAAAGTCATATCCAATATCATTTGCCATCTCATAAAGCAAGCTCAAAAAAAGTTGATTGCTTTTTTGATTCCACAATTCTGCCCCAGATTCCTTTAAGGGTACGGTTGAACAAAGGTGGGCGAAATATTCCTTCCAAGCTAATGTGACTTTTTTTTTCTGAATCGGAACGCTTTACTTTTCCACGTCTTATATCTCCATAAAAGGCTAAGTCAATCATATTTAATGCTTGAACATGTTCAGGTAGTAAACGAGATGAAATAGCTCGAGTAGCCATAAGTTGCGAAAATATTTTAACTTTTATTGTTTGCTTTTCTGATTTCTTCTCTAAATATTTTTGTACTCTGACAGCTATTAATGGGCTAAAAAGGGTAGCAAAGACAGTAGCGATAGCTAGAGCTAAATTCATTTTTTATTCTCTTCAGTCAAAAATTAATTTAAAAGAATAATAGACGATGTTTTTTTGCGTGAGAAGGGTATATTTTGGCGGAAGATCACAGGAGTCGAACCTGCCCGGGAACGCTGGCGTCCCCAACTGGATTTGAAGTCCAGCCACCTCACCGGAGATGACGATCTTCCGCGCCTGCATTGCTACATGGAGGCGGGGCGCATTATAGCTACTTTCAGGCATTTACCACATACCCCGACACACTTTTTTCACCTCTCTTTTGACCTGTACCCCCCTGTTTCAGTTAATTCTTAAGAAAATCCTCAGGTTAGCGTTTTGTGCTCTCCGACATTTACCGCGATCACAAAAAACAAGAAACGTAATCTGCTAACCAGAAAACGCAATACCCGCTCATGAAACAATGGTTTAAAACCAATGCAACCGGTCTCAGCGCCCCCTACAGCGTGAAGGATGAATAAAAGATGAGCGAAGTATTGTCAGTAAAAGAGAAGATTGGCTACGGCATGGGAGACGCCGCCAGCCATATCATTTTTGATAACGTCATGTTGTATATGATGTTTTTCTACACCGATATTTTCGGCATTCCCGCCGGGTTTGTCGGCACCATGTTCCTGCTCGCCCGTGCGCTGGATGCAATCTCCGACCCGTGCATGGGGCTGATTGCCGACCGCACCCGCAGCCGCTGGGGCAAGTTCCGCCCGTGGATTTTGTTCGGCGCCATCCCGTTCGGCATCGTCTGCGTGCTGGCCTATACCACGCCGGATCTCAGCCTCAACGGCAAAATGGTGTATGCCGCCATTACCTATACGCTGCTGACCCTGCTCTATACCGTGGTTAACATCCCGTACTGCGCATTGGGCGGGGTGATCACCAACGACCCGACGCAGCGTATCTCCCTGCAATCCTGGCGCTTCGTGCTGGCGACGGCGGGCGGCATGCTCTCCACGGTGCTGATGATGCCGCTGGTGAACCTGATCGGCGGCGACGATAAAGCGTTCGGCTTCCAGGGCGGGATCGCCGTCCTGTCGGTGGTCGCGTTCCTGATGCTGGCGTTCTGCTTCTTCACCACCAAAGAGCGCATCCAGGTGCCGCCGAGCACCACCGCCATGCGGGAAGATCTGCGCGACATCTGGCGGAACGATCAGTGGCGCATCGTTGGCGTGCTGACCATCCTCAACATCCTCGCCGTCTGCGTGCGCGGCGGCGCGATGATGTACTACTGCACCTGGATCATGGGCTCGCCGGAAGTGTTCGTCGCGTTCCTCACCACCTACTGCGTCGGCAACCTGATCGGCTCCGCGCTGGCGAAACCGCTCACCGACTGGAAGTGTAAGGTCAGCATCTTCTGGTGGACCAACGCCGCGCTGGCGGTGGTGAGCGTAGCGATGTTCTTTGTGCCGATGCATGCCACCGTGGTGATGTTCGCCTTTATCTTCGTCATCGGCGTGCTGCACCAGCTGGTGACGCCGATCCAGTGGGTGATGATGTCCGATACCGTCGACTATGGCGAATGGACCAACGGCAAACGTCTGACCGGGATCAGCTTTGCGGGCACGCTGTTCGTGCTGAAGCTTGGCCTGGCGCTGGGCGGGGCGATGATCGGCTGGATGCTGGCAGGCGGCGGCTACGACGCGGCAGCCAAAACCCAGAACAGCGCGACCATCAGCATCATTATCGGCCTGTTTACCCTGGCCCCGGCAGTCTGCTACGTGCTGAGCGCCATTATCGCCAAACGCTACTACACGCTGAAAACCCCCTTCCTGACCAAAATCCTGCGCGAGCTGGCGCAGGGTGCGCGCCGCAATCAGCAGGAGTTTGAAAACCTGCCGGTCAGCAAAGAATTGCAGAACTAAGAGGACGAAAGCATGAAAATCAGTGATGGAAACTGGCTTATTCAACCGGGTCTGAACGTGACGTATCCGGTTCAGGTGTTCGACTTGGAGCAGCAGGGCAATGACCTGGTGGTGTACGTGGCGCCGCGCGACGTGCGTGAGCGCACCTGGCAGCTCGACACGCTCATGTTCACGGTGCGCCTGTTTGCCCCGCAGGAGGGGATTGTCGGGGTGCGCATCGAGCACTTCCAGGGCGCGCTGGACAACGGCCCGCACTATCCGCTGAACGTGCTGAAAGACGTGAAGGTCGAGATTGAAAACAACGCGGAATTTGCCGAGCTGAAAAGCGGCAGCGTCAGCGTGCGCGTCACCAAAGGGGAGTTCTGGGCGCTGGACTTCCTGCGCAACGGCCAGCGCATTACCGGCAGCCAGCTGAAAAACAACGGTTAC
This sequence comes from Enterobacter kobei, assembly GCF_001729765.1. Taxonomy (NCBI): domain Bacteria; kingdom Pseudomonadati; phylum Pseudomonadota; class Gammaproteobacteria; order Enterobacterales; family Enterobacteriaceae; genus Enterobacter; species Enterobacter kobei. The sequence continues at coordinate 68,430 of NZ_CP017181.1, forward strand.
GTGCAGGACACCAACACCGATCGCAACTACCTGTTTGAGCGTCTCGACCTCGGCGTGGGCGAAACGGTCTACGGTCTGGGCGAGCGCTTTACCGCCCTGGTGCGCAACGGCCAGACGATCGAAACGTGGAACCGCGACGGCGGCACCAGCACCGAGCAGTCCTACAAAAACATCCCGTTTTATCTGACCAATCGCGGCTACGGCGTGCTGGTGAATCACCCGGAAAACGTCTCGTTCGAAGTGGGTTCGGAGAAAGTCTCCAAAGTGCAGTTCAGCGTCGAAGGGGAATATCTCGAGTACTTCGTGATCGACGGCCCGACGCCGAAAGAGGTGCTCAACCGCTATACGCGGTTCACCGGGCGTCCGGCGCTGCCGCCCGCGTGGTCGTTCGGCCTGTGGCTGACCACGTCGTTCACCACTAACTACGACGAAGCGACGGTTAACAGCTTTATCGACGGCATGGCCGAGCGCGATCTGCCGCTGCACGTCTTCCACTTCGACTGCTTCTGGATGAAGGCCTTCCAGTGGTGTGATTTTGAGTGGGACCCGGTGACCTTCCCGGATCCGGAAGGGATGATCCGCCGCCTGAAGGAGAAAGGGCTGAAGGTCTGCGTGTGGATTAACCCGTACATCGGCCAGAAGTCGCCGGTATTTCGCGAACTGAAAGAGAAGGGCTACCTGCTCAAGCGCCCGGACGGCTCCCTGTGGCAGTGGGATAAGTGGCAACCGGGGCTGGCAATTTATGACTTTACTAACCCGGAAGCGTGCCGGTGGTATGCCGACAAGCTGAAAGGCCTGGTGGACATCGGTGTCGACTGCTTTAAGACCGACTTTGGCGAGCGCATCCCGACGGACGTGCAGTGGTTTGACGGATCCGATCCACAGAAGATGCATAACCATTACGCCTACATCTACAACGCGCTGGTGTGGAACGTGCTGAAAGAGACCGTGGGTGAGCAAGAGGCGGTGCTGTTTGCCCGCTCCGCGTCCGTCGGTGCGCAGCAGTTCCCCGTTCACTGGGGGGGTGACTGCTACGCCAACTACGAGTCGATGGCGGAAAGTCTGCGCGGCGGGCTGTCGATTGGCCTGTCCGGCTTTGGGTTCTGGAGCCACGATATCGGCGGATTCGAAAACACCGCCCCGGCGCACGTCTACAAGCGCTGGTGCGCGTTCGGGCTTTTATCCAGCCACAGCCGCCTGCACGGCAGTAAATCTTACCGCGTGCCGTGGGCGTACGATGACGAATCCTGCGACGTGGTGCGCCACTTTACGCAGCTGAAGTGCCGGATGATGCCGTATCTGTACCGTCAGGCGGCGCTGGCGCGCGAGTGCGGTACGCCGATGCTGCGGGCGATGATGCTGGAGTTCTCGGACGATCCGGCGTGCGATTATCTTGACCGCCAGTACATGCTGGGGGATGCGGTGATGGTCGCGCCGGTGTTCTCAGAGGAGGGCGATGTGCAGTTCTGGCTACCGGAAGGACGCTGGACGCACCTGTGGCATAACGACGAAATTCAGGGTAGCCGCTGGCATAAGCAACAGCACGATTTCCGCAGCCTGCCAGTCTATGTGCGCGATAACACCCTGCTGGCGCTGGGCAATAACAGCCAGAAACCAGACTATGCGTGGAACGAGGGCACGGCCTTCCAGCTGTTTAACCTGGAGGATGGCGCAACGGCGGTGAGTGAAGTGCCTGCGGCGGACGGCGCGGTGGCGTTTACGCTGAAAGCGTCACGAGAGGGCGATACCGTGACCCTGACCGGCGTGGGTGAGGCGCGAAACTGGTCGGTGTGCTTGCGCAACGTGCAGAAGGTGGGCGGCGTGAAAGGCGGTTCACATGCGGGAAGCGAGTGGGGCGTGGTGGTAAAAGCGGAGGGGAATGAGGTGGTGGTTCACCTCTGAGCGGTAAAAATGCCCGGTGGCGCTTCGCTTACCGGGCCTACGGTAATTATGCGGTCTGATGCCCTCACCCTGACCCTCTCCCACAGGGAGAGGGAATAAAACCGCCACCCGGCTTATTTATTGCACGGGTGTTGAAACAATGCCACCCGTCATCGTCTGCTCTACCTGCTGTTTATCCATATTCACCGCGCTCAGCTTGCCGTTCACCGTCGGCTTCAGCGGCGCATTGGCCTGCACGCTACCGCTGGCGGTGAGTTGAATATTGCCATCGCCCGTCACCGGTAGCGCTGGCCAGCCCCACTGCTGCAGCACGTTGAGCGGCACGCCGCGCCCGTTAAGGCTTACGGTGGTTTGCCGTTGCGGCAACTGCGAAACCGTGGCCGTCGCTTCCAGAATGCCTTTCTCGGTAAATGCGCTCAGGTCGGTAATGTTCACCGTGGCGGCGTTGGCATTCAACGCCAGCGACGGACGGCGCACATCCACGCGGTTAAAGGTCGCCGCCGCGCCGTTCAGGGTTGCGCTGCCGCTCCACACGCCCCACTGGCGGTCTTTCACCAGCTGCAGGTTGGCACCGTAGCCATCCAGGGAGGTGATCTGCCACGGGAAGGCGGGATCGATGTCGATCACCAGGTTGCGGCTCAGGCCGAATTTTTGCAGCGTGACGCTGTTCAGCCATTCCGGTAGCGGCTCCATCCATAGCGTTTTCCAGTTCTGCGGCAGGGTGTACTCCAGACCGGCGATGGCGACATCGTCCAGCACCAGCGCTTTGCCGTCGCGCAGCCAGTTGCCGGAGGTGCGCACCATGCCGCCTTCCCAGCGGGAGGTAAACTGGCGCAGCGCCATACCCTGCGGGGAAAACTCTGCGTTCAGGATCGGGTCAAACAGATGCAGCGAGCCGTAGATAAACTCGCTGGCGTTCATGGACAAACGCCCGTCCTGACTTTGCCAGTCGCCTTTGCTTATCGTCAGGTTGCGCAGGCTTAAATCGAGATCGGTCACCGCCCAGTCCGGGCCCTGCAGCCGGGCGTCGGTGACCTCCAGACGGCCTATTTGCAGAGAAGGGATGGTGGCCAGCGGGGCAAAGAAGGCTGTCAGCGTGTTGTCGCTCTGCAGGCGGATCTCATTCAGACGCAGGGTATCGATAACCCAGCTTCCGTCGGCGTTACGCAGGGCGGAGCCGGTGAGCGAACCGCGCGCCATATCGGCCCCGATAGTGTTCAGCACCACCTCCTTACCGTTAAGCTGGCCCTCAATTAACACGTTGGTGGCCGGGACGCCGTTGAGGGTCAGCGAGCCTGCGCTCATCTGAATCTGCGCGTTTTTCCCCAGCACGTTGCCGGCTTCCGGCTGCCATGGGCTGACGCCGCCCGTCACCTTCTGCGCGCTCAGATCCCATTCGGTATTCGGGCTGTTAAAGGCCATGTTGCTCAGTTGAAGACGATCGGCCTGCAAGGGCAGCGGTGCCGTCTGCGGCGAGAGGTTCAGCGTGCCATCGAAAAGGGTAATGGCGTCCATATGCAGCGGATCGGTCACCTGACGGCTGCTCAGGCCGATATCAACTTTTTTGGCTACCAGCGTGGCAGGTTTACCGTCCCGCCCGAAGGTGACGTTTTCCAGAATAAGATGGGAAGGCGACGAAAAGCGGTGATTCATCTTGTCGAAACTGAGTTCGTAATCGGTATTCACCGTCACCCAGCTGCTGACCTGAGCCGCGCCCCAGCGGGTCTGGAGCAGAATATAGAGCGCCAGTATCACAATGAGCAGGGCTACCAGAAGATAGACGAGCAGCTTTCCAATAAATTTCATGGTCTTCCATCCCGCAAACGTACATAAGGGAGTTATGCACGATTTATGCGCAATCCTCAAGGCGGGAATGGTGTAAATAGATGTCACGGCAGGCATTGACTGCCTGCCGTGAAGGGGATCAGTTCTTTTCAGGCGGGAAAACGAGGTTCAGCACAATAGCGGTGATACCGCCCGCGGCGATGCCGGAAGAGAGCAGGTTTTTCACCCAGTCAGGGGCAAACTGCAGGATCAGTGGTTGCTGAGAAACGCCCAGACCCACGGCCAGCGACAGCGCGATAATCATGATCGCCCGGCGGTTCAGCGGTTCGCGGGAGACGATACGCACCCCGGACGCTGCGATAGTCCCGAACATCACCAGCGTTGCGCCACCCAGCACCGGCTCAGGAATGTGCTGCACAAAGCCGCTCACCGCCGGGAACAGGCCGAGGACGATCAGCATCAGCGCCACCACAAAACCCACGTAGCGGCTGGCGACGCCGGTCAGCTGGATCACGCCGTTGTTCTGGCCGAAGCAGGAGTTCGGGAAGGTATTGAATACCGCAGAAACAAACGAGTTCAGGCCGTTCGCCAGCACGCCGCCTTTCAGGCGCTTCATGTACAGCGGGCCGGACACCGGCTGCTCGGAGACGTCGGAGGTAGCGGTGATATCGCCGATGGTCTCCAGAGAGGTGATCATAAAGACCAGCATCAGCGGCAGGAGCAGACCCCAGTCAATGCCCAGACCGTAGTACAGCGGCGTGGGGACGGTGATCAGCGCGCTGTTGGTCGGTACGGTGTTCTCCGGCAACATGCCCAGCGCCCACGCCAGCAGATAACCGGCTGCCATGGCGATCACCAGAGAAGCCACGCGCAGGTAAGGGTTACGCTGGCGGTTAAGCAGAATAATGATCGCCAGCACGACGCCCGCCAGCAGCAGGTTTTTCGGCGCGCCGAAGGTATGGTCGCTCATTGCGGCATAGCCGCCGCCGATGGAGGTGAGGCCGACCTGAATCAGCGACAGGCCGATAATCATCACCACCACGCCGGAGACCAGCGGGGTAATGACGCGGCGCGCCAGATGCAGCACGCGGGAGATGACCATCTCCGTGCAGCTTGCCAGCATCAGGGTGCCGAACAGCGCCGCCATCATGGTCGGGACATCCGCACCGCCGGTTTTCAGGGCTGTGCCGCCCATGATCAGCGGTGCCACGAAGTTAAAGCTGGTACCCTGGATCGACAATAATCCCGACCCCACCGGACCCCACGCTTTAATTTGAATAATTGAGGCCACGCCAGAGGCGAAGAGGGACATACTGATGATGTGCTGCGTATCCTGCGCCGGTAAACCGAGCGCCTGGCAGATCAGCAGCGCCGGGGTGATCACCGCGACAAACATCGCCAGAAGATGCTGGCAGGCCGCGAAAAGCGTCTGAGGCAGTGGCGGGCGATCTTCAAGGCGGTAAATCAGTTCGCTATTTTGCTTCTGCGCAATCGGTTGCGCATCAGGCGACTCTATGGTGTTAACGGACATCGGCGGCAATCCCACGGTGGAAAAGCGGGCATTTTATCTGACCACCTGGTAAAAGCAAACGATTGCCAGCAAAAAAAGGGAAGAAAATCTGCCGTTGTGAGCAGGTTTTCTACAACCCGTCGGGAAAAAAAATTACACTTTTTGCGCCGGTGGCTCATGAAGAGCGCAAACCGGCCAGGATAACGCCGCGTGTGTATGGAACACGCGCATAACAGGAGCCTTTTATGATTCATCTCGATACGTTGTCGACCCTTGTTGCCGCAACGCTGGTTCTGCTGCTTGGTCGCAAGCTGGTACATAGTGTTTCCTTTCTGAAAAAGTACACCATTCCTGAACCTGTCGCCGGTGGCTTGCTGGTGGCGCTGGCCCTGCTGGTACTGAAAAAAAGCATGGGCTGGGAAATTGATTTTGATATGTCCCTGAAAGATCCGCTGATGCTGGCCTTCTTTGCCACCATCGGCCTGAACGCCAACCTGGCGAGCCTGCGCTCTGGCGGTAAGGTGCTCGGCGTATTTCTGATTGTGGTGGTGGGACTGCTGCTGATGCAAAACGCCATTGGCATCGGCATGGCGACGCTGCTGGGGCTGGATCCGCTGATGGGTCTGCTGGCGGGTTCGATTACCCTGTCAGGCGGCCATGGTACTGGAGCCGCGTGGAGTAAGCTGTTTATCGAGCGTTACGGCTTTGAAAACGCAACGGAAGTGGCGATGGCCTGCGCAACCTTTGGTCTGGTGCTGGGTGGCCTGATTGGCGGCCCGGTGGCCCGTTATCTCGTTAAACATTCCACCACGCCGAATGGCAGACCGGACGATGAAATGGTGCCCACCGCGTTCGAAAAGCCGGATGTCGGGCGCAGCATCACCTCGCTGGTACTGATTGAAACCATCGCGATGATTGCCATCTGCCTGACCGTGGGCAAAGTGGTTGCGCAATGGCTGGCGGGTACAGCGTTTGAACTTCCGACCTTTGTCTGCGTGTTGTTTATCGGGGTCATTCTGAGCAACGGTCTTGCGCTGATGGGCTTCTACCGCGTGTTTGAACGTGCGGTATCGGTGCTCGGTAACGTCTGTCTGTCGCTGTTCCTGGCGATGGCGCTGATGAGCCTCAAACTGTGGGAGCTGGCCTCGCTGGCGCTGCCGATGGTGGCGATTCTGGCGGTGCAGGCACTGTTTATGGCGCTGTACGCCATGTTCGTGACCTGGCGCCTGATGGGGAAAAACTACGATGCAGCGGTGCTGGCAGCGGGTCACTGCGGGTTTGGTCTGGGGGCAACCCCAACGGCTATTGCCAACATGCAGGCGATTACCGAACGGTTTGAGCCATCGCACATGGCGTTTCTGGTGGTGCCAATGGTCGGGGCGTTCTTTATTGATATCGTCAACGCGCTGGTGATTAAGCTGTACCTGATGCTGCCGATGTTTGCCTGAGATCAGGCGTTAGAATAGCGCTCGGTTTCCGGCATCCAGCGCTCAATTAACGCTGCCGCCTGTTCGGGGTAGCGTTCATGAATATGGCGTGCGAGGCGCTGAACTTCCGGGATCATGGCCTGATCGCGCAGCAAATCCGCCACCTTAAATTCGGCATTTCCCGTCTGACGCGTGCCCAGCAATTCGCCCGGGCCGCGTATCTCAAGGTCTTTTTGTGCAATCACAAAACCGTCGTTGCTGTCACGCAGCACCTGCAAACGCATCTGGGCAGTTTTTGAGAGCGGCGCTTTATAGAGCAGCACGCAGTGGGAGGCCACTGCGCCACGCCCAACGCGCCCACGCAGCTGGTGGAGCTGAGCAAGGCCAAGACGCTCCGGGTTTTCGATGATCATCAGGCTGGAGTTGGGGACGTCGACGCCCACTTCAATAACCGTCGTCGCGACCAGTAAATGCAGCTCACCCTGTTTGAACGCCTGCATCACCGCCTGTTTTTCGGCAGGCTTCATGCGCCCGTGAACCAGACCCACGTTTAGCTCCGGCAGCGCCAGCTTTAGCTCTTCCCACGTTGCTTCAGCAGCCTGCGCTTCAAGCAGTTCTGACTCTTCAATCAGGGTGCAGACCCAATAGGCCTGACGCCCTTCGTGGGTACAGGCGTTGCGCACGCGGTCGATGATATCGCTGCGGCGCGTATCCGGTATGGCGACCGTCGTGACCGGCGTACGCCCCGGCGGCAGTTCATCGATGGTGGAGGTATCCAGATCGGCATAGGCGGTCATCGCCAGGGTGCGCGGGATTGGCGTGGCGGTCATGATCAGCTGATGCGGATGGAAGCCCTGCTGCAGCCCTTTTTCCCACAGCGCCAGACGTTGATGCACGCCGAAGCGGTGCTGTTCGTCGATAATCACCAGCGCAAGGCCGTTAAACTGTACCTGCTCCTGGAAGATAGCGTGTGTGCCGACAATCATCTGCACCTGGCCGCTGGCGATGGCGTCCTGCTGCGCAAGACGCGCTTTGCCTTTTTGCTTCCCGGCAAGCCAGCCTACCTCAATCCCGAGCGGCGCGAACCAGGCGCGGAAATTATTGGCGTGCTGTTCAGCCAGCAGCTCAGTCGGCGCCATCAGCGCCACCTGTTTACCGTGGGCAATCGCGCGCAGTGCTGCCAGGGCGGCAACCAGCGTTTTACCGGACCCGACGTCGCCCTGCACCAGGCGCATCATCGGCACGTCGAGGGCCATATCGCGTTCAATCTCGGCCGTTACGCGCGCTTGAGCGCCGGTCGGCTTAAACGGCAGAGTGGCCAGCAGCTTATCTTTGAGCGCATCATTCTGGCTTAACGGCTGAGCGTGGAAACGCTGCGCGCCTGCGCGAAGCGCCAGCATGCTCAGGTTATGTGCCAGTAATTCCTCAAGGATAAGACGCCGTTGTGCGGGATGTTTGCCGCTTTCTAAATCGCTGAGCTGTAATGTGGGTGGTGGACGATGCAGTGTGCGCAATGCCTCGGGCAGGCTCATCATGCCCTGTGCCAGCTCGGGGGCAGAAGTTCGGTAATCGCGCAGGTATCCAGCAGCTCCAGCGCCTGATCGGTGAGTTTACGCAGCGTTGCCTGCTTAATGCCTTCAGTCGTCGGGTAAACCGGCGTAAGCGTCTCCTGCAGTTCCGGTGTGCTGAGGTCGCCCTGCACGCGGTACTCCGGGTGGATCATCTCTGCGCCGTATTTACCGCGTTTGGCTTCGCCATAGGCCAGCACTCGGCGGCCTGTCGCCAGGCTGTTTTTCATCGCTGCGCTGAAGTTGAAAAAACGCATGGTGAGAATGCCGGTACCGTCGCTGATCTGACAGGTCATCATCCGGCGTCCACCAAACGTGATGTTGCAGTTCAGGACTTCGCCTTCAACGGTGGCGTAAATGGCAGGCAGCAGATCGCCAATTTTGTAGAGCTGAGTGCGGTCTTCGTAACGCAGAGGGAGGTGCAGGAGGAGATCCTGCACGGTATGCAGGCCAATTTTTGCCAGCTTACTGCTTTGCGCCGCGCCCACGCCCGTCAGGCTATTGAGCGGAATGGCATCCAGCAGGCGGCCTTTCATCAGTTACCCGGCGTACTGCATGGTGGACCACCACTCGGCATCGGCTTCAATTTCGCCCTGCGCGTTGACGTGGGGGTAAGGCAATTTTTTCTGCTTCGCGACGCGAGCCAGCACCGGATAACCGCCTTCAAATAGCAGGCGCTGCTGTTCCTCTTCAGGCAGCATACTGTTGCTGCGCTCGTACATTCCGGCGTTCTGGCGCTGGCGCTGCGCTTCATACAGAATCAGCGCAGAGGCAACCGACACGTTCAGAGACTGAACCATACCGATCATCGGGATGATGATGTCCTGATCTGCCAGATCCAGCGCTTCCTGGGTGATCCCGGTTTTCTCCTGCCCCATCAAAATGCAGGTTGGGCGGGTGTAGTCGATCTCGCGGAAATCTACAGCTTTAGCAGAAAGGTGAGTCGCAAGAACCTGCATACCGCGGCCTTTCAGGTGCGATACGGCTTCACCAATCGTCTGATGCGTTTTGACGGATACCCAGCTGTTGCTGCCTGCGGCAGCAGACACCATGTTTCGCATGCGGGTGCCCGGCCAGACGGCGTGCACTTCATGTACGCCGACGGCGTCTGCGGTACGAACGATAGCAGAGACGTTATGAGGCTTATGAACCTGCTCCATGCAGACCGTCAGGTCAGGCTGACGCCTGGCGAGCATTTCGCAGATACGTGTATAACGTTGTGAATTCATAAACCTAGTTTCGGTTTCGGGTAACTTTAATCACGTCCGGCATGACGCGGATCTTGCGCATAATATTCGCCAGATGCACGCGGTCGCGGGCGGTCAGACGAATAAAGGCGCTATAAACGCGGCCGTCTTTTTCTTCCGTATTCAGGCTCTGAATGTTGGACGAGGCCGTGTTGATCGCTGCCGTCAGGTTTGCCAGGGCGCCCTGGTGATTGAACATATCCACCTTAATTTCGGTGATAAATTCCTGCGCCGTCTCTTTGTCCCACTCGACCGCCATAAACTTCTCGGCTTCTTTCTGGTAGCCGCGAATGTTACGACAGGATTCATGGTGGATAACCAGCCCTTTGCCGGGGCTGACGTGCGCAATAATCGGGTCACCTGGGATTGGACGGCAACATTTCGCGAAGGTGATCAGCACCCCGTCCGCGCCTTTGATTGGCAGATGAGCGTGGCCGGATGCGCCTGGAGCAGAAGGTATCGCTTCGCCCTGCTGCAGGTTTTTCGCCACCACGACGCTCATGGCGTTACCGAGACCAATTTCCGCCAGCAGATCGTCCAGAGACGTGAGCTTCATGCGGTCGAGTTCGCGCTGGATATGCTCTGGTGGAATTTCAGCCAGCTTACGGCTACCACCCAGCGCGTGGTTGAGCAGACGGCGTCCCAGGCTGACGGAGTCGTCGCGCTTGAGGTTTTTCAGCAACTGGCGGATTTTGGCGCGCGCTTTGGAGCTCACCACAAAGTTCAGCCAGGCCGCGTTCGGACGTGCGCCCGGTGCGGTAATAATTTCTACCGTCTGGCCGCTGGAGAGCGGCTGAGACAGCGGGTAAGGCTGTCTGTCGACGCGTGCGCCCACGCAGGCATGCCCGATATCGGTATGTACTGCGTAAGCAAAGTCGACCGGCGTTGCGCCCGCAGGCAGTTCGACAATGCGACCTTCTGGGGTGAAAACGTAAATCTCATCCGGGAAGAGATCGGATTTCACGCTCTCGATAAATTCAAAGGAGCTACCCGCACTCTGCTGCAGTTCCAGCAGGCTCTGCATCCAGCGTTGGGCGCGGATCTGTGCAGTCGTGCTGCTTTCGCCACCGTGCTCTTTATACGCCCAGTGCGCGGCGACACCCATCTCTGCCATCTGGTCCATGTCTTCGGTGCGGATCTGCACTTCGACAGGCACGCCGTGTGGACCGATCATCGAGGTATGCAAAGATTGATAGCCGTTCGCTTTTGGAATGGCGATGTAATCTTTCATGCGCCCCGGACGCGGTTTGTAGAGGCTGTGCATCTGCCCCAGCACGCGATAGCAGGTATCGGCATCGTGGACGATCACGCGGAACGCGTAAATATCCATGATCGAGTGAAAACGCTGCTCTTTGAGCACCATTTTGCAGTAAATCGAGTACAGATGTTTCTCGCGACCGCTGACGCGGCACGGAATGCCCGCTTCCTGTAAACGCCCTTCAATTTCCGAGAGGATCTTTTGAATCATCTCTTTACGGTTACCGCGTGCGGCTTTCACCACCTCTTTAATGACGCGATAGCGGTTCGGGTATAACGCTTCAAAACCCAGCTCTTCCAGCTCGGTTTTAATGTGGTGAATACCTAAACGGTGCGCCAGCGGACTGTAAATTTCCAGGGTTTCACGAGCAATGCGGCGACGCTTGTCCGGGCGAAGTGAGCCCAGCGTGCGCATGTTGTGGGTACGGTCAGCGAGTTTGATGAGAATGACGCGGATATCCTGCACCATCGCCATAATCATCTTGCGGAAGTTTTCGGCTTGCGCCTCTTTCTTGTCGCGGAATTTCAGCTTATCAAGCTTAGAGACCCCTTCCACCAGTTCGGCAACGCTTTTGCCAAACAGCTGTTCCATATCCTGGTAGGTGGCAGGGGTATCTTCGATCACGTCATGCAGCAGAGCAGCCATCAGCGTTTCGTAGTCGAGTTTCATCTCGGCCAGAATGCAGGCTACCGCAACAGGGTGCGTGATATAGGGTTCACCGCTTGAACGTGTCTGGCCCTCGTGAGCGTCACGTGCAACGAGATACGCCTGCTGAAGACGCTTAATCTGGTCTTCAGGCAGGTAGGTTTGAATCAGTTGATTCAGGCTTTCAAACAGATACAAGGGCGACCCGCAGGTTTAATTAACGACGACCTTCAGCAATGGCGGTTACGGCCTGCAGTTCTGCGGCTTCCTGCTCTTGCTGCTCCTGGCGCTCACGCACGTCGAGGATCTGGTTGTTGATCAGACCTTCTTCGATTTCGCGAAGTGCAATAACGGTGGTTTTATCGTTTTCTTCCGGTACCAGCGGATCTTTACCGCCTACCTGCATCTGACGAGCGCGACGCGCGGCGACCAGTACCAGGTCAAAACGGTTACCAATTTTCTCTACAGCGTCCTGAACAGTTACGCGTGCCATACTTAAAATGCTCCACAGGTGAAGAAATGACTGGGCATGATACTGAAAGTGGGTTCAGTCTGCCAACAGTTTGGTGATTAATGCGTCATGTCGCTGCTTCTGGCGGCTCATACGCAGACGTTCTGCGCGAAGGATGGTTTTGAGATCGCTCAGCGCGGCATCAAAATCATCATTCACAATAAGGTAATCATATTCCGCGTAATGGCTCATTTCTGCAACTGCCTGGGCCATACGCTTTGCAATCACGTCTTCGCTGTCCTGACCGCGGCCACGCAGACGGCGATCCAGCTCATCTTTCGATGGCGGTAAAATAAAGATACTGCGTGACTCCGGCATTTTCTTGCGAATTTGCTGTGCGCCCTGCCAGTCGATATCCAGGAAGACATTCACGCCCGTGGCCAGAACCTGCTCAATGGTTTCACGCGAGGTACCGTAGTAGTTACCAAACACTTCAGCGTGTTCAAGGAACGCATCCCTGGCGATCATCGCTCTGAACTCGTCGTGATCCACAAAGAAATAGTGTTCACCGTGCACTTCACCCGGACGCGGCTGACGCGTGGTGTGAGAAACAGATACCTGTGTGTCGTACAACGGTTGGGTTTTTAACAGTGCCTGAATAAGGCTGGATTTACCCGCGCCACTAGGGGCAGAAACAATATAAAGCGTGCCTTGAGCCATGAGAGTCTTTTGTATGTGTTAGCGAAGAAGTCCTACATACGGGCTTATTATACACGTCGGCGCAGTGTGACGTAGCCTTTGTCACACTTTTTCCCCTGGATTATTGAATTTTGCGTACCGTTTTCAGGTTTTACCCGCGGTTTGCTGCAATAAAAATGAATACTGGATAGCGTCTCGCATGATGAGAAGTTGCTATTAGCCATGTTTCTCACGTCAGGTTATACCTCCGGCATTGCAAAGGAGGGGTAGCGATGTGGCGATGGATAAGTGGGTTAATGCTGTTGTGGTGTGGTTATGGGGCGGCGGTGTGTCCGGTGTGGTCACAGGCTAAAGCCGGAAAAGAGATTGCATCCTTAAGCGCACAGATCAAACGCTGGGATGAAGCCTACTGGAAGCAGGGCGTCAGCGAGGTCAACGACGAGGTATACGACCAGCTCAACGGACGCTTAGCCCAGTGGCAGCGCTGTTTTGGCCATGATCTCTCAGAGAACACCTTACCTGCGCTGACGGGAAGCGTAAAACATCCTGTTGCCCATACGGGGGTGCATAAGGCCGCCAGCAAAGAAGCGCTAGGTCAGTGGATGCGAGGCCAGAAAAATCTCTGGATGCAGCCAAAAGTCGACGGCGTGGCGGTGACGCTGGTGTATCGCAACGGAAAGCTCGCCCAGGCTATCAGTCGCGGTAATGGGTTAAAAGGTGAGGACTGGACCGCTCGCGTGCGTTTGATTCCGTCAGTGCCTAAAGAGGTATCCGGCGCGCTGGCAAACAGCGTCCTGCAGGGGGAGCTTTTCTGGATGCGCGAGAATCATATTCAGCGGCAGATGGGCGGAATGAATGCACGCGCAAAAGTGGCGGGGGCGATGATGCGGCAGAACGACGGTGCGCTTCTGAACCAGACAGGAATATTTATCTGGGCCTGGCCGGATGGTCCGAAAGAGATGGAAAGTATGCTTTCTGCGCTGTCCGGAGCAGGGTTTTCCCTGACGGCGTCCTATACCTTGCCCACCCGAACGGTTGATGAAGTTGAAAAGCAGCGTTTGGCCTGGCAAAACACAGCATTACCCTTTGCCACGGATGGCATTGTGGTTCGGTCCGCGGAGTCGCCTTCAGGGGAGCGCTGGCTGCCTGGCGAAGGCAACTGGGTCATGGCGTGGAAATATCCGCCAGTTGCGCAGGTTGCTGAGGTCAGGGATATTCATTTTTCAGTTGGGCGTACGGGTAAAATTTCCGTCGTGGCGGCGCTGGAGCCGGTGCAACTGGATGATAAACAGGTACAGCGGGTGAGCCTGGGGTCGGTTGGACGCTGGCAGAGGCTGGATATTGCCCCTGGCAATCAGATCCAGGTGAGCCTTGCCGGACAAGGTATCCCACGGTTTGATAAGGTTATCTGGCGAGGGACGGACAGACAAAAACCAGAACCACCGGCCTCGCGTTTTCACTCCCTGAGCTGTTTTTATGCTTCGCCAGAGTGTATGGAACAGTTCTTCGCCCGGTTGACGTGGCTCAGTTCTAAGCAGGTATTCAACATTGAAGGATTAGGCGAGTCAGGCTGGCGAACACTCTGGCAGGCGCATCGTTTTGAACATCTCTTCTCATGGCTGCTCTTAACGCAGGCGCAGCTCCAGTCTACGCAGGGGTTTTCTCCAGCGCGGGGGCTGGCGCTCTGGCATCGCTTCAACCTGGTACGTGAACAACCTTTTATCCACTGGATGATGGCGTTGGGTGCGCCATTGCCACAAGCCTCGCTGAAGGCGTTGGGGGATATGTCATGGCAACAGATGCGTGAACGCAGCGCAAAGGCGTGGCAGGCCTTGCCGGGTACGGGGGAAGAGAGGACGCGGCAGATCGTGAGCTGGATAAATGCACCAGAGATTGATGTGCTGGTCCGGTGGCTTGCCCGGCAGCACATCAACGGTTTCTGAGATCAGTGTACGCCGTGCTTATAGTGAAACACGGGCAGTCCCAGCTTCAGACGCAGCGCCAGCATGCGGGCCGTAAAGCCAAACAGCAGCGTAGAGATAACCACCACATCATGGTTAGAAACATAGTGCTGCAGGGCGATGTAGAGCACCGCTGCGGCAAAGGAAATGCCGGCATACAGCTCTTTTTGAAAGACCAGGGGAATGCGTTTGCAGAACATATCGCGCAGTACGCCGCCAAACACCCCTGTGACCACAGCAGCAATCGTGGCGATAACCGGCCCTTCACCCATATCGAGCGCGATCTGTGCACCGATGATAGAAAAGACAATCAGCCCCAGCGCATCCAGCACCAGAAACAGGCGGCGCAGATGGGGCATAACGGGTGCCACAATGGTGGTTAATACGGCGGCTGTTGCCACGATAATCACATACTCAGGGTGTTTAACCCAGCCGAGAGGGTAATGGCCAAGCAGGATATCGCGCACGGATCCGCCGCCCAGCGCGGTCGCGGTGGCAATAATGATCACGCCGAAGGTGTCCATGCGGCGTCGTCCGGCTGCAAGTGCGCCGGTCATGGCTTCTGCGGTGATACCAATAAGATAAAGAGTGTGAAGCAGCATATACCCTCCGGTCAGAACGCGGGCAGGTTAGCGATTTGTGCGCAAGATCACGATTGAGATTTTCTAAGGTGAATCCCTTTGCGCTATAAAAATTTATTCATTTCCCTTAAAGGGGCCTGATAAATGGAGGTAAGGAAGGAGAGTGGGTGGAAATTCGGATTAAAAATACTAATGGGTGGTGTCCAGCGGACACCACCTGAAAGCGATTACTCGATGTTCTGGATTTGCTCGCGCATCTGCTCAATCAGCACCTTCAGCTCGATCGCTGAGTTGGTTACTTCAGCATTGATCGACTTAGATGCCAGGGTGTTCGACTCGCGGTTGAACTCCTGCATCATAAAGTCGAGGCGGCGGCCTACCGCTTCCTTCTTCTTCAGGATGTTGTAGGTCTCTTTCACGTGTGCTTCCAGACGATCCAGCTCTTCGGCAACGTCAATACGCTGCGCCATCAGCACCAGCTCTTGTTCCAGACGGGTGTTTTCCAGCTGAACTTCCGCTTCTTCCAGTTTGGCTACCAGACGCTCGCGCTGCCATTGCAGCACTTCCGGCATATGGGTGCGGACTTTTGCCACTTCGGCGCTTACGCCTTCAAGACGCTGCTCAATCATCGCTTTCAGCGCCTGGCCTTCGGTTTCGCGGGCCACGATAAAGTCATCCAGGGTACCGTCGAGGGCGGCAAGGATTTCGGCGGCGATGGCATCCAGATCCTGCTCACCGGCAGCCATGACGCCAGGCCAGCGCAGAATATCAACCGGGTTGATTTCGCCTTCATCACTTTGCATTTTGACCCAGTTCGCCGCATTCACGAGCTGTTTAGCCAGTTTTTCATTCAGGATCAGTTCGCCTTGCGCACTGGCATCAGGCTCAAAACGCAGGTTACATTCCACTTTACCGCGCGTCAGACGAGTACGGATGCGCTCGCGTACAACGGGCTCGAGGCTGCGGAACTGCTCCGGCATACGGAAATATGTTTCCAGATAGCGCTGGTTTACCGAGCGCATTTCCCAGGTAGCGCTACCCCAGCTACCCTTGATTTCACGCCGGGCGTAGGCGGTCATACTGCGGATCATAGACATTCCCGTTTTTAAAGGAGAGATGGGGGGATTATAGCTTTCGGGGGCTTCTCAGGATAGGAATAAGCGTCCTTTATCCGTATAATGCGCAGCCACATTCGTTTCAAGCCGGAGAATCCATCATGCGTCCATCAGGTCGTAGCGCCAATCAGGTGCGTCCCGTCACCCTGACCCGTAACTATACAAAACACGCTGAAGGTTCCGTGCTGGTTGAGTTTGGTGACACCAAAGTACTGTGCACCGCGTCCATCGAAGAAGGTGTTCCGCGTTTCCTGAAAGGCCAGGGCCAGGGCTGGATCACCGCAGAATACGGCATGCTGCCGCGCGCGACTCACACCCGTAACGCCCGTGAAGCGGCGAAGGGTAAGCAGGGTGGCCGTACCATGGAAATTCAGCGTCTGATCGCGCGGGCGCTACGCGCCGCTGTGGACCTGAAAACTCTCGGTGAATTCACGATTACGCTCGACTGCGACGTGATTCAGGCTGATGGCGGCACGCGTACCGCGTCCATTACCGGTGCCTGTGTGGCGCTGGCCGATGCCCTGAACAAACTGGTTGCAGCCGGTAAGCTGAAAACCAACCCAATGAAAGGCATGGTTGCGGCGGTTTCCGTGGGTATCGTTAACGGTGAAGCGCTGTGCGATCTGGAATACGTCGAAGATTCCGCCGCCGAGACCGACATGAACGTAGTGATGACCGAAGACGGTCGCATCATTGAGGTACAGGGCACGGCGGAAGGCGAGCCGTTCACCCATGAAGAACTTCTTACCCTGCTGGCTCTGGCCCGAGGGGGAATCGAATCTATTGTCACGTCGCAGAAAGCGGCGTTAGAAAATTGATTTTAAAGGCGACCAATGAGTCGCCTTTTTTTTGCCTGCAAGACAGAAACCAAAGGAGCGAATCCATGAAATCGTATCAGCGCCAGTTTATTGAGTTTGCGATTAATAAACAGGTCCTTAAGTTTGGCGAGTTTACGCTGAAATCCGGTCGTAAGAGCCCTTATTTCTTTAACGCCGGGCTGTTTAATACCGGGCGCGATCTGGCGCTGTTGGGTCGTTTCTATGCCGAAGCGCTGATGGATTCCGGAATTGATTTTGACCTGCTTTTTGGCCCGGCCTACAAAGGCATTCCGATTGCGACCACCACCGCAGTAGCGCTGGCGGAACATCACGATCGCGACGTGCCGTACTGCTTTAACCGTAAAGAGGCTAAAACCCACGGTGAAGGCGGTAACCTGGTCGGCAGTGCACTGCAGGGCCGCGTGATGCTGGTGGACGATGTGATCACCGCAGGCACTGCGATTCGTGAATCGATGGAGATTATCCAGGCTCACGGCGCGACGCTGGCTGGCGTACTGATTTCTCTGGATCGTCAGGAGCGTGGTCGCGGCGATATCTCTGCTATCCAGGAAGTTGAGCGTGATTACGGCTGCAAAGTGACCTCTATCATTACCCTGAAAGAGCTGATTGCGTATCTGGAAGAGAAGCCTGAGATGGCGGACCATCTGGCTGCGGTGCGTGCATATCGCGAAGAGTTTGGCGTGTAGCTGAATTGCCCGGTGGCGCTACCGCTTACCGGGCCTACATCACCCGCAGGCCGGATAAGGCGAAGCCGTCATCCGGCACCGGAGTTATTGCAACTGAGCGGCGACGAGCGGCCAGCGGGCGTCAAAATCGTCCGTTGGACGGTATTTAAATTCGCTACGGACAAAGCGTGAGAGCATACCTTCACAAAACGCTAAGATCTGGCTTGCCAGCAATGTCTCATCCATCGTGTATCCTTCGCCTTCACGCATTTTCTTCTCGCGTAGTACCTGGCGCAGCTGCGCTTCAATACGTTCGAAAAGCTGATTAATGCGGCCCTGTAGCCTGTCCTGCTCAAACATCAGCGCGTGGCCAGTGAGGATACGGGTCAAGCCCGGGTTACGTTCACCAAAGCCCAGAATTAACAGCACAATCAGACGCAGACGCGCGGTGGTGTCTTTTTCGTCTTTCAGAATCAGGTTGATGCGTGTGATCAGGCTGTCTTCAATAAACTCAATCAGGCTGTCGAACATCCTGGTTTTGCTGGGGAAATGACGGTATAGCGCCGCCTCAGACACGCCTACAGAGGCGGCCAGTTTAGCGGTGGTGATGCGTTGACTGCCATCGCTGGATTCAAGCATCAGAGCCAGAGATTGAAGTATTTCTTCGCGACGATTCCTTTTCGCGGTTTGTTTTTCTGCCATGTTACAAAATACCCCTGAAAATAAGCACTTGCCAGGCTGGCATCCACACAGCGACCGCAAACGGACGTTTGCGGTTTGTTATTGCATTATGGCGCTGTGAGATACGTGTTTGTTGGGCGTTTATTTGCGCCCGGAATGGCCGAAGCCGCCTTCGCCACGGTCGGTGGCGTCAAAATCTGCCACCAGGTTAAATTCTGCCTGAACCACCGGCACAAAGACCATCTGCGCGATACGCTCGCCCGGTTCAATGGTGAAGCTGTCCTGACCACGGTTCCAGACGGAAACCATCAGTTGACCCTGATAGTCGGAGTCGATCAGGCCAACCAGGTTGCCCAGCACAACGCCATGCTTATGGCCAAGGCCAGAGCGTGGCAGGATGACTGCCGCCAGAGACGGGTCAGCAATGTGAATGGCCAGGCCCGTCGGGATCAGGGTGGTGGCACCCGGAGCCAGTTCTACGGCGTCGTCGAGACAGGCGCGCAGGTCAAGTCCGGCAGAGCCGGAGGTGGCATAGGTTGGCAGCGGGAATTGCTCGCCAACACGCGGGTCCAGAATCTTAACGTCGATTTTTTTCATCATAACGGGTAACGATCTCGTCCAGTAATTGTTGGCCCAGGAGTTCCTTGCGCTCAAGCGGTAAGATTTTATCTCCATCCTGCCAGAAAAGGTGCAGTGCGTTGCTGTCGCT
This sequence comes from Enterobacter kobei, assembly GCF_001729765.1. Lineage (NCBI taxonomy): Bacteria > Pseudomonadati > Pseudomonadota > Gammaproteobacteria > Enterobacterales > Enterobacteriaceae > Enterobacter > Enterobacter kobei. The sequence goes on from NZ_CP017181.1 coordinate 87,473, forward strand.
GTTAAATCCTTGCGTGGCCAGCGATACATCGTTCGCGCAGATTAAATCGAGGTTTTTGCGCGTACGTTTTTGCCGAGCATATTCTTCCACATTATTCGTTTCTGCGGCAAACCCAACAACGTAGGGACGATGGTTTTTTAGTGCGGCGACGCCGGCAACAATGTCCGGGTTTTTCACCATTTTTAGCGTTAATTCATCGCCTTGCTTTTTGATTTTCGCATCAGAGATGGTCTCAGCGCGGTAGTCTGCCACGGCCGCACAACCGATGAAAATCTGCTGGCGTTGCGCATGAGCCTGCACGGCGGCTTCCATCTCCAGGGCGGTGGTGACGTTAATGCGCTGCACAAAAGGCGGCGTAGGCAACGAGACCGGACCGCTTACCAGCGTGACGTTGGCGCCGCGTTTTGCGGCAGCGGCGGCAATGGCAAAACCCATTTTGCCGGAACTGTGGTTAGTGATGTAACGCACCGGGTCCAGCGGCTCGCGCGTAGGGCCCGCGGTAATCATGATGTTGAGATGTTGCAGATCGTTGACAGGCGAGAAATGGGCGGCGGCCATGTCGACAATCGTCAGTGGGTCAAGCATGCGGCCCGGGCCCACATCGCCGCAGGCCTGGCTGCCGCTGTCCGGACCCCAGATAAGCAGGCCGCGTGACGCCAGCATCTCCAGATTATGCTGGGTGGCCGCGTTACGGTACATCTGCTGGTTCATCGCAGGCACAACGGCGACCGGGGCAGGTGTAGCGAGGCATATGGTTGAAACCAAATCGTTCGCCATACCGGCCGCCACTCGGGCAATCAAATCAGCCGTGGCAGGGGCAAGAATCACAAGATCTGCCCACTTCCCAAGCTCAATGTGGCCCATTGCGGCTTCGGCGGCCGGGTCGAGCAGGCTGTCAGATACCGGGTACCCTGACACGGCCTGCAGGCTCAGGGGAGTGATAAAGGCTTTGCCGCCTTCGGTTATCGCGACCCGCACATCCGCCCCGCGCTCGCGCAGACGACGCACCAGCTCCGGCGCTTTATAGGCAGCAATACCGCCGCTTACGCCAAGAACGATTTTTTTACCGGCCAGGCTCATCATGATTCTTTCCTGTTGGGTTTCACCAGAGAGCGGGCATTTTATCACAATCCCCTGAGCGCGGTGATTTTGTCCTTAGCTCACTTTGCGAGGCGCTACGCAAGAACGATACGAGGCCGTCGAGTGCCTGACTGGCCTGTGGCAGCATGTGGGTAAAAAGGGAGAAAGAGCATGGAAGAAGAGGATGAACTGCTGCTGCCGCGCGAAAAGTTGCTGCGCAACGGCGTCACCCCATTAACAGACGATGAGCTGCTGGCGCTCTTTTTGCGTACCGGGACCCCGGGGAAAACGGTCTTTACGCTGGCAAAAGAGCTGATCGCTCATTTCGGTTCACTGTATGGCTTGCTGACCGCCGACCTGGCGCAGTTTAAGCACATTGGCGGGATCGGCGTGGCGAAATATGCTCAGCTGAGGGCGATTGCCGAGCTGGCCCGCCGTTTTAACAATGTCCGCCTGGAGAAGGAGGCACCGATCCTGACGCCAGCGATGACGCGAGAATTCCTGCAAAGTCAGTTAACCGATGTTGAACGCGAGATCTTTATGGTGATCTTTCTCGACAACAGGAACCGGGTGCTGAAACACAGCCATCTTTTTTCGGGTACCCTGAACCATGTTGAGGTACATCCGCGTGAAATTGTGCGCGAAGCGATAAAAGTGAATGCAGCGGGCGTGATCCTCGCGCATAATCACCCCTCTGGCTGTGCAGAACCGAGCAGAGCTGACAAAGAAATGACCGAGCGCATTATCAAATGCTGTCAATTCATGGACATTCGTGTGCTGGATCATCTGATAATTGGCCGCGGAGAGTACCTTTCTTTTGCCGAACATGGCTGGATTTAGGCTATTTCTGGCGATCCATCGGGATCTTTGTCTGTTCGGGACTTGAGCACACCGCCGAGTCAGCGTATACTACGCCACCTTTGAGAATCTCGGGTTTGGCATTTGGGCCTGGCAATCGAGAGTTCACTTAGAACTATGCGATGACCGGGCTGTAAAGCCTGACGAGGCGCCGATACCCCATACGAAGCTCGAGCTAATTTGATTTTTGGAGAATAGACATGTCCCGAGTCTGCCAAGTTACTGGCAAGCGTCCGGTGACCGGTAACAACCGTTCCCACGCACTGAACGCGACTAAACGCCGTTTCCTGCCGAACCTGCACTCTCACCGTTTCTGGGTTGAGAGCGAGAAGCGTTTTGTCACCCTGCGTGTATCTGCTAAAGGTATGCGTGTAATTGATAAGAAAGGCATCGATACAGTTCTGTCTGAACTGCGTGCCCGTGGCGAAAAGTACTAAGTACTTAAAGAGGAAATAAATCATGGCTAAAGGTATTCGCGAGAAAATCAAGCTGGTTTCTTCTGCTGGTACAGGTCACTTCTACACCACCACGAAGAACAAACGTACTAAGCCGGAAAAACTGGAACTGAAAAAATTCGATCCAGTTGTACGCCAGCACGTACTGTACAAAGAAGCTAAAATCAAATAATTTTAGCCTCCTTGTATTGAAAAACCCCGCAAATGCGGGGTTTTTTGCATTCTGCATCTCAACGGAGGAACCATGCCTGAATTACCTGAGGTAGAGACCAGCCGCCGCGGCATTGAGCCCCATCTGGTCGGCGCGACGATTCTTCATGCTGTCGTTCGCAATGGACGTCTGCGCTGGCCGGTGTCCGATGAGATCCACGCGTTAAGCGATAAACCCGTGCTTAGCGTGCAGCGCCGCGCGAAATACCTGCTGCTGGAGCTGCCTGACGGCTGGATTATCATCCATCTGGGGATGTCCGGGAGCCTGCGCATCCTTACTGAAGAACTGCCCGCGGAAAAGCACGACCACGTCGATCTGGTGATGAGCAACGGCAAAGTGCTGCGTTACACCGACCCACGGCGCTTTGGCGCGTGGCTGTGGACTAAAGAGCTGGACGGGCACAACGTGCTGGCGCATCTGGGCCCGGAGCCGCTCTCAGACGCGTTTAATGCGGAATACCTGAAAGCGAAGTGCGCGAAGAAGAAGAGCCCGATTAAGCCCTGGCTGATGGATAACAAGCTGGTGGTCGGCGTGGGGAATATCTATGCCAGCGAATCGCTGTTTGCCGCCGGGATCCATCCCGATCGGCTGGCCTCTTCACTGTCGGCTCAGGAGTGCGAGCTGCTGGTCAGAGTGATTAAAGCGGTATTGCTGCGCTCGATTGAGCAGGGCGGAACCACGCTGAAGGATTTCCTGCAAAGCGACGGCAAGCCGGGCTATTTTGCTCAGGAGCTGCAGGTGTATGGCCGTAAAGGCGAGCCATGCAGAGTCTGCGGAACGCCAGTTATTGCCACGAAGCACGCACAGCGCGCCACGTTCTACTGCCGTCAGTGTCAGAAATAGCGCTACTTTAGCTTTTCTTGCAACGCCTGGTGGACGTTTACCGGCAGGAAGTGGGTAACGTCCCCGTGATGGCGCGCCACCTCTTTCACCAGCGAAGAAGAGATAAACGACCACTCTTTGGACGGCATCAGGAATACGCTTTCCAGCTCCGGCATCAGGTGGCGGTTCATGTGCGCCAGCTGCATCTCATACTCGAAGTCTGCCACCGCGCGTAACCCGCGAATCAGGATGTTTGCCTGCTGGGCACGGGCGAAGTTTGCCATCAGGTCGCTGAAGCCCACCACCTCTACGTTCGGCAGGTGTGCAATCGCATCGCGGGCAAGCGCAACACGCTCGTCGAGGTCAAACATGGGTTTCTTGCTGGGACTGGCGGCAATCGCCAGAATCACCGTGTCGAACATGCACGCCGCACGGGTGATGATATCAAGATGACCGTTGGTGATCGGATCGAAGGTACCCGGATAAATCGCTTTTGTGCTCATGGCTCACGTTTTCTCTGAGTAGCCGCGGCAGAGCGCCCACAGCTCGGTGTATTTGTTAAAAGTATACTGAGCATTCACGACTGCCAGTAACCAGCCCTGTTTACCGTCCAGCACGCCGCCGCGCAGCAGCAGCGTTTTCAGAAACGCACCCAGCGTATGGGTAAAAATCCCGGTCAGCGTCGCCTTCTTGCCGCGCTGGTGGCGCTCCTGCGCCCATGCGGTCGCATAGTTGAGCTGTTTACGCTGGAAGCTGGCGAAATCCCGGCAGGTCAGATGCAGCAGGTCGCCGGATAAGGCAATCACCTGAGCGTTGTCGCAGGCCAGGGATTCATGCACCAGATTATCGTTGTACTGATAACGCTCGCGCTCATAGAGGCGCATTACGCGGTCTGGATACCAGCCGCTGTGGCGCATAAAACGGCCCAGGAAGTAGTTACGACGGGCAATGCTGTAGACCGCTCCAGGCTGTGGCGCGGCAAGCACGGTCTGAATGGCTTGCTGGAGTTCCGGGGTGACACGCTCGTCGGTGTCGATCATCAACACGTAATCACCGGTAGCATACTTTTGCGCGCGCTGGCGCTGGATGCCATAGCCTTGCCAGTCCGTATTGATAAAGACCTTTGCACCCGCTGCGCGGGCAACGTCCACCGTGTTGTCCGTGCTGCCGGAGTCAAGGACGACGATTTCGTCAGCCCAGGCGATCGAAGCCAGGCAGTCCGGAAGCAGGTCGGCGGCGTTTTTGGCGATCATCACGACCGACAGACGCGTTGACATTAGTGGCTCCGCTGAGGCAGATAAGGTTGCAGAAGCTGCAGAAGACGGGTGAGTGCGCCCTGGTTCTGATGCAGCACTTCGACGGCATGGCGACCGTACCACAGACGATAATCTTCGTCCGTCAGAAGGGTCGACACCTCTTTGACGACGGAGTCCGCGTCGGTCACGGTAATTAAACCATCGGCCTGCTGCAATTTGGCGCAGATATCTTTGAAGTTAAACGTGTGCGGACCCATCAGCACCGGAATGGCGTGCGCAGCTGGCTCGAGCGGGTTATGGCCGCCGCGTTCCACCAGGCTGCCGCCGACAAAGGCGAGGTCGGCAATGCCGTACAGCAACATCAGCTCGCCCATGGTATCGCCAATCACCACCTGGGTGCTGCCGGAAGGGATCTCACCGCTGCTGCGCAAGGTGAAGCTGAAGCCGCCTTTCTGCACCATTTCACGGGCATCTTTAAAACGCTCCGGATGGCGGGGAACGAGGATCAGCAGTAAATCAGGGAATTTTTCCAGCAGCTTGCGGTGCGCCTGCAGGATGATCTCTTCTTCGCCATCATGGGTACTGGTTGCAATCCAGACCTGACGACGCGGGGCCCACTGGCGACGCAGCGTGATCGCGCGGGCGGCGAGTTCAGGGGTAACAGAAATATCAAATTTCAGGCTGCCCGTTACCGCAAGCTGGTTGCGTTTCAGGCCCAGCGCGATAAAGCGTGCGGCATCTTCTTCATTCTGCGCGGCAATCAGGGTGATTTTGCTCAGGAGACGGCGCATAAATTTACCCAGCTTGCCGTAGCCTTTCGCTGAGCGCTCTGACAGGCGCGCGTTGGCAATCACCAGTGGAATTTTACGGGCATGCAGGGCGGAAATCATGTTCGGCCACAGTTCAGTTTCCATCACGATCACCAGTTTCGGGCGAACGGTATTCAGGAAACGATTCATGGCGCAGGGCAGATCGTAAGGGAGGTAGACGTGATGAACGTCTTTGCCAAAGGCGGATAACGCGCGCTCTGAGCCGGTTGGCGTCATCGTCGTGACGGTGATGGGCAGCGACGGGTAGCGGTGACGCAGGGCGCGAACCAACGGGATCGCTGCCAGCGTTTCACCAACAGAAACGGAATGCAGGAGAATACCGTCCGGGGCGACTTTATTGCGGCAAAAGCCATAGCGCTCAGCCCAGCGTTTACGGTACGCAGGCGCTTTACGGCTACGAAGCAACAGTCTCAGCCACACCAGTGGCTGAATGATGTAGAGCAGGGCGGTATACAACAATTCCAAGCGATTATCCGTTTTTTAGTTTCGGCCGGGAAATTCTAAGCATTTAAGCGTGCTAAAGCTATCTCTTATGCCAGATACCGTTTTAAACGGAAGTAGCGTCGACCCAGACGCCAGCGCAAACGCGGACTTTTAGCACTTTTCCAGATAAGCTTCCAGATCCCGGTATCAAAGAACTCTTTGATAATCATGGTCTTCTTCGCCTCATCCTTCATGTTGTCGAAGGTGTGAATGATCCCCAGCCCCTCTTTGGCGATTTGCCAGTGGCAAGCCGGGATATTTTTCACTTTATCCGGGTAACGCTGGTTAATGGCGTCAAGCATCTGCAGGATTTTCATGTAATGACGGGCGGAGCGAATCAGCGTGTCGTCATTATCCGGAGTATGCGATACCGAAGCAGAGTGAATGTAGTAGTCATAAAAGCGTTCGCTGGTGTACTGAACGCGTTCCGCGGCAAGCAGCACTTCGGTCGTCCACGGAATATCCTGATGGCGAAGGCCGGGTTCAAAATGGAAACTGTGTTTACGAATAAAGTCGTGGCGATAGATGTTTAACCAGGTGACGTGCAGGAACTTTCGTGAATCCAGCGCCTTCTTTAACCACGCCGGGCCAGTCATGACATCCGTCGAGGCGAGTTTATCTTCAGGGAAAATAGGGCGAGAGGGTTTCTTGTTGTTTTCCCAGACGTAGTTCCCATTGCAGGTCGCGACATCCAAATCCTGCGTGACGGCCATATCCAGAAGACGCTGGTACATGCCCGGCTTGAAGACATCATCAATATCCGGGAAAGAGAGATACTGACCCGTTGCTACGGCCAGGCCGGTATTACGCGCGATGGATACGCCCTGATTTTGCTGTTCAATCACCTGCAACTGCGGCAGTTTTTCACGCCAGCTTTCGACGATCTGCATCGAACGGTCAGTAGAGCCGTCATTGACAATAATGACTTCCATGCTGTCGATGCGTTGATTCAGAAGGCAGGTAAAGAACTGATCCAGAAAAGCTTCACCGTTATATACGGCAACCACCACGCTTAATAATGGCGCTGAATTTTGCATAAGAAACCTGATTATTTTTGATTGTCTACCAAAGCAATATATTGCCGGCAAATGGCATTGATGCCGAACGACGCAATGGTTGCACCGCCAACGACCGGCGGGGAGGTATAAATATCGACCAGCGTTTTTGCCAGTGATTCGTCGTTTAACTCTGACAGCCCGCGCGCCAGGTCTCCCGTGAGGATTTCAGCGGGGCCTCCTGGACAATTTGTACTGACCGGCGGGGTCTGGCAGATAATGGATTCGACCAGCACATTACCAAAACCTTCGCAGTCAGAACTTAACACTAAGAACCGCGCCCCTTTTATCCAGGGGTAGGGGTTGGCGTCGAATGGGCGGAAAACCGTTTTGTTTTCAATACCCAAATCTCTGGCAAGCTGCTGTAATTTTTGGATTTTGGCGTCGGATCCATTGCCCATCATGACCAGTGTAGTGTCAAGTTGACTCAGTGCGAACGCACGTAAAAGCCGATCGTGACGTTTGTGCTCATGGAAGCGGCCAACATGAATGATGTAATCCTTCCCTTGCATTTCAAAGGGGGCATCAGCCAGACGCTGAATTTCAGGGATATCAAACGGGTTATGGATTACCGCTTTGCGTCGAAGCGTGAGCGCCAGCGTCTCTGAAAGATCTTTCAACACGGCGCCTGAAACAGCGACAACATTACGATTTTCGTAGGTATGACGAATTTTAAGATGCTTAAACCAGCGAGAAAGCCCGCGGCGATGGCGCAAATAGGAGAACGAGAACATGCCATGCACGCAAAACCAGACTTTATCGCGTTCCAGCGCACGGCAGTGTGCAACAATGCGGTCGGTTTTGTGCAAATGAGAGAACACAACGTCAAATTTTCCGCTGCGTTCAGCCCGCTCAATAGCCCGATCCAGCAGATGGGCGCGGCGTGGGATCTCCGTCAGCTTTCGCCACGGTTTTTTGCAGGTATCCTGAACAACCTGATAATCAATGCCTTCCGGGATGGCGTAATCGCACACTTTCCGCAGGGAGAAGAGAGAGACCTGATGTCCCATTTCTATCAATCCACTGGAAAGTGTAAGAACCGTTTTTTCAGCTCCCCCACCGGGTAAACCATCAATAATCATTAGGATGCGCATTTTTAATCCAGTAATTTTTGATAAAGCGAAATAAGCTGACTTGACAGTTTTTCGGGGGTGGCGTCTTTCACACGTTCCCGTGCCGCGCGTCCCATATTGTTATTTTTTTCCAGAGAAGGAATGGCGGATATCGCTTCCTTCAATGTCTTGATATCAAGGGCGTCGCAATAAAATCCGTTCTGGCCTTGCTGAATAAATTCAGCGCCTCCGCAACTCTCTGAAGTTATGACGGGTAAACCGCAGGCCATTGCTTCAAGAATGACGTTAGGAAAGGGATCATACAGCGTTGGCAACAGTAAACCATCGGATAGCTGATAAAAAGGAAGCGTTTCTTTTTGCATCCCCAGGAAACGGATTTGCCCTTCGCAGCCGAGTGAACGGGCAAGATCGCGATAACGACGTTCTGCTTTATCCTGTCCAACCACAATCAGCCATGCCGCTGTTCCAGCGATAGCCCGTATGGCGCTGGCCAGGCCTTTTCGTTCGAACCCGGAGCCGACAAAACAGAACACCACGGCATCGGCTGGCAAACCAAATTGCTGACGCAACGCGGCACGTTGTGCCTCCTGAGCCGGAACGAAGCGGCTGGAATCAATAGAATTATAAATTATATGTATTTTTTTTGCGTCAATATCAAAATCTTCGACAATTTCGCGTTTGATCATCTCCGCATTACAGATAACCGCTTTGAGTTCCGGTGCCTGGTACATCTCTCGTTCGGCATGCATCACATAGCGGTGATAGCGATCGACCATCAGCATCTTTGCACGCCAGGCGGGTAGAATGCGTGCACGCTGCAGTAGCCAGCGGCGGTGGACGCCATCGCCTGCGCGGTAGATGTCACAGCCCGGGATTCGCTCGTGGCTTTGCACAATATCAAACTGTTGTTGTTGCCACAGTTCACGTGCGGCATGAGCAAAACCACGCTCGCGGCTGATGCGGCCCCACTTTCGCGGATCGCAAATGTGGATATGCCAGTCGTCCTGCTTTTCTCCCTGCCATTCACGGGTGATGACATTCAGCTCAAGATTTTGGTTGCTTAACGCGGTGAGCGCGCGGGAGACGAACCGTTCCGCTCCGCCATCAGGACGATATTTTTGGCGCACAATAGCCAGACGATGGTGTTTCATGACAGATATCTCTTTGCAGCAGAGACGACAGCATCCACGGGAATGGCGTCGAGATAGCGCTCTTTAGTGTTGGTATCAATGGCGTCCGGATCGGGGAGCGGGCCGAAGTCGCCAGCCCAGATAACGTCGCCGTTGACCTGCCACGGAGACCAAAACGTCAGTTTGGAAGGGCCAAAGAGTGCCACGCAGGGCGTCTGCAGCGCGGCGGCCATATGCATCGGAACCGAATCAACCCCAATGAACAGGCAGGCATGATCGATCAGCGCTGCAAGCTGGCGCAGCGTTAATTGACCGGCCAGCGAGACGACGCCGGTCTTCGGGGACGCGGCGAGAATGCGATCGATCATCGCCATCTCTTTTTTATCCGGCCCAGCCGTGAGTACGACGGTATGCCCATCTTGCTGCAGCGCTGTAATCGTTTGCGCCATTTTGTCTTCATCCCAGCATTTGAAGAACCAGCGGGATGTTGGCTGAATCACGATATAGTTATCACTTACACCCTTTTTCTCCAGCTGTTGGCGGGCGAAGTGCCAGTCATCTGCGCTGTAGGCCATGGTGACGGCGGGCTGCGCTGCGACCTGTAATGGAGACAGAATGGAGAGGTTTTGCTCGACGGTGTGCAGAGACTGGTGATTTGCAACGGAGACTAAATCGCTGAGACAAAAACGCCAGAATGCATTGTTGCGTTTGTTAAAGGCAAATCCGAGACGAACCGGCGCGCCGGTGAAGCGAGTGACAATAGCGCTACGCCACTGATCGGCAAGGTTAATCACCAGATGATAATGTTGCTTCCTTAACGCACACAGCAACTGCCACTCTTTCTGTAGATGCTTGAGTGTGCCCAGGTGCTTCCATTTACGATCGATTCCATAAATGGTGCCAATTGCCGGATGCGCGGCGAGCATGTCGCGCGTTTCTTCATACAAGAGCACATCAATTTGCGCGTGTGGCCATTGTTGACGTAATGAATCAATGACGGGGGTGGTCAATAACATATCGCCATGATGGCGGAGTTTGATCAGTAAAATGCGCAAATCAGGCGTGTCAGGTAAGTTATTCATCATCATCTTATCGGCGTTGTACTGTTGGCAATTCTAATAGACCTGATAGCGACTTGCACTCTTTCTCCATAATCTCAGGAATTTCCCTGCAAGGGTTTACTGATGGTTTGGAGAGTGCGTAACATAGCGCTAACTTCCCTGTCTTGCGGACTCATTATGAAAAAACCCGCGTTTATCATCACGATTGATACTGAGGGCGATAATCTCTGGCAGAATCACCGCGTCATTAAAACGGAAAACGCGCGCTATCTGGCCCGGTTCCAGACGCTGTGTGAACGTTTCGGCTTTAAGCCCGTGTGGCTGACAAACTATGAGATGGCGATCGAGCCCGTTTTCATCGACTTCGCCAGGGACGTGATCGCTCGCGGCCAGGGGGAGGTGGGCATGCACCTCCACGCATGGAATAGCCCGCCTGAGCACGATCTCACGGGCGATGACTGGCGCTGGCAGCCTTATTTGATTGAATTTTCAGACGAGGTGATGCGCGAGAAAGTGCTGTTCATGACCCGCCTGCTGGAAGAGACGTTCCAGACCAAAATGTTAAGCCACCGCGCCGGGCGCTGGGCGTTTGATAGCCGTTATGCCAGGCTACTGATTGAACTGGGGTATCAGGTTGATTGCTCGGTGACGCCGCGAGTGAACTGGCGCAATGCGAAGGGGGCTCCGCAAGGCCATGGTGGGACGGATTACCAACATTTTCCGGACCGTGCCTACTTTATTGACGTTAACGACATTTCCCGGGCGGGCACGAGCCCTTTACTCGAAGTGCCGATGAGCATTCAGTATAAACATCCTGCCTGGCTGAACACGATCAAACAGGGTTACGATCGTCTTCGTGGTAAATACCGCTCACCTTCTGTGAACTGGTTACGTCCGACGGGTGGTAATGCGTCGCAGATGATTGAGGTTGCGCAGCAATGCCTTTCTCAGGGAAATGATTACGTCGAGTTTATGCTCCATTCGTCGGAATTTATGCCCGGGGGCAGTCCTACGTTTAAGGACGAGGCGGCGATCGAGGGGTTATACCAGGATCTGGAAGCGCTGTTTAGCTGGTTATCCGACAAGACGGTGGGGATGACGCTGGCGGAGTTTTATCAACACAAGAAAAAATAATGCCCGCATGGCGGGCATTATCACTTACTGGCGTTGTCTGGTTTGTGAAAAGAGTGTACTCAGCGCAAACACGGTGACAAAGAAGATGAGCGCCTCTGAGCTCAACAAAATGACGTCCGTCAGACCATAGAGCAATAAAAGAAGCATGGTCGTCAGCAGCAGACCATTTTTATTTTTAAGTGCGTACACGATCATCGAGATATAGAAAAAGAATAATATTACCAGCCCAGGGATCCCCTGAAGAGAGTATTTTTCAATGAACTCGTTGTGCAGATGAATCCGGGTAAATTCAAGCGCTGCCGCGAGATGTGGATGTCCATTTTTCACATATTGCTGTGACCAGACTTCGCGGTCTTCGACTGACTGCCCCATGGGGTGGGCAAGTCCGTTTTGAGCACCAATAATCCACATAGAAAAACGTGCACCGAGTGAGGTGGCGTCATATCCTTTTTGATAACGTTCTATTTCAGATTGTGTTTGTTGTATCTTAGGCAGAATTAACGGCTTGTAACTCACAACCACTATACCTGCCACAATACATAAGAAAATCAGCGTTGATTTCAGATGGATTCTTCTGAAGTGGTAGAGTGTGAGTACAATCGCCAGAAGCAAATATAATCCCATTGCGGCGCGCGTAGCCGTCAAAAGGATGACGAAATAAGAGATCAAGATGGTGAGCCCTGCGGCCACATACAGCTTTCTGTTTTTCTGAAGATAAAGGCTGTATACAAACGCCAGTGACAGTACGGAGTAAACATAGGCCGACACGGTTGGACGATTGATGGCCATCTCAACACGTTCCATACCCTGTGACGCTTGCCATAAGCCATAACCAGTAGCAAGGACAAATCCTGCACCAGAGGCATACAAGAAATATTTCAGGAAGGCTGTTTTATCAATATAAGATTTGAACCGGTCAAGATAGAAAACGAGAATACTCGCCAAAATCAATTTCTTGCTGGCGCCAAGGTAATCGCTATAAGCGTTCAAGCCTTCGTTATGATATTCATAGGCCATATACCAGATAAGATTGAGCAACCCAATCAGCAAAATGGGTAGCGCAATCGAAAAGGGACGAAGGGTGATTTTTTTATATTCGCACGCCAGGCCGATAATGCTGGCATAAACCGCAATATAGAAGAATTCACGCTGTTTCCCTGAGCTCAGTAACGCCAGCGCAAGCGAAATGAGGCTCAAAATAAGCGTCAGTTGATAGAGCCGCAGTTTTACTTTTTCCATAATGCCTCAATAACCCTTTTTTTGTAGCTGAAACGAACATCGCTGGAGAAGAAAAAAGAGAACGAATAGAGTCTTTTTACCCGCTGTTCGACCAATTTGAGTTGCACGTCGGTCAGATGTTGCCGGTGGTTGCTGTAAATATCAAACCAGTGGCAATTGATGAGATGCCTGAATGATTGCGGGAATATCTTTTCCATCTGTAATGTGCATTCTACAAGCGTAGCGATTTTACTGGTGTCAAGACGGCTCGATAAACTATCGTTACGTTTGATGTAATAATAGTGCCCCTTCCGCTGGAAGACTATTTTACTCGATTGCATCAACATGCCGGGAAACACGGCGAAATCTTCATAACAGACCATTGAAGGGATCGGGTTGTTTTCGTACAGCTTCCGATGAACGAATTGCCCGATGAGGTGCGCCTGAAAGTCTTTATGCTGAAGGAAACGCGTTATTGCCTGGTGTTGTGATAAAGCAACGGGAGAGAACCCCTGCCAGTCAGCGGTGATTTTATGCGTATCGCGTATTTCCAGCAGGCGCGTCAGGAGCATATCAGGCCGCTGTGCTTGCAGAAATGCCACGGCGTCACGGATGCTGCCCGGTTTCAATCGGTCATCGCTATCCAGCATGGTAATGTACTCACCTGACGCCAGAGAGAGTGCGCTGTTTCGAACATGACCGACGTTACGGTACTCAACGTATCGGGATTGCGCATTCGGAAGCTTTGGCAACCACGTCTCAATAATATCCTGTGTGGAATCATTGGAACTGTCATTAAAGATAATGATTTCTACATCATCGCCCGCATTATCAATCGCGTTTTGCAGGCTTTGTAGCGTTGCGTCAAGCGTGTCCTGGGCGTTATGTGCGGCAATAATGATGCTTAGAAAAGCCATAACAATTAGTTTCCCTGGGCATCAACGGTATATGCGGCCGCGTTAGCCGTTGGTAACGCGCAAATGAAATGTCTAATGTTGTCCAGCGATTTATCTGTTACAGAGAAGAGTTCTTCCCGGCTTTGTGAGAAGTAATAGCGAGTCTCAAAAACATACGAGCAAATATTGTCATCATTCCCAACCAGCAGTACGTTGCCAAGCGGACGCTGTTCATAGTGGCAACAGGGTCCAAACAGTAAGATTACCGGCACGTCCACCGCGTCGGCAACGTAGACATTTCCTGAGTCGGAAGCGATATAACAATCCATTTTTGAAATGGCCCACGGGAGTTCTTCAAGCGAAATTTTGCCAATCAGATTGATGAAGTTGGGCAATTCGCCATACGCGCGGGTGATATCATCCATCCACGATTGTTCGTTCGGGGCGCCAAACACATAAAACTCGCAGGGCAGGTCGGCGAGATGATCGGCAATCCGCTTCCAGATGCCCGGCGGGACGGTTTTCGCTTTATTTCCTGCGGCAATACTGATGCCAATGCGGATCACGCCGGGTTTATCAAGGATTGCCGGATATGTCGCGGGTTTAAAAAGTGGTCTGGTGGCGTGCTTTGGTGAGTCTTTCCAGGTCAGCGTGCGGTCGGCAAGCTTGAGATAGTTCGTCACCGACAATGTCTTTTTGCCGTGTTCAACGGTACCGTCTGCCGTTGCATAGAAAATTCCGTGATACCACCTGCGTGTGTATGTGCTTAAGAACTGTTTGTTTTTGGCGTTACAAACGGAGGCAAAAAAAAGATTTACGCTGTTAGGCTGCAGAAGATACACATTGTCATAGCGGTTCATGATCCGGCAGGCAAAGCAGAGCTTTCGCCACAGGTTACGCTTATGCTGTTCGATGAAAAAAATCTCGTCGATCGTCTCATCATGCTTCGCCAGTGCACCTACGCTGCGACTAATAAGTACGTCGCTTTTTTGCAGGTATGCCAGAAGAGGCGTTGCATTAACAAAATCGCCGATTTTTGCTGTCTGAATAACCAGGTTTTTACCTGTGTCTTTGCGAAACAGCTTTCGGATGAGTTTCACCGGAAAGAGTAAAATCAGCAGAAATACATAACTCATGGGTTAAATATCCCTGTCAGAAAGCCGATGGCTGCCCTGTAAAAATGAAAAAATAGCATCTGCGCTAATATCCTTCGTGTGTTGCGTTGGGCTGACCATCTGGTGCTGGTTTTTACCGTAGCCCCCAATCAGACCCGGATCGGTCGGGCCGAATATCGTAATATTCGGGCGATCCAGCGCTGCGGTTAAATGGCTTAATCCTGTATCCACGGAAACGACGGCATTCGCCCCCGCCAGTTCTGCGGCCACCTGCGCCAGCGTGAGTCTTGGCAATACCTCAACGTGCGAAAAACCGGAGGCCAGACGTTCTGCACGCTGTCGCTCATGTTCAGCGCCCCAGGGCAGTTTAATATGGATCCCGGTAGGTTGCATTAGTTCAATCAGTCTTCGCCAGTGCGTTTCCGGCCAGTGTTTATCGTCGCGCGTTGTGGCATGGAGGAAGACAAGATAAGGCTGAGTACAGGGGTCTGTATTGCGCAAAAAGTGCTGCGCAATGGCGTAGTCGCCCTGGGATTCCGGTTTTACATAGCCAAGACTCTTGGCAAACAGTTCACGGGTACGCTCCACCGCGTGCTGTTGTTTTGCAATACGGTGGCGACGGTTATAGAACAGGCTCGCCAGCGGCTCGCGGGCGGAGTGCCAGTCCATGCCATGCTTTACGCCGTGTGCCAGACGCGTCACCAGCGCGGCGCTTTTCACCAGCCCCTGCGCGTCGATGATCGCGTCGTAACGCTGCGCCTGAACCGCTTCGCGGAAGGCGGTGCGCTCGGTTTTAATCGGTGTGGAGAACCATGCTTTGCGCCAGCGGCGAATGGCCACCGGGATCACGCGGTCTACTGCTTCATGCCAGGTAGGGATCTGCGCGAAGCCTTCTTCCACCACCCAGTCAAAACGGATGCCCGGAATGGCCTGCATCGCGTCCGTCAGCGCAGGCAGCGTATGCAGAACATCACCCATAGAGGAGGTTTTAACGATCAATACCCGCATCCGTTACCCTTCTTCGCTCAACAGCAGTTCGTTGAGTTCTTCGAGAACACGCTGCGGCGTGATGTCGATCAGGCTCTGGTGATAGCCTTCTGCGGCATCGCCTTTGCGCACCTTGTGGTAGCCGGTAATCAGGCGAATGACGCGCGCTTTGTGCGACAGCGGCGGCGTGAAGTCCGGGCTGCTTGGACCATACAGCGCGACCAGCGGGCGGTCCAGCGCGGCAGCGACGTGCATCAGGCCGGAATCATTGGTCACCACGGCTTTACAGGCGGCGATCAGAATAACAGCTTGTTCGAGCTGCGTTTCCCCGGCCAGGTTTCGGCACCAGGCCTGCTGCTCTGTGCTGAGCGTGGCGAGAATTTCATTGCCTGCTTCGTGGTCTTTTGCCGAGCCAAACAGCACAATCTGATAGCCTTCGTCGATCAGCTGTTTTGCCAGCTCCGCATAGTGATAGTGCGGCCAGCGTTTTGCCGGACCGAACTCCGCACCAGGGCAGAAGCCAATCATCGGGCGTTCAGACGAAAGACCAAACGCGTTGCAGGTCTGGGATTTCTCGCCGTCATTAACCTGAAGCTGCGGCCAGAGCAGCGGCTGCGGCAGATCTTTCGCACTGCGCATCACGCCTTTGTCGTAGGCCAGAGCCACGTAGCGCTCCACCATTAGCGGCCAGGCCTCTTTGTCCAGCACCCGCGCGTCGTTCAGCAGGCCGTAGCGCATTTCACCGCGCCAGCCGGTACGGTGCGGAATACCCGCAAAGAAGGGCACTAAGGCAGATTTGAAAGAGTTCGGCAGGACATACGCGCGATCGTAGCGCTTCTCGCGCAGGCTATGGCCGAGCTTGCGGCGTTCGCCGATTTCCAGCGCACCGTGGCCGAGCGGCATCGGGATCGCCTCGTTCACTTCCGGCATACGCGATAACAGCGGACGGCACCACGCGGGTGCCATCACGTCGATCATCGCCTGGGGATAGCGCGCCTTGAGCGTGCGATAGAGACTTTGCGACATCATCATGTCGCCCACCCATGACGGGCCGATCACCAGAATTCTCATACTTACGCGTCGCGGTTCAGCCAGGCCATATATTCCGTTACGCCTTCGGCAACGGTCTTGAACGGCTTGTCGTAGCCAGCTTTACGCAGGTTAGTCAGGTCTGCCTGGGTGAACGCCTGGTAGCGGCCTTTCAGCTTATCCGGGAACGGAATGTACTCAATGCTGCCTTTTTTGTGGTACGCCAGCGTCGCGTCTGCCACTGCCTGGAAGGATTCCGCGCGGCCAGTCCCCAGGTTGAAGATGCCGGACACACCGTTTTCCCAGAACCACAGGTTGACTGCAGCCACATCGCCCACGTAGACGAAGTCGCGCTTAAAGCCGTCGCTGCCTTCGAACAGTTTCGGGCTTTCGCCATTATTCAGCTGGGTATTCAGGTGGAATGCCACGCTCGCCATGCTGCCTTTGTGCCCTTCGCGCGGCCCGTAGACGTTGAAGTAACGGAAGCCGACAATCTGGGAGTTCGCTTCTGGCAGAATCTGACGCACGTATTCGTCGAACAGGAATTTGGAGTAACCGTAGACGTTCAGCGGTTGCTCGTATTCGCGGGATTCGATGAAGTCTGAGGTACGCCCGCCGTAGGTGGCAGCAGAAGAGGCGTACAGGAACGGAATTTCACGCTCCAGGCAGTAGTGAAGGATCTCTTTGGAGTACTGATAGTTGTTGTCCATCATGTACTTGCCGTCCCACTCGGTGGTGGATGAGCACGCACCTTCGTGGAAAATGGCTTCAATCTCGCCAAACTCTTCACCTGCCATAATCTGGATAAGGAAGTCTTCTTTATCCATGTAGTCAGCGATGTTCAGATCCACCAGGTTAACGAACTTGGTGCCATCTTTCAGGTTGTCCACCACCAGGATGTCGGTGATGCCTTTGTCATTGAGAGCCTTAACAATATTGCTGCCGATAAAGCCTGCGCCGCCGGTAACGATGATCATAACGGTAACCTTTGAAGTGTGGAGTCCGGGGACAATCCCGAACGCTAATGTTTCTATCATATCATCACAATGCCCTGTCTTCAGCCATTCACCGATATGCGGTAGGGGTACACGTGATTTATGCTGCAAAAACGACAAGAGATACTGCGTCATCTCGTCATGAACTATAGGTTTGGGTAATATGTCCCGAAATTTGCCGAGTCTGGAGAATTGCAATGCGTGGTGATTTTTACAAACAGTTAAACAGCGACCTCGACACCGCACGTGCGGAAGGGTTGTTCAAGGAAGAGCGTATTATCACGTCTGCTCAGCAGGCGGACATCACCGTTGCCGACGGCAGCCATGTGATCAACTTTTGTGCGAACAACTACTTAGGTCTTGCGAATCACCCTGAGCTGATTGCCGCAGCGAAAAACGGCATGGATACTCACGGTTTCGGTATGGCCTCCGTACGCTTTATTTGCGGTACCCAGGATAGCCACAAGCAGCTTGAGCAAAAGCTGGCGAGCTTCCTTGGAATGGAAGACGCGATTCTCTACTCCTCCTGCTTCGACGCCAACGGCGGTCTGTTTGAGACCCTGCTTGGCGCAGAAGATGCGATTATCTCCGACGCCCTGAACCACGCCTCCATCATCGACGGCGTACGCCTGTGTAAAGCGAAGCGTTTCCGCTACGCCAACAACGACATGGTTGAACTGGAAGCGCGCCTGAAAGAGGCCCGTGAAGCGGGTGCTCGCCACGTGCTGATCGCCACCGACGGCGTGTTCTCCATGGACGGTGTGATCGCTAACCTGAAAGGTGTCTGTGACCTGGCGGATAAATACGACGCGCTGGTCATGGTCGATGACTCTCACGCGGTCGGTTTTGTCGGCGAAAATGGCCGCGGTTCCCACGAATACTGTGACGTGATGGGCCGCGTGGATATCATCACCGGTACGTTGGGCAAAGCGCTCGGCGGCGCGTCCGGTGGTTATACCGCTGCGCGTAAAGAGGTGGTTGAATGGCTGCGTCAGCGCTCCCGCCCGTATCTGTTCTCCAACTCCCTGGCGCCGGCCATTGTTGCCGCCTCCATCAAGGTACTGGAGATGGTGGAGTCCGGCGCGGGGCTGCGCGATCGCCTGTGGTCGAACGCCCGTCTGTTCCGTGAAAAAATGAGCGCCGCAGGTTTCACCCTGGCCGGTGCCGATCACGCCATCATCCCGGTGATGCTGGGTGATGCGGTCGTGGCGCAGCAATTTGCTCGTGAACTGCAGAAAGAAGGGATTTATGTCACCGGGTTCTTCTTCCCGGTGGTACCAAAAGGCCAGGCGCGTATCCGCACCCAGATGTCTGCGGCGCATTCGCCTGAACAAATTGAACGTGCGGTGGAAGCCTTTACCCGCATCGGCAAACAGCTGGGCGTAATTGCCTGAGGACGTGTGATGAAAGCGTTATCCAAACTGAAAGCGGAAGAAGGGATTTGGATGACCGACGTGCCGGAGCCGGAAGTCGGTCATAACGATCTGCTGATCAAAATTCGTAAAACCGCCATCTGCGGTACTGACGTTCACATCTACAACTGGGATCAGTGGTCACAGAAAACCATTCCGGTCCCGATGGTTGTCGGTCACGAATATGTGGGTGAAGTGGTTGGCATTGGTCAGGAAGTCAAAGGCTTCCAGATTGGCGACCGCGTCTCCGGTGAAGGCCATATCACCTGCGGCCACTGCCGCAACTGCCGCGGCGGGCGTACGCACCTGTGCCGTAATACCATTGGCGTGGGCGTAAACCGCCCGGGCTGCTTCGCGGAATACCTGGTGATCCCGGCGTTTAACGCGTTCAAAATCCCGGACAATATCTCTGACGATCTGGCCTCCATCTTTGACCCGTTCGGTAACGCGGTACACACGGCACTCTCCTTCGACCTGGTGGGTGAGGATGTGCTGGTGTCTGGCGCGGGCCCCATTGGCATTA
The DNA here is from genome assembly GCF_001729765.1 of Enterobacter kobei. NCBI lineage: Bacteria > Pseudomonadati > Pseudomonadota > Gammaproteobacteria > Enterobacterales > Enterobacteriaceae > Enterobacter > Enterobacter kobei. The sequence goes on from NZ_CP017181.1 coordinate 107,096, forward strand.
TGGCGGCAGCCGTGGCGAAGCATGTGGGCGCGCGTAACGTGGTGATCACCGACGTGAACGAATACCGTCTGTCGCTGGCGCGTAAAATGGGCGTCACCCGCGCGGTGGATGTTTCCAAAGAGAGTCTGACCGACGTGATGGAAGAGCTGGGCATGACCGAAGGCTTTGACGTAGGTCTGGAGATGTCCGGTGCGCCACCGGCGTTCCGCACCATGCTCGACACCATGAATCACGGTGGCCGTATCGCGATGTTGGGTATTCCGCCGTCAGATATGTCTATCGACTGGAACAAGGTCATCTTCAAGGGGCTGTTCATCAAAGGCATTTATGGCCGTGAAATGTTCGAAACCTGGTACAAGATGGCGGCATTAATTCAGTCAGGTCTGGATCTGTCCCCGATTATTACTCACCGCTTCTCAGTTGATGAGTTCCAGAAAGGCTTTGACGCGATGCGTTCAGGCCAGTCTGGGAAAGTGATCCTGAGCTGGGATAAGTAATCAAAAAGGGGCCAGCGGCCCCTTTTTTTACTGATTTTTTTTCTCTTCGTCCGTCAGGTAACGCACCTTGCGGGTATAGTCCTGACCTTTGAACAACAGTTTGTTTTCAGGTGATTCAAGATACTTTTGCCATTCTGAGAGCGGAAAACCACCGTGCGCACCAATCACCTCTTTCGGCACAACGGCTTCCTGTCCGCCAATCTTCTTGGACACCGGCCAGTTCATCCAGTCGCCCAGGTTAACCGTTTTTAAATCCAGCATGTCCAGTAGCGCGGCGAGCGGCAGCTGATCCGTCGGCGGTTGCGTGTCTTCCATCAGTTCCCAGGTATCCTGGAACAGCGTGAGCCACAGCGGGCAGATACGGCGCCAGGTCTTTTTAGTGGCCGCAAGAAACGCACCGTTAACATGATCAACCAGATACGGGCGCACCGTCTCTTTGTAATACGCCGGGACTTTCTCCGCTGGCGCGCCGTCCAGCTTGGCAATCATTTTGCCCTGGCGGAAGCTGGAGTAGATGTGCATCTCGGCCATGTTGATTTCTGGCATCTTCAGCAGGTTGAGATCGGAATCGATCATCAATACGCCTTCACCTCGCGCCTGCAGCGGGGCATTAAGCTTCACCAGGCGGCTAAGGTAGATCTGCTTGTAGCGATAACCTTCTTCACGTTTTGGCAGGTCGAGGGTCACTATGCGGGTTTTCGGCGGCAGATTGCCAAACGCGGATTCTGGTTGATCGCTGACAATCACAATCTCGCTGACGTCGGTGGCATATCGCTCTGCAAAGGTCGCGGACAATAACGCCTCTTCGACGAAATCCGCACCGGTGCAAGGGATCACGATAGAGTCAACCGCCACGAGATCGCGCGTGACCGGAAGGGAAGCGTAGGGAATGTTATGTCGCCCGGTGATGTGGCGGTAGCGAGCATTCAGGAATTTAAACATGTTCTTCTCGTTTGGTTATTGCGCGCCAAGAACGGCCTCGACACCGTTAACATAGCTTTCAATGGCATACACGTTGCAGACATTCTGATGCGCAGCGGCGGCGAGCCGGGTGCGCAGATCGGGATCCTGCCAGATATTATCCAGGTGTTGAGCAAGTTGCGACACATCGCTCCACGGGAAAAGCAGCCCGGTCGATGCATGATCGATCAATTCTGCCGTGCCGGTCACCTTGGAGCCAATGACGGGGATATTCAGCAGCATCGCTTCCAGCACGACGCGGGGCAAGCCTTCGCTCTGCGAGGCCAGAATAAACGCGTCAAAGGTCGCGAGGTAGTCAAAAGGCGTGTTCTGGAAACCGGTGAAAATCACATGCTCAGCAATACCCAGCGCATCAGCTTGTGCCGCCAACGCACCGCGTTCAGCCCCCTCACCGACCAGCACCATCTTCCACCTCGCCTCGGGATGTTTCTGGTTGAACTGTGCCAGCGCTTCCAGCGTGTGGTGGTTTGCTTTGCGAGGGATTAATGAGCCAATGCTGCCGAACACGAACGTGTCGTCATCAATGTTCAGGCGATTACGCATCGCGCGTCGGTCGGGTAAAGGCTGATGGATGTCGATGGCATTGTTGACCGTCGTACACAGCTCGGGTCGGACCCCATGCTGAACTAACACGCGTTCTACGCCATGTGAGACGGCGATGATTTTTGTGGCATGGGTATTCACCAGCTTCACCAGCGGCGGGGTCAAAACAGGTTCAATTCGACAGTGCTGGATTATCCGCGCATGCACGTTTGCACCTGCCAGATAACCCTCTTCGTTAGAGCCCGGCTGGTTGTTCATATAAAGTGTATCGAAACCGCCATCCCTGAAAATCGTCTCGATTTTGCTAACGTTGGGTCGAATACGCCAGAGCGTATCAACATGACGTGTAAATGCCTTCCGGGCGCTGCGGGAGAAAAACAGCAGGCTACGTCCCAATTCTTTGGCAATCTTCGCCCATGCGGGCTGCTTATGTTGAGGGATGACAATTAAGGGAATGCCAATACTGTTCAGCACCTGGCCGATGGTTTGCCCTTCGGCCCGGCTGTAGTCACTGTAAAAACAACAGGTAATATCGAACTTTTCGCGGTTAATGCGCTTCAGAAGTTCGAGCATACTGTTGGTGCCTCCTCCCCATTCTTTACCGGTATCGAGGAGCAGAATTTTGTGTCGCTGCGGCATTTTTCTACCTTAATCGCCTGTCACTGAGAATGGCTCACTGATACTTTCTTACCCCATCCCTGCCACTGGTGCTGGAAGTATTGCACCAGCGTACTCTGGCTCACGCTTTCGCTGATGACCGCGAAGAAGCGGGTTGCATGCACCGGTTCAGGCGGTTGTTTCAGCTTGCAATTCTTCACGCCACGGAACGGGTTACGCGGCTGCGTTGCGGGTGGTTGTGCACTACCCGGGCGAGACGTATCGACCTGCGGCTCATTGAGCAGATCGCTCGGACGTACCAGTGTGATATCTGGAGGCAAGGTCGGCAACATCTGTTGTAAAACGCGCACCGTAGAAGGATGCGGGTGGCCGATGGCAATGGCTGAACCATTGCGTCGGGCGAGCTGCACGGCGCGATTGAACTGCGCGCGAATGTCGGCCTCGTTCTGAGTATCATCCAGGAACACCTTGCGCTTGATCACCTTCACCCCCGTTCCCTGAGCGGCACGCATCGCCTGGCTGTTGCCGATGGTCATGCTGTCGAGGAAGTAGAGGTTGTAGCGTTCCAGCGCCCGCATCACTTTTAGCATGCCGTACAGGCTGGAGGTCATCGCGCTACCCATATGGTTGTTCAGGCCAACGGCATACGGCACGTTGTTGTAAGCGTCACGGATGATGCGCTCGATCTCATCGCTGCTCATATCCGGACGAAGCGTATCTTTTTCCAGCGGCTGTTTACTGAGCGGTGCCATCGGCAGATGGATGAGGACCTGATGTCCGCTGTTGTGGGCTTTAGTCGCCATCTCACGGGCGTGAGGCGCATTCGGAAGGACGGCGACAGAGATGGCTGGCGGCATCGCCAGCACCTGATTTTCATAGTGCGGACGATAACCGAAGTCATCAATCACAATCGCGAGTTTACCTGCGTATACCGGTGCAGCCAGCGCCAGCGCGCTGACGACGGAGAGAACCATTCGACGAAATTGAAGCAAAACTTATCTTCCCAACCACGGCTGTGGATTGACCGCCTGACCCTGACGACGAATTTCGAAATAGAGTGACGGGCGGCCCTGACCGCCACTGCTGCCCACAAGGGCGATGGGTTGGCCTGCGCGCACCTGTGTGCCAACGCTGACCAGTGCGCTCTGATTGTAGCCGTAAAGACTCATGTCGCCTTTACCGTGCTCAACCACTACCACAAGACCGTAACCCTGCAGCCAGTCGGCCAGAATCACTCGTCCATCGGCAATGGCTTTCACTTCACTACCTTCAGACGCACCGATAACGATCCCTTTCCAACGTAGCTCACCCTGCAGCTGTTCGCCATAACGATGCAGAAGTGTACCGCGAACGGGCCAGTAGGCCTGACCGCGTGGGGAACCCAGACCGCCGGTACGCGACATCAGGGAACGTTCGCTTTCGCTTGGCTTGTAGGTGGTACCTTTGCGGGAGGCTTCCTGCTGCTTGTCGCGGACAGCCTGTGCCTCGCGGGCCTCTTTTTCGGCACGCGCTTTCGCCGCGGCTTCGGCACGGGCGATACTGTTACGCAGTTTTGATTCGTTGGCACGCATTTCACTCAGCTGGCTCTGACCTTGCTGAATGGAGGACTCAAGACCGGAAAGGGTTTTCTTGCGCTCGTTACGGGCCTGCTCAAGTTTCGCCTGCTGCGCTTTTTGTTCGTAGAGCAACGTCTGCTGCTGACTCTGCTTCTCTTCAAGCTCAGCTTTTTGGGTGGAGACCTCTTCACGCGTCTGTTTCAACTGCGCAATGGTCTCCTGACGCGCCTGGTTCAGATAACCGAAGTAGGCCTGCAGACGCTGACCGCGCTGGCTCTCTTCACCGCTGAGGATTAACTGAAGGCCGGTGTGTTCACCCTGTCGGAAAGCGGCATCAAGCTGTGCGGCAAGATTGCGCTCCTGTGCATCACGCTGGCGCTCCAGTTTGGCAATCGACGCGTTCATCTCGTCGATCTGTTTATTCAACTGAGCGAGGGTATCTTGCGTTTCACGGAGCTTACGGGCTGCGGCCGAAATAGCTTCTTCCTGCTGCTTAAGCTGGGCGAGCAGGGCGGAACGTTGCTGTTGTTGCTGGCGTACCGCACGCTCTTTAGCGGCGATATCCGCCTGAATGGATTTCAACTGGTCGCGATCGTCCGCGTGGGCGGATGCGGCGCACAGCAATACGCCAGCGCTGAGTGCGCTGGCGCAAAGCAGGGGTCTGACTGATAACCTAAGCGGCTTCACGACCCATGTGATTGAAAAAATCGCCTTTCCCCTCATGGGGAGGGATTATTCCACGATGAACAGCGGCTTACCAGTCATCTCTTCAGGGATCGGCATACCCATCAGCGACAACATGGTTGGCGCGATGTCAGAAAGCTTGCCGCCTTCCACTGCTTTCAGTGATTTATCACCGACATAAATCAGCGGAACAGGCAGGTTGGTGTGAGCGGTATGCGCCTGGCCCGTTGCCGGGTCGCGCATCTGTTCCGCGTTACCGTGGTCAGCGGTGATTAGCAACTGACCGCCTACGGACTCAACCGCTTTTGCAACCTGCTCAACGCAGTGATCCAGTGCTTCAACCGCTTTCACGGCGGCTTCCATCACGCCGGTATGACCGACCATGTCGCCATTCGGGTAGTTACAGATGATGGTGTCGTACTTGCCGCTCTTGATGGCCGCGACCAGTTTTTCAGTCAGCTCAGCAGAGCTCATCTCTGGCTGCAGATCGTAAGTCGCGACTTTCGGTGAGTTGATCAGAATGCGCTCTTCACCTTTGAACGGCTCTTCCACGCCGCCGTTAAAGAAGAAGGTCACGTGCGCATATTTTTCGGTTTCGGAAATACGCAGCTGCGTTTTGTCATTCTTCGCCATCCACTCGCCGAAGGTATTAGCCAGCGAGGCTGGTGGATACGCGCATGGGGCTTTGATGTCTGCCGCGTATTCGGTCAGCTGGATGAAGTCGAGGTTTACCACTTTCTTACGGGCAAAACCGTCGAAGTCGCTGTTGACGAAAGCACGGGTGATTTCACGCGCGCGGTCAGCGCGGAAGTTCATGAAGATCAGCGCATCGCCATCTTCCATGGCGGCATCGGGCTGGCCTTCAGCACGAATCACGGTCGCTTTCACGAATTCATCGTTTTCATCACGTGCGTATGCGGCTTCCAGGGCTTCAACGGCCGTCGGGAACTGGAACTCACCTTTTGCCAGGGTCATCAGGTCATAGGCCTGTTCAACGCGATCCCAGCGGTTGTCGCGGTCCATGGCGTAGTAACGACCAATGATGGAGGCGACGCGGCCTTTGCCCAGTGTGGCAAATTTCTCTTCGAAGGCTTGCAGAGAGCCTTTTGCGCTGCGCGGTGGCGTATCGCGACCATCCAGGAAGGCGTGCAGATAGATTTTTTCTGCACCGCGCTCGGCGGCCAGTTCAACCATCGCCATGATGTGATCTTCGTGGCTGTGAACACCGCCCGCGGAAAGCAAGCCCATGATGTGAACGGCTTTACCTGCCGCAACGGCTTTATCTACCGCGCCGCAAAGAACCGGGTTCGCGAAGAAGGTGCGTTCTTTGATTTCGACATCCAGACGGGTCAGGTCCTGATAGACGATACGGCCCGCGCCCAGGTTAACGTGACCGACTTCGGAGTTGCCCATCTGGCGGTCAGGCAGACCGACTTCCAGACCGGATGCGTCGATCAGGGTATGGGGACGTTTCGCCCACAGCGCATCCATCACCGGGGTTTTTGCGCTGAAAATAGCGTTATCCTGGCTGTCTTCACGGTAGCCATAGCCATCCAGAATCACCAGTACCATAGGTTTTTTAGAAACCGACATTGCAACAACCTCATGCTCAAGAGTCAAAATTTGCGTAATTTTACTACAGCTGAATCGATCAAATAGCCGCAGAAGATCAAAGAAAGCGCAGGGGCAAGGCGCTGACCGGACCATTTTGAGGCATTTTTTTAGGTGGCATGCCGCAGAAAATGGATTAGGTTAGGGTCGCTGGCTGTATTTGCCAGAACGCACAGGTATACTCCTGTCCTGGTTTTTTTATCACTTAGTCGGGAGTAGTTACCCTCCATGCAAGAAATTATGCAATTCGTTAGCCGCCATCCGGTTCTGAGCATCGCGTGGATTGGCCTGCTGGCTGCTGTGCTGTTCACCACATTTAAGAGCCTAACGTCTAAGATTAAGGTTATCACCCGTGGTGAAGCGACGCGTCTTATCAACAAAGAAGATGCCGTCGTTGTCGATCTGCGTCAGCGTGACGATTTCCGTAAAGGTCACATTGCAGGCGCAATCAACCTGTTGCCAGCTGAAATCAAAGCGAACAACGTGGGTGAGCTTGAAAAACACAAAGCCCAGCCAATTATCGTTGTTGATGCAACCGGTATGCAGGCGCAAGAATCTGCCAGCGCGCTTTATAAAGCGGGCTTCGAAAATGTAACGGTACTGAAAGAAGGGATCTCCGGCTGGAGCGGGGAAAATCTTCCTTTGGTTCGCGGTAAATAAGGAGTTCAGTCATGGCCAATATTGAGATCTACACCAAAGCGACGTGCCCGTTCTGCCACCGTGCGAAAGCGCTGCTGAACAGCAAAGGCGTCACGTTCAAGGAACTGCCGATCGACGGTGACGCGGTTAAACGCGAAGAGATGATCCAACGTAGTGGTCGTACGACGGTTCCGCAGATTTTTATTGATGCGCAGCACATTGGCGGCTGTGATGACTTGTATGCGCTCGACGCCCGTGGTGGACTCGATCCGCTGCTGAGCTAAGAGACTTTAGGACAATTAAAAAGGGTTTTTCCATGTCAGAACAAAGCAATAATGAAATGATTTTCCAGATCCAGCGCATCTACACGAAAGATGTCTCTTTTGAAGCGCCAAATGCGCCGCACGTTTTCCAGAAAGACTGGCAGCCAGAGGTTAAACTTGATCTGGATACCGCATCTACCCAACTGGCAGATGACGTGTATGAAGTTGTACTGCGTGTGACCGTGACCGCCTCTCTGGGCGAAGAAACCGCGTTCCTGTGTGAAGTACAGCAGGGCGGCATCTTCTCCATCGGCGGCATCGAAGGCAACCAGATGGCGCATTGCCTGGGTGCATACTGCCCGAACATCCTGTTCCCGTATGCGCGCGAATGCATCACCAGCCTAGTTTCTCGCGGTACATTCCCGCAACTGAACCTTGCGCCAGTTAACTTTGATGCGCTGTTCATGAACTATCTGCAGCAGCAAGCTGGCGAAGGTGCTGAACAACATCAGGATGCCTGATGAGCACTGTTAATGCTTCAATGACTGTGATCGGTGCCGGCTCATACGGCACCGCTCTTGCCATCACGCTGGCAAGAAATGGTCACGACGTGGTCCTGTGGGGCCACGATCCAAAACATATCGCCACGCTGCAGCACGACCGTTGCAATGTGGCGTTTCTCCCGGACGTTCCGTTCCCTGACTCTCTGCACCTGGAAAGCGATCTTGCGACCGCGCTGGCGGCCAGCCGCAACATTCTGATTGTCGTCCCGAGCCATGTGTTTGGCGAAGTGCTGCGTCAGATTAAGCCGCTGATGCGCCCGGATGCCCGTATTGTCTGGGCAACCAAAGGTCTTGAAGCGGAAACCGGACGCCTGCTGCAGGACGTTGCCCGCGAAGCGCTGGGTGATGCGATCCCGCTGGCGGTCATCTCCGGTCCAACCTTTGCCAAAGAGCTGGCTGCTGGCCTGCCGACGGCGATCTCGCTGGCATCGACTGACCAGGCTTTCGCCGACGATCTCCAGCATCTGCTGCACTGTGGCAAGAGCTTCCGCGTCTACAGCAACCCTGATTTTATCGGTGTCCAGCTGGGCGGTGCGGTGAAGAACGTGATTGCTATCGGTGCCGGGATGTCTGACGGTATTGGCTTTGGCGCCAACGCCCGTACGGCGTTGATTACCCGCGGCTTAACCGAGATGTCCCGTCTTGGCGAGGCGCTGGGCGCCGATCCGGCCACCTTTATGGGGATGGCGGGTCTGGGCGATCTGGTGCTGACCTGTACCGACAACCAGTCTCGTAACCGCCGCTTTGGCATGATGCTCGGACAGGGCAGCGATGTAAAAAGCGCGCAGGAGAAGATTGGACAGGTGGTGGAAGGCTACCGCAATACCAAAGAAGTCCGCGAATTGGCGCACCGGTTTGGTGTCGAAATGCCAATAACCGAGGAAATTTATCAGGTATTGTATTGCGGAAAAAATGCGCGCGAGGCAGCATTGACCTTATTAGGTCGTGCGCGCAAGGACGAGCGCAGCAGTAAGTAGTCGGAACCATTGTCACCTGAATGACCCAGCCAGCGCAGAACTGGCTGGTCATTAATTTATCGTCTGGAGTAAGCAATGCCGTGTGAAGAACTGGATATCGTCTGGAACAATATTAAAGCCGAAGCCCGGGCGCTGGCCGACTGTGAGCCTATGCTGGCCAGTTTTTACCACGCTACGCTACTCAAACACGAAAACCTTGGCAGTGCTCTCAGCTACATGCTCGCCAACAAGCTGGCCTCCTCGATTATGCCTGCTATCGCCATCCGCGAAGTGGTGGAGGAGGCATACGCCGCTGACCCGGAAATGATCGCCTCTGCCGCCTGTGATATTCAGGCCGTGCGTACGCGTGACCCGGCGGTAGATAAATACTCTACGCCTCTGCTATACCTGAAAGGCTTCCACGCCCTGCAGGCGTATCGCATCGGCCACTGGCTATGGAATGAAGGCCGCCGCGCGCTGGCAATCTTCCTGCAAAATCAGGTCTCCGTGACCTTCCAGGTCGATATTCACCCGGCAGCGAAAATTGGCCGTGGAATTATGCTCGACCACGCCACCGGCATTGTTGTGGGTGAGACGGCGGTGATTGAAGACGACGTTTCGATCCTGCAGTCGGTTACCCTTGGCGGTACCGGTAAAACCAGCGGCGATCGCCATCCGAAAATTCGTGAAGGGGTGATGATTGGCGCGGGTGCCAAAATCCTCGGCAATATCGAAGTCGGACGCGGCGCGAAGATTGGTGCAGGGTCGGTTGTGCTCCAGCCGGTTCCGCCGCACACCACCGCGGCTGGCGTACCGGCGCGTATCGTCGGCAAACCAGACAGCGATAAGCCGTCCATGGATATGGATCAGCACTTCAACGGTATCCACCATACGTTTGAGTATGGTGACGGCATTTAACTTCTGAGAATGGCGCCCGGGTACCCCAGCTGGCGCCATGCTTCATACACCACCACCGACACTGCGTTCGACAGGTTCATGCTGCGGCTGTCCGGCATCATCGGAATTCGGATTTTCTGCTCCGCGGGCAGGGCATCCAGAATCGTGGCTGGCAGGCCGCGGGTTTCCGGGCCAAACATCAGATAGTCACCGTCCTGATAGCTCACGGCGCTGTGCGCTGGCGTGCCTTTGGTGGTCAGGGCGAACATGCGCTGCGGCTTTTCGCTTTCCAGAAACGCGGCGTAATCATGATGGCGCACGACGGCAGTAAATTCATGGTAATCCAGCCCCGCGCGACGCAGACGCTTGTCGTCCCACGTAAAGCCCATCGGCTCAATGATGTGCAGACGAAAGCCGGTGTTGGCACACAGGCGGATGATATTGCCGGTATTCGGCGGAATTTCTGGTTCGAATAAAACGATGTTAAGCATGCTGCCCCCTTAATTGCGGGGGCAGAATAGCAGAAAAGTGAGGAATTACGCGACGCCAGGTTCCTGCGCACGGCAACGCAGCATTTTGTAGCACGTTGCCGCTGCGGCGACCAGGGCAGGCACGCTGAGGATCATCAAAATACTGTCCGCCTGCCACTGCAGGGAAAGCAGCTGAGCGCTGGTCATGGTTCCCGCCACGCCGCCAAAGCGGCCGATCCCCTGCATCCAGGCAATACCCGTTGCGCGGCACTCTGTTGGGTAAAAAGTCGCTGCCAGGGTTTGCATGCCCGATTGCGCCCCGTTCATCGCGATCCCCATCAGGAAAATCAACCCGCCAAACAGGGCGATATGATTATGCTCAATGCCCAGTAACAGAATGAGACCCATTGTCAGCACAAAGCCACCCGCGACCACTTTGTGTGCCTCCCAGCGATCCATCATCCAGCCCGCGAGCAGAATGCCTGCGGTACCGCCGAAGGTGAACAGCGAGGTGAGCCAGGCGGATTCCGCCAGCGCATAGCCCATCCCCTGCATCAGGGTCGGCATCCAGCTCAGCAGGACGTAGTAAATCACCAGCCCCATAAAGTAGGTGACCCACAGCATCAGTGTGCCGGGCAGCCAGGGCATGGAGAAGAGCTGCGCCACGCTCCCTTTCTCAGAAGCGACTTTTTCCTCGGCCAGGAAAAAGCCGGTAACGCTCTCCAGGGTATTGCGGCTGAACCGGCTGGCGATACGGCGGATCTGCATGACGTCCTTCCCGCGCTGCACCAGAAACTTCACCGACTCCGGCAAGAACAGCGCCAGCAGCAGCGTCAAAATCAGCGGCGCAATTGCACCCGTCAGCAGCACGCTTCGCCAGCCATGGTGGGGAATAAGCCACGAAGAGATCGCACCACCCCCTGCGGCACCCAGAGGGAAGCCGCAGTACATGGTATTAATCGCCATGGCGCGGCAGCGCTGGGGGGCGAACTCGGAAATCAGCGTGATGGCGTTTGGCATTGCGGCACCGAGGCCAAGGCCCGTCAGAAAGCGCCACAGCGTCAGCGTATTCAGAGTTTGCGCCCAGGCCGTGCCCAGGCTTGCAAGGCCGAAGAACAGGCAGGAGAAGACCAGCACGCGCTTGCGCCCCATCTTGTCCGATACCGGGCCTGCAATGAGGGCACCCAGCGACAAGCCCAGCAGGGCTGCGCTCAGCACCGGCCCCAGATCCTGTTTATGTATCCCCCATTCTGCCGACAGCGTAGGGGCGATGTAACCCATTGCTGCGGTATCAAATCCATCGATCGCCAGAACCAGAAAGCCCAGTACGATAAGAAGCCAGTGAAACCCTGAAAAGGGACTCTCATCGATCACCTGCTGAATATCCACCTTGCCTGAATACGTCATATGCTCCTCTCCGATGTGATGTTGTTTTTGTATTCTTGTATTTGCTTGTCTATACAATTGCGGAGGGAGCAAATATGTCAAATTTTCTTATCCAATTTGTTATCCAAGTGTTATTTCCGGCAAAAAAAAGCGCCCGAAGGGGGAACCGGGCGCGTGAACAGCGGTGTTAACAGGAGGGGTATTCAGGCAGCGTTTCCCTGCGCAAGGGGAGCCAGCGCCGCCGGTAATCGACTTAACTCCTGCACCAGAGAGTCTTTGCTGATTTCGCTAATGGTTTTCGCACCGGTCAGCGTCATCGCGACTTTCATCTCTTTTTCGATCAGGTCAAGCAGGTTCGCCACGCCAGCCTGACCCGCCGTCGCCAGCGCGTACAGATACGCACGGCCCAGCAGCACGCTGTCGGCGCCGAGCGCGATCATGCGTACCACATCCAGCCCGTTGCGAATGCCGCTGTCGGCCAGAATCGCGATATCGCCTTTCACCGCATCGGCAATGGCGGGCAGCGCGCGTGCGGAGGAGAGCACACCGTCGAGCTGACGCCCGCCGTGGTTTGAGACCACAATGCCGTCTGCGCCAAAACGTACCGCGTCGCGGGCATCTTCCGGGTCGAGGATCCCTTTGATCACCATCGGGCCGTCCCAGAATTCGCGGATCCACTCCAGGTCTTTCCAGGAGATGGACGGATCGAAGTTGTTCGCCAGCCAGCCGATGTAATCTTCCAGCCCGGTCGGTTTACCGAGGTAAGCCGAGATATTGCCCAGATCGTGCGGACGTCCGTTCAGACCCACATCCCACGCCCACTGCGGGTGCGTCACCGCCTGCCAGTAGCGGCGCAGAGCGGCATTCGGGCCGCTCATGCCGGAGTGGGCGTCGCGGTAGCGCGCGCCCGGCGTTGGCATATCGACGGTAAAGACCAGCGTGGAACAGCCCGCCGCTTTGGCGCGCTCCAGCGCGTTGCGCATAAAACCGCGATCGCGCAGGACGTACAGCTGGAACCACATCGGACGCTTGATGGTCGGCGCGACCTCTTCAATCGGGCAGACGGAGACGGTAGAGAGGGTAAACGGAATACCCCTGGCATCCGCGGCCGCCGCCGCCTGCACTTCGCCACGACGGGCGTACATACCGCACAGGCCGACGGGGGCGAGGGCGACCGGCATGGAGAGCGTTTCGTTGAACAGCGTCGTCTCAAGGCGCAGGTCAGACATATTCTTCAGCACGCGCTGACGCAGGGCCACCTCTGACAAGTCTTCCACATTGCGGCGCAGGGTGTATTCGGCATACGCCCCGCCGTCGATGTAGTGGAACAGGAACGGGGGCAAAATGCGCTGCGCCGCGGCGCGATAGTCACTGGCTGCTGAAATGATCATGCTTTGTTCTCCCTGGAAATATCACTGTCGCCAGGCAGACGGGTAATACGCGCCTGTCGGGCCTGGTCTTCATCGAATCGTTTGATGGTGGTGTGAACGAAGCCGAGATGCGCCATCATCGCCTTGCGTGCGGCCTCGGCATCACCGGCCAGAATGGCGTTAAGCACCGCCTCGTGTTGTTCAGTCAGCTGGGCAAACACCGGCGGAACCAGGTACATGCGCTGGCGGCTTTGTTTGACAGAGGATTGCAACAGGTCGAAGAACCCGCGCATGGTCTGGAGCAGAACCACATTGTGCGACGCTTCGGCAATGGCCAGGTGAAAACGCACGTCAGCCTGGGAGGCGATATCCGGGTCGCTGCTTTGCGTGGCCTCAAAGCAGGCTTTGAGCTTCTCTTTGTCGGCCTCGGTTGCCCGCATGGCCGCATGCCAGGCGGTGCTGGTCTCGATGGCGTGACGCGCTTCGAGGATGTCAAAGCTGTAGTCCGGGTCATTTTCCATCAGCGTCTTCAGCGGCTGAACGATGTTTTGCTCGGACCAGTCGTCATGCTGCCAGCGCACAAAGGTGCCGCCGCCGCGACGGCTCACCAGTACCCCTTCGCTGACCAGCGTGGCCAGCGCTTCACGCAGGGAATTACGCGATACACCAAGCTGGGCGGCGAGCTGGCGTTCAGCGGGCAACTTCATGCCCGCTTCCAGCTGTTGTTCTTCAATCAGCGCCCGTACGCGAGAGGCTATCTCGTCGGACAGGCGTCTGGGCATCACTATCATGGGATCATCCAGGTTAAGACATAAGCCTGCAGGGTGGTGATCACCCCGACCATGCAGGTGAATATCAGGCTGTGTTTCACGGTAAAGCGGAACAGATCCGACTCTTTACCGACCAGTCCCACCGCCGCACAGGCAATGGCGATGGATTGCGGGGAGATCATTTTCCCGGTCACGCCGCCGGTGGTGTTCGCAGCGACCAGCAGGACATCCGACACGCCAATCTGCTGGGCCGCCGTAGCCTGCAGTGCAGCAAACAGGGCGTTCGACGAGGTATCTGACCCGGTCAGGAACACACCCAGCCAGCCGAGGAACGGTGAGAAGAAGGTGAAGGCGTGGCTGGTATGGGCCAGCGCCAGTGCCAGCGTCGATGACAGGCCGGAGTAGTTTGAGATAAACGCGAACGCCAGCACCATGCCGATGGAGTAAATCGGCAGCATCAGCTCTTTAATCGTCGCTGCGAAGGTCTGCACCGCGGCGGCAGGCTTCATGCGCAGCCACACCACGGAAAGGATCGCGGCAAACAGGATGGCGGTCCCGGTGGCGGAGAACCAGTCGAACTTATAGACCGCGGCATACGGTGTGGCGGCATGCACGACTGGCGGCATGCGGGCGACCATTTTGTCGAGGAACGGCACGGAGATGTTAATCACCATGTCGTACAGCGCGCCGCCCGGGGCGAACAGGGCTTTAAACGGCGGGATGCTCCACAGCGTTACCGTTGCGGTCAGGAACAGGAACGGTGACCAGGCACGGATCACCTGCCCTGCGGTATAGCCCGTGCGTGCCAGGGTTTGATCGACCTGCGAGGCACCCATGTCGGCGAAGCGGAAAATACGTACCGGCTGCCAGCGTTTCAGGAACAGGGTCAGGCAGACCAGCGAGACCAGCGACGAGATAATGTCCGGCAGCTCCGGACCGAGGAAGTTTGAGCTGAGGTATTGCGCGATGGCGAACGAACCGCCCGCCACCATTACAGCAGGCCACGTCTCTTTCACGCCGCGCCAGCCGTCCATAATCGCCATGATCCAGAACAGCACGATGATGGTTAGGAACGGCAGCTGGCGACCCACCATCTGGCCGATCTCAAAGCTATCCAGCCCGGTCACCTGTCCGGCGACCAGAATCGGAATCCCCATTGCGCCAAACGCCACCGGGGCGGTATTCACAATCAGGCACAGGCCCGCGGCATAAAGCGGGTTAAAGCCGAGGCCCACCAGCAGGGCGGCCGTAATGGCGACCGGTGCGCCAAATCCGGCGGCACCTTCCAAAAACGCCCCGAAGGAGAAGCCGACAATCAGCATCTGCAGGCGCTGGTCCGGCGTGATGGAGAGAATCGACGAGCGAATGATGTCGAACTGCCCGGTTTTCACCGAAATTTTATAGACAAAGACAGCGGCGATGATGATCCACGCAATTGGCCACAGACCGTAGAAGAAACCGTAGACAACGGAGGCCAGCGCGCGATCGACCGGCATTTTGTAGAAGAACAGCGCCACCAGCAGAGCGATGGCAACGGTGTACGTCGCGGCAAGGTAGCCCTTCAGCTTGAGCTTAATCAGCGCAAAGAAGAAGAACAGGATTGGAAGCGATGCGATCAGGCTCGACAGCCAGATATTTCCGGCCGGGTCGTAGTTTTGTTGCCAGAGGCTCATGCAGGTCTCCTGGGGACCAGATAACCTGCGCGGCGGGTGAGTCTCCGCTCATCTCTGCATCACAGGTTATGTAAAAGTGGTCCTGCCAATGATGTGTTGTAGGGTTAATGACAATGAATGGTTAATCAGATGTTATGGGGTGGCAATGGTTTTGTGAGCGGAAATAATGGAATTGTGAACCAGGGGAGGATTGATTGCGCAATTGGTTGGACCAATTCACGCGAAGGGGAAAAGAGTAGGCCGGGTAAGCGCAGCGCCACCCGGCATGAAATCAGAATGCGGTCTTACAAAAACCCGTCATCTCTTTCAGGCCCATTTCACGGCCAAGCTCGGTCATCGGGTGCACGACCACCAGGCCACGGACGCTTTTCTTCAGCTTGCCCATGTCAGCCTGTTCTTTTTTGGTGATTGCGCGGCGGTGTGGCATGTTCATCAGCTTCTGCGCTTCGTTGCTCAGCTTCTGACCTTTTACTTCGCGCAGGCGCTCGATCTCTGCCTCCAGCTTCGCGGTCTCTTTCTCCAGCTCGGCGTACTTCTCGGCGGAATCGACCAGTGACAGACCCGCCATCTGGTGACGGATCAGATCCAGGCGGTCGCTCAGGCGTTTAATTTCGTTCTTTTCGACTTCTTTCATGACAAATAACTCTGAAAACGGGGAATTTACAGGGAAGGATACACCAATGTGAGCAGGCTTACTTCTGAAACGCTTTTTTTAAGCTGATCCGGGAAATCAGCTCAGTCAGGGAAAGGACCATCGTGGAGCGGACAACCTGCTGATAACGCAGCTTTTGCATTGCATATAGCTCAGGGTCGCTGCTGTCGAAATGAGGGGCAGGGGGCAGCGCGGCCACGCAGTGCAGCTCGCCGAAGGGCCCCAGGATCTCATCATCGGTAAAGGCGTATTCGTTACCGTCATGATTGAACTCCTCACGTAGCGCCATTAACAGCTCTGCATCTTCGTACTCTTGCCGGTTCAGCACGCCAAGACCGTAAATCAGCTTCAGACGCACCGATAAATCGCCCAGCGGTCCATCGCCGTCCAGTAACGGTTCTACAGCATATTTTACCGCGTAGTCGTCTTTGCGAAACACCTGAAGCACCAGGATATTTACCGCCTCGGTTAACAGCTCGACGGCGGCAATCAGGAAGCTTCGTACGGTTTTGCCAGCATTCAGACGCTCAAGCACACGATTTTCAAAGGCCTGGGTTTGTTCCATTATTGCCTGCATATCTGACAATCTGTTATCTGGGCGCAGGCTAACCTGCGCCACACTGTGCATCATTTGGTTGCGTTGTATGCGTTAACCGCCTCCACAACCACGTCGCTATTGGCGTCCAGACCGGAAATCTGCGCCAGCGCAGCCTGCGCGCCTTTGTCATCAATCAGCTGAGCCAGCTCGATCGCCTGCGGGTCCTGATCGCTGCGGTAGTGCATTGCAGCGGCAATCCCTTTCACCAGGTTGGCATGCGGCAGACCGTATTCCAGCGTGCCGAGCAGCGGCTTAATCAGACGGTCGCCTGCACTCAGCTTACGCAGCGGTTGACGTCCCACGCGCTCAACATCATCTTTCAGATACGGGTTTTCAAAGCGACCGAGGATTTTCTGGATGTAGGCTGCGTGTTTATCAGCATCAAAACCGTAGCGTTTGATCAGCACCGCGCCGCTCTCTTCCATGGCCCCTTTTACCACCGCGCGGATTTTCTCATCGAGGATCGCATCGCGAATGGTCTGATGACCGGCCAATTTTCCGAGGTACGCGGTTATAGCATGCCCGGTGTTCAGCGTGAAGAGTTTGCGTTCGACAAATGCCATCAGGTTATCGGTTAATTCCATTCCCGGAATAGTTGGCAGCGCACCTTTAAACTGAGTTTTATCGACGATCCACTCGCTGAAGGTTTCCACGGTCACTTCCAGCGGGTCGTGGGTGGCGGATGCTGACGGCGGAACGATGCGGTCCACGGCGGAATCCACAAACCCAACGTGCGCGTCGACCCAGGCTTTATCTTCGTCAGCCACGGCCGCCATGACATGGCCTTTCAGCTGTGTGGTGCCGCGTACCATGTTTTCACAGGCGATGATGTTCAGCGGGGTGTCGATGCCCTGCGCTTTACGTTTTGCCAGGCCTTTAGCCACCGCCGGGGCGATACGCTCCAGAACCACCGGGCCTACCGCCGTGGTGATAAGGTCAACGCTGGCAATCAGGTCGATTACGTCGTCGCCAATGCTGCTGACCGCGTTCACGCCTGAGACGGTATCGACCTGCTCGTTTTCGCCCACCACATGGACCTGATAGCTATGACGGGCATTCAGGGCATCCAGGACCACCTGATTCACATCGGCGAACGTCAGCGTAATGCCCGCGTCTGCCAGCAGTTTGCCGATAAAACCACGACCGATGTTACCTGCGCCAAAATGTAATGCTTTCATAGTGTTAACCTTCATCAATGTTTTTACCCGAGAGGGCTGGGGTGAGGAGCTTTCTCCCCCTCACCCTAGCCCTCTCCCCGGGGGGAGAGGGAAGAGGCGCTGTTATTTGTTCAGCAGTGCCAGAACTTCTTCAACGCTGGTGGTTTTGGCCAGACGCTCGATAACGGACTCATCGTCCAGGGCGTTGGTCAGGCTGGTGATCACCTGGATATGCTCGTTGTTGCGAGCGGCGATACCAATCACCAGACGGGCGATGTCATCTTCTTCTTCACCGAAGCGTACGCCATCAGGATACTGACAGAACACCACACCGGTTTTCAGCACGCGGTCTTTCGCCTCAACGGTACCGTGTGGAACCGCGATAGATTCACCGAGATAGGTTGGGGTCAGTTTTTCGCGCTCCAGCATCGCATCGACATATTCAGGCTGAACGTAACCGCCTTTTACCAGCTGTTCACCGGCAAAGCGAATCGCTTCTTCTTTAGTAGCCGCGGTACGGCCGAGGAAGATGTTCTCCGCACCCAGTTTAAACAGGTGGGCATTACTCTCGTCAAAGCTATCCTGCAGGCTGGTGCGCACTTTCACTTCGTTATCTTCATGACGCTGCGCGGCAACCAGACGTTCGGTCAGGCTGGTGTACAGGCCGCTGTCGAGGAAGTTAGTCAGCGAAATGTGCTGTGCCTGCGGTACCTGACGCATGGCGCGTTCGGTCAGATCGCGGTGGGTGATCACCAGGTCAACGTCCGGCGGCAGACTGTTAATTGCGCTGTTGGTCACGGAGATGTTGGTCAGGCCCGCATCCTGTACTTTCTTACGCAGCACGCCGGCACCCATTGCGCTGGAGCCCATACCAGCATCACAAGCAACGATGATTTTACGCACGTGGCTCAGGTCGTTAGAGACATCGCCAGCCGCCAGCGGGGTCGCGCCTTTGGATTCCGCTTTCATGTCGTGCATACGGCGGGTTGCCGCTTCGATATCGTCATCTTCTTTCACTTTGCTGGTTTTCAGCAGGATAGAAGAAACCACGAAGGAGACCGCCATGGCCGCACAGATAGCCGCGATGTTAGCGAAGTAGGCACCTTTCGGGGTCATCGCCAGCACGGCCAGGATAGAGCCCGGAGAAGCAGGAGAGACCAGACCGCCGCCCAGCACGCTCAGGGTGAACACGCCGGTCATACCGCCGAGGATAACGGCCAGGATCAGGCGTGGGTTCATCAGCACGTACGGGAAGTAAATTTCGTGGATACCGCCCAGGAAGTGGATGATAGCCGCACCGCCAGCAGACTGCTTAGCGCTGCCGCGACCAAAGAACATGTATGCCAGCAGAACGCCCATACCCGGACCTGGGTTCGCTTCAATCAGGAAGAAGATGGACTTGCCGAGATCGTGAGACTGCTGAATACCCAGCGGCGAGAAGATACCGTGGTTGATGGCGTTATTAAGGAACAGAATTTTCGCCGGTTCAACGAAGATAGACGCCAGCGGCAGCATGTCGTGCGCCACCATAAAGTTAACGCCTGCCGCCAGAATTTTGGACAGCACTTCAACCGCAGGACCAATGCCGAGGAACGCCAGAATCGCGAGGATCATCCCGATGATGCCCGCAGAGAAGTTGTTCACCAGCATTTCGAAGCCGGATTTGATCTTACCATCTACCCAGACGTCGAATTTCTTAATCGCCCAGCCGCCCAGAGGACCGGCAATCATGGCACCGAGGAACATCGGCATATCCGCACCGACGATAACACCCATTGTGGTGATGGCACCCACAACGCCACCACGGTCACCGCCTACCAGACGACCACCGGTGAAACCGATCAGCAGCGGCAGGAGGTAAGTAATCATAGGGCCAACAAGTTTCGCCAGCGTTTCGTTAGGCAACCACCCTGTCGGAATGAACAATGCGGTGATAATACCCCACGCGATAAACGCGCCGATATTTGGCATCACCATGTTGCTGAGGAAACGACCAAAGCTTTGAACTTTGATCTTGAAATCGGATGACATAAAACACCCCTTCTTATGTTTACGCTTAGGCTTGCGGCCCGAGGTTTATCGTTAATGTGCGGCGGCAGAGGTAGCCGGACCCTGTTCTGATGCTGTGAAATCTGGCACTGAATCGTTCAACTGTCCAGACAGTGAAAATTTGTGTGACATATGTCACGTAAATGTAGGGGGTGTGGCATTTAATGACGTGATACGAATCACAAAATTAGTGGGTAAAAAAAATACGATGGCGAAAAACAAAGCAAAAACCACGCGTTTTTGTGATTGCGATCGCATTTTTGTTTTGTGGGTTTGTTTCTGGATTGTGACTGATTTCACAAAATATTTTTATGCAGATTTCTCTGGCTGTGATCGGCGGCAAACTCTGCTTTGCGAATTGGCGTCAGGATAGTCTTGAGTGACACGTAAAGCTAAAAAACCACTTTTCATGTGTGGTATGGCGAAAAGTTAAAAGGTGGATTACGCTCTTAATGTAAGGTTAAGTATATTATTATTCAGGTTATATTTTGACACGTTTATAAACTTGCATGGAGATATTATAAAAACCGATACTCCCCGGCTCTGAAATAACCAGTGTGCCTTTTAAATTTAAAAATAAATTAATTAGGCTGCGTGCTGTTTTATTCGTTTAATGAGTTGACGTTGTTTAAGTGAGGAAAATATGTTTCTCAACTATTTTGCGTTGGGCGTATTGATTTTTGTATTTCTGGTGCTTTTTTACGGGATTATCGCTATTCATGATATCCCTTATAAGGTAATGACTCCAACTTATTGATAGTGTTTTATGTTCAGATAATGCCCGATGACTTTGTCATGCAGCTCCACCGATTTTGAGAACGACAGCGACTTCCGTCCCAGCCGTGCCAGGTGCTGCCTCAGATTCAGGTTATGCCGCTCAATTCGCTGCGTATATCGCTTGCTGATTACGTGCAGCTTTCCCTTCAGGCGGGATTCATACAGCGGCCAGCCATCCGTCATCCATATCACCACGTCAAAGGGTGACAGCAGGCTCATAAGACGCCCCAGCGTCGCCATAGTGCGTTCACCGAATACGTGCGCAACAACCGTCTTCCGGAGCCTGTCATACGCGTAAAACAGCCAGCGCTGGCGCGATTTAGCCCCGACGTATCCCCACTGTTCGTCCATTTCCGCGCAGACGATGACGTCACTGCCCGGCTGTATGCGCGAGGTTACCGACTGCGGCCTGAGTTTTTTAAATGGCGGAAAATCGTGTTGAGGCCAACGCCCATAATGCGGGCGGTTGCCCGGCATCCAACGCCATTCATGGCCATATCAATGATTTTCTGGTGCGTACCGGGTTGAGAAGCGGTGTAAGTGAACTGCAGTTGCCATGTTTTACGGCAGTGAGAGCAGAGATAGCGCTGATGTCCGGCAGTGCTTTTGCCGTTACGCACCACCCCCGTCAGTAGCTGAACAGGAGGGACAGCTGATAGAAACAGAAGCCACTGGAGCACCTCAAAAACACCATCATACACTAAATCAGTAAGTTGGCAGCATCACCCCCTTATAATATGGCTAAAAAACGTAATCATCCCCATGCCGATGCGATTCATACGGCAGGCTGGATTAGCCTGTTCACCCTCCATGCCATCTGGCCGTTTCTGTGGATTTGGGCCACGCTCTACCGTGAAGATCGCGGTTGGGGCATGCAGAACCACATTACAAAGCCAGATGAGGTCCCGGGCATGGATGCGCTGTCCAAACGCGTGGCCGAATTAGAACAAAAGCTGGCGGCGGTACAGCCCACTGCTGATCAGAACACGCTGGAGCGCTAATCATGGATCTGTTGATTATTTTGACCTATGTGGCATTTGCCTGGGCGATCTTTAAAATATTCCGCATTCCGGTAAATCAGTGGACGCTCGCCACCGCAACGTTGGGTGGGGTATTTATTGTTGCCGGACTGATTCTGTTAATGAACTATAACCATCCGTATACCTTTACGGCGCAAAAAGCGGTTATTTCCATTCCGATTACACCGCAGGTGACGGGCGTGGTCACCGAAGTGACTGATAAAAACAACCAGCTCATTAAAAAAGGCGAAGTGTTATTTAAACTTGATCCGGGCCGCTACCAGGCGCGGGTCGATAGACTCAAGGCCGATCTGGTCACCCCAACCCACAATATCGATAGCCTGAAAGCGCAGCTTGCAGAAGCCGTCGCTAATACCACGCGCGTCTCGGCAGAGCGTGACCGCCTGTATAAAGATTATCAGCGTTACCTGAAAGGCAGCCGGGCGAAGGTGAACCCGTTTTCTGAAAGCGATATCGACAACGCGCGGCAGAACTATCTGGCGCAGGATGCGCTGGTGAAAGGTTCTGTGGCTGAACAGACGCAGATTCAAAGTCAGTTAGACAGCATGGTGAACGGTGAACAGTCGCAGATTGCCTCATTACGCGCCCAGCTTGCCGAAGCGAAATACAATCTCGATCAGACCGTGGTGCGCGCGCCGAGCAACGGCTATATCACCCAGGTGCTGATCCGTCCGGGGACCTATGCCGCCGCGTTACCTCTGCGTCCGGTCATGGTCTTTATTCCTGAACAGAAACGTCAGATTGTGGCGCAGTTCCGCCAGAACTCGCTGCTGCGTCTTAAGCCGGGTGATGAAGCAGAAGTGGTGTTTAATGCGCTGCCGGGCCAGGTATTTACCGGGAAACTCACCAGCGTCCTGCCGGTGGTGCCGGGAGGGTCGTACCAGGCGCAGGGGGCGTTGCAGGCATTGACCGTCACACCGGGCACGGATGGCGTACAGGCGCTGATTGAACTGGAGCCTAACGCCGACGTCGATGCGCTACCAGACGGTATCTATGCCCAGGTGGCGGTCTATTCAGACCATTTCGCCCACGTCTCGGTGATGCGTAAAGTGTTGCTGCGCATGACCAGCTGGATGCACTACCTCTACCTCGATCATTAATCCCGCCAGGGCAGGAATGCGACATCCATACCTGCCCTTTTTTCATCCCGTGATCCATACTGACCTTTTCCCAGCATCAAGGATCAGGCAATGAAACTCATCGGTAGCTACACCAGTCCCTTCGTGCGAAAAATCTCGATTCTCCTGCTGGAGAAAGGGATGACATTCGAATTCGTCAATGAACAGCCCTACAACGCTGAAAACGGCGTCGCGCAGTACAACCCGCTGGGAAAAGTTCCGGCGCTGGTGACGGACGAGGGTGAATACTGGTTCGACTCCCCGATTATTGCGGAGTATATCGAGCTGTTGGGCGTGGCCCCGGCAATGCTGCCGGCTGACCCAAAAGCGGCGCTGGCGGTGAAGCAGATTGAAGCCCTGGCCGATGGCATTATGGATGCGGCGCTGACTTCCGTGCGTGAGCAGGCAAGGCCCGCCGCACAGCAGTCAGAAAACGAACTGCTGCGCCAGCGGGAAAAAATCAACCGCAGTCTGGATATGTGCGAAAAGCTCATCCGGGAGGGAAAAATTCACACCGACAGCCTGAACCTGGCCACCATCGCCATTGCCTGCGCCATCGGGTATCTCAATTTCCGCCGCGTGTCCCCCGGCTGGTGCGTTGACCGACCGTTGCTGGTGAAGCTGGCTGAAACGCTCTTTAGCCGCGAGAGCTTTGCCCGTACCGAACCGCCAAAGGCTTGACGCGGGTTATAACACTTCGCTGCAGGAGGCGGTACAATCTCTCCACATGTTAACTCCCTCTCCCGTCGGGAGGGGGGAAGATATTTACTCGCCAGGCGCTTTCATGACTACTCATCATTCGCTCTACAGCCAGATCCCCGCTACCGATCGTCTTCTTCGCGAACCTCGCATTCATGCTGTTGTGGAGCGTTTCGGCCATACCGCGACGGTTGAGATGTTACGCCTGCTTCAGGACGAAGCCCGATGCGCCATTCAGGCAGAAAATAGCTTGCCCGACTGGTGTAGCGAGTGGGAGCTGGAAGTGGAACATCGGCTGGACAAGAACGCGCAAAGCGCATTACGCCCGGTGATCAACCTTACCGGTACCGTGCTGCACACCAACCTGGGCCGCGCGCAGCAGGCGGAAGAGGCCGTGGCTGCGGTCGGGCAGGCCATGCGAACGCCGGTGACGCTGGAGTACGATCTGGACGGCGCAGGACGCGGGCATCGCGATCGTGCCCTGGCGGATCTGCTGTGCCAGCTGACCGGTGCAGAAGATGCCTGCATTGTGAATAACAACGCCGCAGCGGTGCTGCTAATGCTGGCGGCCACCGCCAGTGGCAAAGAGGTGGTGGTATCCCGCGGCGAGCTGGTGGAAATTGGCGGGGCGTTTCGCATCCCGGACGTGATGCGCCAGGCGGGCTGCACGCTGCATGAGGTCGGTACCACCAACCGTACCCATGCGAAAGATTATCGCGCAGCGGTGAATGAAAACACCGCCCTGCTGATGAAGGTTCACACCAGCAATTATCAGATTGAAGGCTTCACCAAAACGGTTGATGAGGCCGAGCTGGCGGAGATTGGGCGCGAACTGAATCTCCCGGTGATTGCCGATCTCGGCAGCGGTTCGCTGGTGGACCTGAGCCAGTACGGCTTGCCAAAAGAACCGATGCCGCAAGAGATGATTGCGGCGGGCGTCAGCCTGGTGAGTTTTTCCGGCGACAAACTGCTGGGCGGGCCGCAGGCCGGGATTATCGTCGGCAAACGCGAGCTGATTGCCCGGCTGCAGCAGCATCCGCTCAAGCGCGCCCTGCGAGCCGATAAAATGACCCTTGCCGCGCTGGATGCGACGCTGCGGCTCTATCTCCATCCGGAGAAGCTGGCCGACCGCCTGCCTGTGCTGCGTCTCTTAACCCGTGATGCCGCCTCGATTCGTGCGCAGGCCGAGTTATTGCTGCCGCGCATCGCCCCGCACTACCCTGATTTTGACGTTCGGATTGAGCCCTGCCAGTCGCAGATTGGCAGCGGTTCGCTGCCGGTGGACAGGCTGCCGAGCGAAGCGCTCACGTTTACCCCGCGTGACGGGCGCGGCAGCCACCTGGAGGCCCTGTCGTTACGCTGGCGCGCCATGCCTGTGCCGGTTATCGGGCGGATTTACGATGGACGAATGTGGCTGGATCTGCGTTGCCTTGATGATGAAGAGCGATTTCTGGAGATGTTGATGAAATGATTATTGCCACCGCCGGTCATGTCGACCACGGAAAAACTACGTTGCTGCAGGCGATTACTGGCATAAACGCCGATCGTCTGCCGGAAGAGAAAAAGCGCGGCATGACTATCGACCTGGGCTATGCCTACTGGCCCCAGCCAGACGGCCGCGTGCTGGGTTTTATTGATGTACCAGGGCACGAGAAGTTTCTGTCTAACATGCTGGCGGGGGTGGGGGGTATCGATCATGCCCTGCTGGTCGTGGCCTGCGATGACGGCGTGATGGCGCAAACCCGCGAGCATCTGGCAATCCTCCAGCTGACCGGCAACCCGCAGCTGACCGTAGCGCTGACGAAAGCTGACCGCGTGGATGACGCGCGCGTCGGCGAGGTGCGCGAAGGGGTGCAGGCCACCTTACGGGAGTATGGTTTTGCCGATGCGCCGATTTTTGTCACCGTGGCCACCGAAGGCCGCGGCATCGACGAACTTCGTCACCATTTGCAGCAACTGACGTCACGTGACCACGCAAGTCATCATCGCTTCCGTCTGGCGATTGATCGGGCATTTACCGTAAAAGGGGCGGGCCTGGTGGTCACCGGTTCCGCGTTGAGTGGTGAAGTGAAGGTGGGCGATAGCCTGTGGCTGACGGGCGTTAACAAACCGATGCGCGTGCGCGGCTTACATGCACAGAACCAGCCCGCAGAGCAGGCGCATGCCGGGCAGCGGATCGCGCTGAATATTGCCGGAGATGCGGAAAAAGAGCAGCTTAACCGCGGCGACTGGCTGCTGGCCGATGCTCCGCCAGAGCCGTCTGAACGCGTGATTGTCTCTCTGCAGACGAATGTGCCGCTGACTCAGTGGCAGCCGCTGCATATTCACCACGCGGCCAGCCATATCACCGGACGCGTGTCGCTGCTGGAAAACGATCTTGCTGAACTGGTTTTCGATTCACCGCTCTGGCTTGCAGACAACGACCGTCTGGTTCTGCGGGATATCTCCGCGCGGGAAACGCTGGCCGGGGCACGGGTGGTGGCGCTTAACTCGCCGCGACGCGGCAAGCGTAAACCGGAATATCTGCAATGGCTGGCCGCGCTGGCACAGGCCCCTGATGATAACGCCGCGCTGCGGGTGCATCTCGATCGCGGTGCGGTGAACCTGGGTGATTTTGCCTGGGCACGCCAGCTGAGCAGGGAAGGATTAGACCCGCTGACCCGGCAGCCGGGCTTTATTCAGGCCGGTAATAGCCTGTTGAATGCCCCGGTTGCCGCACGCTGGCAGCGCAAAATACTCACCACTCTCGCGACGTATCATGAACAGCATCAGGATGAGCCTGGTCCGGGGCGTGAGCGTCTGCGCCGCATGGCGCTGCCGATGGAAGACGATGCGCTGGTGCTGCTGCTGATTGAAAACATGCGCGAAAGCGGGGTGATTAAAAGCCACCACGGCTGGCTGCACCTGCCGGATCACAAAGCCGGATTCACCGCAGAGCAGGAGGTTATCTGGCAGAAAGTGGCTTCGCTGTTTGGTGATGAGCCGTGGTGGGTTCGCGATCTGGCGCGCGAAACGAACACCGACGAGCAGGCGATGCGTCAGGTATTACGCCACGCGGCGCAGCAGGGGCTGATAGTTGCGATCGTGAAAGATCGTTATTACCGTAACGATCGCATTGTGGCGTTTGCTAACCTGATCCGCGAGCTGGATCAGGCGCGCGGCTCTACCTGTGCAGCCGATTTTCGCGATCGGCTGAACGTAGGGCGCAAGCTGGCGATTCAGATCCTGGAATATTTCAATCGTATTGGGTTTACGCGTCGCCGCGGTAACGACCATGTTCTGCGAGATTCGTTATTATTTCCTGAAACTCCGTGACCCCCGTCGTAAACACCGTTACCGGTTGGCGAGAAAATCGCCAGCCGGGACTACCCTTGTTGTACACCAACAGCAAGGAGACGGTCATGACAAACAATCCTCCCTCTTCGCGTATCCAGCCTGGCGAGTATGGTTTTCCCCTCAAGCTAAAGCCTCGTTATGACAACTTTATTGGCGGCGACTGGGTGGCCCCCGTCGACGGCGAATACTATTCCAACCTGACCCCCGTTACCGGCCAGCCGCTGTGTGAAATAGCCAGCTCCGGCAAGCGCGATATCGATCTGGCGCTGGATGCGGCGCACAACGCGAAAGACAAATGGGGGCATACCTCCGTTCAGGATCGGGCAGCCATTCTGTTCAAAATCGCTGACCGGATGGAGCAGAATCTGGAACTGCTGGCGACGGCAGAAACCTGGGATAACGGCAAGCCGATCCGGGAAACGATGGCGGCAGACGTGCCGCTGGCCATTGACCACTTCCGCTATTTTGCCTCCTGTATTCGCGCTCAGGAGGGCGGAATCAGCGAGGTCGACAGCGACACCGTGGCGTATCACTTCCACGAACCGCTGGGCGTGGTAGGGCAAATTATTCCGTGGAACTTCCCGCTGCTGATGGCGAGCTGGAAAATGGCGCCCGCGCTGGCAGCAGGCAACTGCATTGTGCTCAAACCGGCGCGTCTGACCCCGCTTTCGGTTCTGCTGCTGATGGAAATCGTTGGCGATCTCCTGCCGCCGGGCGTGATTAACGTGGTGAACGGTGCGGGTGGCGAGATAGGGGAGTATCTGGCTACGTCTAAACGTATCGCCAAAGTGGCATTTACCGGGTCGACGGAAGTGGGCCAGCAGATCATGCAGTACGCCACCCAGAACATCATTCCGGTGACGCTTGAGCTCGGGGGAAAATCCCCGAACATCTTCTTTGCAGACGTGATGGAAGAAGAGGATGCCTTCTTTGATAAAGCCCTGGAAGGGTTTGCGCTGTTTGCGTTTAACCAGGGTGAAGTCTGTACCTGCCCGAGTCGCGCGCTGGTGCAGGAGTCTATCTATGAACGCTTCATGGAGCGCGCCATTCGCCGCGTCGAATCTATCCGCAGCGGGAACCCGCTCGATAACGTTACGCAGATGGGGGCGCAGGTCTCACATGGACAGCTGGAGACCATCCTCAACTACATTGATATCGGCAAGAAAGAGGGCGCAGATATCCTGACCGGCGGCCGCCGTAAGGTACTTGGTGGCGATCTGCAGGACGGGTATTACCTTGAGCCGACGATCCTGTTTGGCAAGAACAACATGCGCGTCTTCCAGGAGGAGATTTTCGGACCGGTGCTGGCGGTGACCACCTTCAAAACGATGGAGGAGGCACTGGAGATTGCCAACGACACGCCGTATGGCCTGGGGGCAGGCGTCTGGAGCCGCAACGGTAATCTGGCCTATAAAATGGGCCGGGGCATTCAGGCCGGGCGCGTCTGGACCAACTGCTATCACGCCTATCCGGCACACGCCGCATTTGGGGGTTATAAGCAATCCGGCATCGGGCGTGAAACCCACAAGATGATGCTGGAGCATTACCAGCAGACGAAATGTTTGCTGGTCAGCTACTCCGATAAACCGCTGGGCCTGTTCTAGTCGCCCTGCTCAGGCCGTCCCTGGGCGGCCTGAGCAATTTGCTGGCGCAGGCAATTGAGGACGCCATCAAGGACGTACTGCACACGCCAGGGCTGGTATTCACGTTTGCGGAATATCGCGGTCAGATCGAGCCACCACTCTTCCTGATGCGGGAAGCAGGGAACCAGCATGCCTTGCGCTAATTCTTTTTTCAGGCTCTCTTTAGGTGCGAATACGATCCCAAGGTTATTTCTTGCCAGCTCCAGCGCCGTCTGCGTATTGTCACAAATATAATTTCCGGTCACCCTGTAATCTTGCACGTTATCACTACCATGGGTACGAAAACGCCAGATATTTGCATCGTCGACCAGCATGGAATCGATCAGAATACATGAGTGATTAATTAAATCGTCAGGTCCGGCTAACGGATGATTATTTAAATATTCCTGAGTGGCGAATGCCGTAACGGAATATTTTGTTAATACGCTGGCGACCAGATTTCCATCTTTTGGTTGTGCATAGGTAATTAAAATATCGCAGTCATCCGGGAAGGAAACGCCTTCTGAAAATTCATTGCGGTCCAGGTTGTACGTTTTCAGGGAGATACGAATGTCGCCGATGTCTTTTATCTGATGGATGACATGGCGCGCGAGGTAGGTGACAATTCCCGTGGGCGCGTAAAGGGTCACTTTGCCCCGCTTTTCATGCTTATAATCGGCAATGAAATTCACGAGCTGATCGTTTTTGTCCAGCGAAGCGTCAATATAGGGAAGTAACGATTCACCAAACTGAGTAAGCGCAAGCTGACGGGTCGTGCGCTCAAAAACCTTTAGTCCAACCCGCGCTTCAAAATCAGAGAGATATTTACTGACGTTAGCCTGCGCCATACCCAACAGGGCAGCAGCATCACCAATGCTGTGAGTGGCGGCGATGACGGAGATTATTTTTAATTCGCGTGGTTTTAGTTGTAATTTACTCATCATGCGCACCCATCTATATCATTATATATATAATATTATATAAACCGCAGCGTTGCATTGGCAAATTTGTAACCATTATTATTCGCCCCGCTTGTTTGGCGTTTAAATGGATTACTTTGATGACTATTAAATACAATTTACTTATCGCTGCCACGTTATTTGCAGCCACATCTGCGATGGCCGGTGACTTTTCAATAGGGGCGGGGGCTGTATTTAATGAGTCGCCTTATAAGGGATATAACGAAAATACCACTGCGGTGCCGTTAATCAGTTACGAAAGCGATCGTTTCTATGTGCGCCAGACCACGGGCGGCTGGATCCTGTGGAAAGACGCAAAAAATGAACTCAGCCTGACCGCATCGTGGATGCCGCTGCATTTTGATCCCGATGACAATGACGACCATCAGATGAAACAGCTTGATGAGCGTAAGGCGTCCGCTTTCCTCGGTGGCGCGTACTATCACCACGAAAGCTGGGGTTCTTTGAAAGTGGCGGTCTCTGGCGATGCCACGGATGAAAGCGGCGGCATGATTGGAGAAGTCTCCTACTTTCGACCCATCAGGATGGAACGTCTGACCCTGACGCCATCTGTGGGTGTTTTTTATACCGACGAAAGCTATAACGACTACTACTACGGCGTATCCGGCAACGAGTCTCGCCGCTCAGGTCTGAAGCAATACACCGCCGGTGACAGCTGGACGCCATACGTTGGCCTGGCGGCTAAATATCAGTTAACTCAGAAGCTGTACCTTAACGCCAGCGCGGTCTACACCGTGTTGCCTGACGACGTGAAGAACAGCCCGATGATCGACCGCGACGACAGCTTCGTGCTGATGACCGGGCTGACCTGGCGCTTCTGATACGTTAAAGCCGGTTTACTCCCTCTCCCCGTGGGTGTGTACAGTCCGGGGGGAGGGCAACAGACCGCAAATATTCAGCCTTCATCCACCCATATCCGCATCTCCCCTTCTCCCCGGTTTGCCCAACTGAACCAGGGAATAAAGGTCAGCGTCTGGGGCTGACGCTGTACCGGCGAGCGATCGTACTGCCACAGCGCATCCGTATCCTTCACGTGATAACCGCGCCCCTCCGCCTGTATCAACATTTTGTGCGCGAAAATGCCTTTGCCTTCAAATACCCGGAACGCACTGTTTTCAGGCAAAGAGAGGTTATGCAGATTTGCGCCGTTATCAGCTTCTTCCAGACAGTAAACCAGGGGCCCGCGCTGAAGCGCGACTTTACCTGCCTGCTGGCGCACCTGCGGGTTACCGTACACGCGGCGAACCGGCATAGGGAGTGTCAGAGTCAGCGTGTCGCCCTCATGCCAGCAACGGTTGAGGTAAAGATATCCACGAACGACCTCACCAGTGACGCGTTCACCATTCAGCGAAACAGCCGGTTCGGCGCACCAGTCCGGCAGCCGCAGGGCCAGCGTGTGAGTCACCGGAACAGGCGAGGTTATTTCGATGGTCACCTGATCCTGCCACGGATAGTTACCGCTAATACGTAGCCGGAGTGTGTTTTCATCAATCTGTATGGCGACATCGTTCCCCACATACAGGTTGATCAACAGGGCATCCGGGCGAACGGTATAAATGTAATGTCCCAGTGAGGTCAGCACGCGGGCGATATTCGGCGGACAGCAGGCGCAGCCGAACCATCGCTGGCGGACGGGCTTCACGTGATCGTAGATATGGTTGAACGCCAGCGTTTTCGGATGTACCTCCAGCGGGTTCACATAGAAGAAGTGTTTTCCGTCCAGCGCCATGCCGCCGAGTACCGTGTTGTATAACGCGCGCTCCATCACGTCGGCGTAGTGGCTGTCTGCCTCCATCTCGAGCATCCGGCGGGCAAACATCATCAGGCCAATGGAGGCGCAGCTTTCCGCGTACACCGTATCGTTGGGCAGATCGTAATCGCTGCTGAATGCCTCGCCGCTACTTTGCGAGCCAATCCCGCCGGTAATGTACAGCTGGCGCTGCGCCATGTTATTCCACAGCCGCAGGCAGTCCTGGCGTTTACCTTCGTCGCCGCTCAGGCGCGCCAGATGCGCCATGCCCGCCATCAGGTAGACAAAGCGTACCGCATGGCCGATGGCCGTTTGTTGTTCAGCAAGAGGTTGATGTGCCTGGCTGTAGGCTTTGTCCTTGACCATCCACGCAGGTCCATAGGTATTCCAGTATGACGTTTTGCCACGCTTCTCGTACTCGATATCGTAGAAGTGAGGCTGGGCGCCGCGTTCCTCAATAAAGTATTTCACCAGATTGAGGTAGCGTGGTTCCTCCGTGACGTCGTACAGCCGCATCAGCGCCAGCTCGATTTCCGGGTGGCCAGGATAACCGTGCAGCTGCGTTTCGCCAGGGCCAAACACGCTGTCGATATGGTCTGCCAGCCTGCACACCACATCCAGCAGGTTGCGTTTACCGGTTCCCTGAAACCAGGCCACGCCAGCCTCAATCATATGCCCGGCGCAGTACAGCTCGTGGCATTCGGCCAGATTGGTCCAGCGCGCCTCGGGGGCCTTAACCGTAAAGTACGTATTGAGATAGCCATCTTCACACTGTGCTGCGGCAATCAGTTCAATGACCTCGTCGGCGGTTTTTTCCAGTTCAGCATCCGGTTTCTGGCATAGCGACCACGCCACGGCCTCCAGCCATTTCGCCACGTCGCTGTCCTGAAACACCATCCCGTAGAATTCACCCTCTTCCAGACCCGCGGCAATGCGGAAGTTGGTAATGGCGTGGCTGGGTTCAGCCTCTGCCACGCGATCGTTCAGCGCATCCCACTGGTAGGGGATCACCACATCACGGACCAGTCGTTGATACTGCCCGAGAAACGGGTCATTGATTTTCAGTTGGTGCAGATCGGGTTCCATTACGGACATCGTATTCTCCTCAGGAAGGGACATGACGCTGGCGCAGATCGGTGGCAATGCGCGACATTAGTGGATTGTTAAGCCTGCACCAGCGGATAGTGACCGCCAGCAGCAGATGGAAAAGGGCAGGCAGCAGTGTCTCCATGGCGGTGATGCCCTGTAACGAGGCTGGCGTCTGGTTACCCATGCCCGGCTGATAGGCTACGGTGATAAACACCAGGCTGATGATCCCGGCGCTGGATGCCCATGCGAGCTTGATGAAAAACAGGTTGAAGGCGAAGTTCATGCCCGATGAGCGCACGCCGTTTTTCCATTCACCGTAGTCATCGGCAAAAGCCATCAGCGAGAAGTGCAGTGGCAGGGTAAAACCGAGGATCACGCCGTTGCTTAAAATAATCACCAGCCAGAGCGTCTGGTGCGCCGGGCCTCCCGGCAGAAACCACATGCCCACCGCAAGCGCAGCGAGCACCAGGTTGGTGTAGTAGTAGAGTTTGACGGTATCAATACGGCGCGACAGCGGATTGACGATCACCGCACCCAGAATGGCCGCAAAAGTCACCATCGTGAAAAAGAGCGAGGTATAGGCCGTGCTGCCCTGCAGGACGTAGGTGATGAAGTACATGTATCCGCCGCCGCGAATGTTGAAAACGTTGATCAGCAGAAACGACATTACCAGCATCAGGAGCAGTTGATCGTTTTTACGCAGGCCCGCAAGGTGCTCGCGTAAGGTGAATTTACCCATCAGCGCCAGCGGGACGCGCTCGCGAACCCAGAAGAAGCAGCAGAGAAACATCACCACGGCGACAGCACACAGGACGCCGACGCCAAGCTGATAACCCTTTGCGGCATCGCCCTGACCGAGCTCCGCGACCAGCCATGGCAATCCCACAGAGACCAGAAATCCCGCCACGCCGCACAGCACAAAGCGCCATGACTGGCAGGCGATCACCTCGTTGTGTCGGGTAGTCATGGTGTTAATCAGCGCGCAGTAGGGCACGTTAATGGCGGTATAACCAACGGACAACAGCAAATAGGTACCAAACGCCCAGGCGATTTTCACCCCCATGCTGGCTTCCGGTACGGTGAACGTCAGCACGCCAATAACCCCGATGGGGAGCGCCACCCATAGCTGCCAGGGACGAAAACGTCCCCAGCGGCTCTGCGTGCGGTCAGCAATCACGCCCATCACCGGATCGGAGATGGCATCAAACACACGAAGAGCAATAAATAGCGTGCCCACGAGCGCGGGAGTGAGGCCAAAGACATCGGTATAGAAAAAGGTCAGGAAATTCATGATCAGGCAGGTAATTACCGTCCCGCCCGCATCACCCAGGCCGTAGCCAATTTTTTCGCGGACGGACAGCCGGTCATCTGCCGCCCCTTGTGTCACGTCTGATTCAGTAATCGGTGTGGAAGTCATGAAGTAACTCCTCGATGAACGAATTTATTATCGTATTTATGCAAGGTACCCATTTATTCTGCATTGAACGGCAAGGCCAACAAGGGAAGGGAAAAGTATAAAAAGGTGACGATTCCGACCTGATGAAGAAAATGTGATTTCGATCGGACAGTTATTCAGATATTAGTTAATAATCAATGCGTAAATTGAATATTGATGGCAATAAAAGCGGAATGGTGAATATCCATGCTCGAATTATCCATAGCGCTTCCGATTAAGGTCCAAAATGGCGGCCTATTTATTTCCCGGGGCGTGGGTCGCCATCCTGCGCGGAAATTAACATCGTGGGAGATTATTTTTGTCGAAAAAGGGACATTAACGATCCAGGAAGAAAATACGGTGTTTGAGGTGCGTGCAGGGGAGACGTTACTGCTTTGGCCTGACAGGCGACACGTGGGCGTAGGCGAATTCTCTGTCGATCTTAAATTTTACTGGCTGCATTTTGAGATTGAACATTACCCCTCTTCACAACCCAATCTGGCGATAGAACAGCATTGTCGCGTGAGGGACGCCCAGTCTGTCATTTCTCTTTTCCGCCAGTTCTTAAGCGAGCAGGAGAAATTACAGCGAACCATGGCGCTTGAAATCATTTTACTGCTGATCTTACAGCAAATTTCCCGTCCTTCCGGATATGAAGACAGCGGCAATGAAGCCGGTGCGGCCATGGCGTGGAAGGCGAAACAGCTTATTCGCACACAGTTTCATTTACCGCTTTCAACGTCGCTACTGGCAAAAGAGCTGCACTGCAATGCGGATTACCTTGGGCGAGTATTTCGCCGGACATTTCATTTAACCCTGACGGAGGCCATTCATCGCCAGCGTGTCCGGGCGGCAGAAAAATTACTGCTCAACGAGGCCGCATCATTAACCGAAGTAGCGACACGCTGCGGTTTTAATGATGTGGGCTATTTTCGACAGATTTTTTCTAAGCACACCGGTCTAACGCCCGCCGTCTGGAAACGGCGGTACTGTAAAGAGCATATTAATTCTGGTTGACCTGCCTCGGGGTCGCCAGATTATGCCCGCTGTGCAGCATCATCTGGCGTAACGCGTCACTGACCGTCTTCGCGCCAGGCTTTTTCGATTTCTTCGGCGAGAATTTTGACGCCCGCTTCAATTTTTTCCGGATCGGGCACGTAGTTCATACGCATGCACTGGTGCGTGTGCGGCCACGGCTTATCCAGACCCGGGAAGAAGTAATCACCCGGCACCATCAACACACCGCGTTTTTTCAGACGCTGGTAGAGCAGTTCGGTGGTGATCGGCAGGTCCTTAAACCACAGCCAGAGGAAAATCGCCCCTTCAGGTTTGTGGATCAGGCAGCGCTCTTCCGGCAGGTAGCGGCGAATCGTCGCGATGGTTTCCTGAACGCGCTGATAATAAAACGGCTTGATAACCTCGTTAGACAGACGCAGCAGGTCGTTGCGCTTAATCATTTCACACATCATTGCCGGACCGATGCCGCCCGGTGAAAGGCTGATAATGCCGTTCATATTGGTAATGGCGGTGATGATTTTCTCGTTGGCGATGATGATGCCGCAGCGGCTACCCGGCAGGCCCAGCTTAGAGAGGCTCATACACAGAACGATATTCGGGTTCCACAGCGGACGCGCTTCGCTGAAGATAATGCCCGGGAACGGCACGCCGTAGGCGTTATCGATCACCAGCGGAATGCCGTGCTGATTTGCCAGCGCATCCAGCTTCATCAGCTCGTCGTCGGTAATGACGTTGCCCGTCGGGTTAGTCGGACGGGAGACGCAGATCATGCCCGTCTCTTCACCGATATGCAGATGTTCAAAATCGACGTGATATTTGAACTGGCCTTCCGGCAGCAGCTCAATGTTAGGGCGTGCGGAGACGAACAGATCCTCTTCCAGACCGGAATCGGCATAGCCGATATACTCCGGGGCCAGCGGGAACAGCACTTTTTTGGTCGTGCCGTCGGCGCGACGTCCAGCGAACAGGTTAAACAAGTAGAAAAACGCGCTCTGGCTGCCGTTTGTTAGTGCAATATTCTGTGGTTCGATATCCCAGCCCAGCTCGTCACGCAGCATTCCAGCGAGAAGCGCCAGCAGTTCAGTTTTGCCCTGAGGACCGTCGTAATTGCAGAGCGCATCGGTCGCTTTGCCGTTTTCCAGCATCTGAGCGAGCAGCGTCTGGAAATAGGTATTCATCTCCGGAATTTGAGCCGGGTTTCCGCCGCCGAGCATGATTGCGCCCGGTGTGCGCAGCCCGTCGTTGAGGTCCTCCATCAGGCGAGTAATGCCTGAATGGCGGGTGAATTTGTCGCCGAAAAGTGAAAACGTCATAGCAGGTGATCTGTCGAGCTTATTTTGAAAGTGGGTAACCATAACGCTAGCACCGTGTTGGTGCAAATCGGGTGGTGTGGTCGGATTTGTTGTTTTGTGTGGCGGGTAAGGATTTATTCAGTGAATTGTTCTGGCGGTTTTTTCTCCCCTCACCCCGGCCCTCTCCCCAAAGGGGCGAGGGGGAAAAGACGGCTCCGTGCGGTTCCCTCTCCCCTGTGGGGAGAGGGTTAGGGTGAGGGGGGATTATTGATTACCAGCCCATACCACCATGACTTTATCGCCCTTGTGCTCGCGCACAAAGCCATACCCTTCTTTCAGCGACAGCGTGGTTTGCTTGCCTTCGCCGATCGCCGGGTGACGGGCGCGGAACTGACCCAGCATTTGCCAGTGGGCGACGGTTGACGCCTGCGTGCCCGTGACATCCTGCCAGTTCATATCCGAACGGGTGCCCTGAAGCGGGTCGGAGCCCGTCGGGCCGAACGGACGTTCGGATTCATCCCCGTAATAGATTTGTACGCTGCCCGGTGCCAGCAGGAGCAGCTCAGCCGCGCGCTGACCACCTTCGCGGAACAGGCGTGTGTCATGGGAGGAGAGGTAGCTCAGAACGTTGAAGCTTTGCAGCTTTTCTGCCATCTGCTGCCACGTCAGGTCGATATCGGCCAGGCAGTTCACCGCCTTTGCCGCCTGCTCCTGATAATCAAAGTTGATCATCGCATCGAAACCGTGGCGGTAATAATCACTCTGCATCACCCCGTGACCCCAGGATTCCCCGGTCATCCAGAACGGTGCGTTGTCGAGCTTTTTGTCCGGGTTCGCCCCTTTCCAGGCCGCCAGTGCCTGACTTGTCTGATCTTTTAGCTGCTGCCAGGCCGCAAGCTCGACGTGCTTCGCGGTATCGACCCGAAAACCGTCGATGCCGTAGTCTCGTACCCACTGGCTGAGCCAGTGAGTCAGATAGTCGCGCGGGGTATATCCCGGGATGGCCTTCGCGTGGGTATCGGGTTTGTGCTGATAAAAATTGGGTAACCCGGAAGGGACGGTGGATTCCGTTTTCAGGTCGGGCAGGAACGCCAGCGACATCGTCAAATCATCAAAGCCAGGGTTGTCGTAATCACCGATGTCGGTACGGATCCATTTCTTGCCCCACCATTTTTCCCATGCGGCTTTGTCGCTGAAGTTAATGTAGTCATTGAAGCTGTGCCAGGTTTGGCCTGCACCTGGCTTCCAGTCTGTCCAGTGTTCACCCAGCGTTTTTTTCAGCTCATCACCCTGTAAATACAGCGCGCCAAACTGATACGCCTGCATGTCTGCTAGCGTCGCGTAGCCCGTGTGGTTCATGACGATATCGAACAGGATGCGGATACCACGCTTGTGTGCTTCATCGACAAGATGGCGCAAATCTTCTTCGGTACCCATGTTGGCATCAAGCTTTGTCCAGTCCTGGGTGTAATAGCCATGATACGCATAGTGAGGGAAATCCCCTTTGGTCCCCCCGCCTACCCAGCCGTGGATTTGCTCAAGCGGAGAGCTTATCCAGAGCGCATTCACCCCCAGTTGCTGTAAATAATCGAGCTTGCTGGCAAGTCCCTTGAGGTCGCCACCGTGGAAGGTGCCAATCTCCTGCATGCCGTCTTTATGGCGGCCATAGCTGTTGTCGTTGCTCGGGTCACCGTTCACATATCGGTCGGTCAGGACAAAATAGACGGTGGCGTTCTGCCAGCTAAACGGTGCGGGTTTGTCCGTTTCGGCGCGCTCAAGCAGCAGCAGGCCATTACTGCCAGCGGCGGGCTGCAGGGTAATGTTTCCGTTCTGTACCGTCGCAGTCTGTTTGCTGTAGAAATCACGCACTACTGTCCCTTCCGGGAAAGTATCGCTAACGTTCAGCGTCAGCGGTT
The DNA here is from genome assembly GCF_001729765.1 of Enterobacter kobei. Lineage (NCBI taxonomy): Bacteria > Pseudomonadati > Pseudomonadota > Gammaproteobacteria > Enterobacterales > Enterobacteriaceae > Enterobacter > Enterobacter kobei. Next base: position 145,100 of record NZ_CP017181.1, read on the forward strand.
TACCATCCCACTTCGGACACTGGCGGATAGCGGTTGCCACCGGTTGTTCTGCTGCACTCTGAATTGTCAGCAGCATTGTGGGCGTGCCGGAGCGAGTATCAATCCGCATCTGATATTCACCGTCGCGGAAAAGGCGCCACTGCGGCGGCGTGCCATCGCAGGGTTTGAGCGACAGCATCTCATTGAGTTTTATCGCCTCTGATGGCTGCCAGCACGTCTTGTCAAAACTCAGCGTAATAGGACGCGTACCCTTCGCAAGCTTTGCCTGGCTGGTGAAAATCCCGGTGCCTTCGGCGCTAAAACTATTAAACCCCGGTGATGACCAGTCAGCGTGTGCCAGTGTGGGTAGCATCAGAAAAGCCAGAGCGGTGCGTTTCATTCCATTTTCCTGTCGCGGCATTTTTAACCAGTTTGCCATCAGGCGGGGGGTAAAAACTCATCCTCCAGCGCTTTCTGCCAGGAGGACGTGTGAGGATGAGTGATCCCGCGCAAAATTAGGCAGTTATCTGCGATATCGCGCACAAATTTTCAGGAGTGCTGTTTTTATAAGCAAGTTTCAGGTGACATAGTTTCGGATTTGGACTATTTCTATACGTGCTCTTGAAGTCTATTTTTGATATGATTTGAGATTCCGCTCTCAAATTTGTGAAAAAAATAAGGTGTTAGGATGATGACATCCGACCAGGAGACCTAATGATATCGACTCCCATTCGACGATATGGGGCTGCGATACTCATGTTACTCACCATGGCATTTTCAGGTGAGGTGCTTGCGAAGACGCACACGGATACAACGAGTAAGAAAGCCCACGTAATAAAGACGACAAGTAGTAAGGTTAGCAGTAAACAAGAGTATTCTCGCAATAGTGCAAAGAGTAGTTCACTTCCTGATTTGCGAAAATACCCTTCCGGAACACCAAGGAAAAAAGCGTTTCTCCGGACGGTAATGCCTTACATCACGAGTCAAAATGCCGCGATTACTGCGGATCGTAACTGGCTGATTTCCAAACAGTACGATAGCCGCTGGTCGCCTTCAGAACGCGCGCGTCTGAAAGATATCACGAAGCGCTACAAGCTGAGCTGGAACGGTAACACCCGTCGTGTGCCGTGGAATGCTCTCCTTGAACGTGTCGATATCATCCCGAATAGCATGGTTGCGACCATGGCGGCAGCCGAAAGCGGCTGGGGAACGTCAAAGCTGGCGCGTAATAACAACAATCTTTTCGGTATGAAGTGTGTGAAAGGTCGTTGTAATAATGCGCCTGGCAAGGTGAAAGGCTATTCTCAGTTTGAATCAGTTAAAGATTCCGTGGGTGCCTATGTGGTCAATCTGAACACGCACCCGGCCTACTCATCCTTCCGTAAATCACGTGCTCAGTTGCGTAAAGCGGATCAGGAAGTGACGGCCAGTACGATGATCCACAAGCTGAAGGGTTATTCGACGAAGGGACAGAGCTATAACAACTATCTGTTCGCGATGTACCAGGATAACCAGCGCTTAATCGCCGCCCATATGTAATCACTAAAAACGCCTTCTAAATGAAGGCGTTTTCTTTTCTATATCAGCACCTCGCTGTGGCGATCCCGATACTCTTTTGGCGTGGTGTCATACTCTTTGCGAAACACCGAATAGAAATATTGCAGCGACGGATAACCGCACATCTGCGAGATTTCGTTGATCGACAGTGATGTTGAGATGAGCAGGCTGCGGGCTTTCTCCAGTTTCTCCGCATGGATGACGGCATGAATGGTTTCGCCCACTTCTTCTTTGAAACGCTTCTCCAGATTCGAACGAGAAATGCCCACCGAATCCAGAACCTGATCGACCTTAATTCCTTTACAGGCGTGGTTGCGAATATAGTGCATCGCCTGAATGACGGCCGGGTCACTCAGGGAACGATAGTCGGTTGAGCGACGCTCCACGACGCGGACAGGGGGTACCAGCAAACGCTGAAGCGGCAGAGACTCTTTATCCAGCAGACGATGCAGCAGCTTCGCTGCCTGATAGCCCATCTGACGGGTGCCCTGTGCCACAGAGGAGAGCGCCACGCGGGAGAGATAGCGGGTGAGTTCTTCGTTATCAATGCCAATCACGCACAGCTTCTCGGGCACGGGGATATGTAAATGCTCGCAGACCTGCAGCACGTGGCGGGCGCGGGCGTCGGTGACGGCAATAATGCCGGTTTGCGGGGGCAGCGTTTGCAGCCAGTCCGCCAGCCGGTTTTGCGCGTGCTGCCAGTTTTCCGGAGCCGTCTCCAGCCCCTGATACACTACGCCGCGATACTTCTCCTGCGCGACCAGCTGGCAAAACGCATGCTCGCGCTCGACTGCCCAGCGCTTGCCGCTGGTGGCGGGTAAACCATAGAACGCGAAACGATGGACGCCTTTCTCTTTTAAATGAAGAAAAGCGGCTTCGACCAGGGCATGATTATCGGTGGCGATATAGTGAACCGGCGGGTAATTTTCGGGGGAATGGTAGGAGCCGCCGACGCCCACGATCGGGACGTCGACGTCGGTCAGCAGCTGTTCAATGACGGGATCGTCATAGTCAGCGATGACGCCATCCCCCAGCCAGTCTTTGATGTTCTCCAGACGGGTGCGGAAGTCTTCCTCAATGAAGATATCCCACTCGGATTGCGACGCCTGCAAATATTCACCCACGCCTTCAACGACCTGACGGTCGTAGGCTTTATTGGCATTGAATAACAACGTAATGCGGTGACGCTTTTCAAACATGGCTCACTTCCCAATTAAGTCACAATACGGTTATCAGGCTCGTCGCTTGGTGGCAGAGTCCATCCAGACTGCCAGCAAAAGAATGGCCCCCTTGACGATATACTGCCAAAACGTCGGGACGTCCATCATACTCATCCCGTTATCCAACGACGCCATGATAAATGCCCCCATGACCGCACCCGCCACGCTACCGATACCGCCGGCGAGGCTGGTGCCGCCAATGACGCAGGCGGCAATCGCATCCAGCTCGGCGATGTTACCTGCGGAGGGCGAACCGGCACCCAGACGCGAACTGAGGATCAACCCGGCGATGGCGACCATCAGGCCGTTAATGGCGAACACCGCGAGCTTAGTGCGCTCGACGTTGATCCCCGAGAGACGGGCAGCTTCAAGGTTGCCACCGATGGCATAAATGCGGCGGCCAAACGCGGTGCGCGTCGCCATAAACATCCCGCCCAGCAGTAACAGCGCCAGCAGCAGGACCGGTGTCGGAACACCGCGATAGTCGTTAAGAAGCCAGATGGCGCCCAGCACAATGACCGCAGTCAGCGCATGGCGTCCTACCACGGAGGTTGATGCCGGTGACGCCAGCCCCAGCGCCTGACGACGCATGCGCCCCCGCCACTGCCAGGCGACAAACGCCAGCAAACCTACCACGCCAATCGTAAAGCCCACGCTATCGGAGAGGTAGCTCTGACCAATTTGCGACATGGCGGCGCTGGTGGGAGAGACGGTAGTGCCGTTGGTAATCCCGATTAAGATCCCACGGAAGGCCAGCATACCCGCCAGGGTAACAATAAACGACGGGACTTTGCGGTAGGCAACCCACCAGCCGTTCCAGGCCCCCAGGACCAGACCCAGTATCAGCGTCACCGCCACGGTCAGCGGCAGCGGCCAGCCAAGCCAGACGTCGAAAATAGCCGCCACGCCGCCGAGCAGGCCCATCATCGAGCCTACAGACAGGTCAATTTCTGCCGAGATAATGACGAACACCATGCCTACGGCCAGGATCCCGGTAATGGCGGTCTGGCGGAGCAGGTTAGAGACGTTACGCGCGCTTAAGTATGAGCCATCGGTCATCCAGGTAAAAAACAGCATGATGACGATAATTGCTGCGATCATCACGAAAACCTGCAGGTTCAGCGCTTTTAGCCCTGCGAACGCACCGGGCGTCGGAACGGCGACTTTGATATCAGACGGATTGCTTTTCGACATGACGTTCGCTCCTTAAAGCGGCTTCCATCACCTGCTCCTGCGTCAGGTTCTGGTTAATCAGGTTGGCTTTCAGTTTCCCCTCGTGCATCACCAGCACGCGGTCGCTCAGGCCGAGCACTTCGGGTAACTCAGACGAAATGACAATGACGGCAATCCCTTGCTGAACAAGCTGATTAATCAGTTTGTAGATTTCATATTTGGCACCGATATCAATCCCGCGCGTTGGCTCATCGAGGATTAATATGCGTGGGTTGAGAAGCAGGCAGCGCGCCAGAATCGCTTTCTGCTGGTTACCGCCACTCAGGCGGCCAATCGCCAGTTCCGGGGAGGACGTTTTGACCTTCAGCCTGGCAAGCGACTGAAGAATGCACTGCTGCTCTGCGGCATCGTCCAGGCTGCTCAGCGCGCCGGAGAACCGATCGAGTGCCGCAAGCGTGATGTTTTTCCCCACCGCCATGACCGGTACGATGCCGTCTTTTTTACGATCTTCCGGCACCATAGCAATGCCGCGGGCAATCGCCTGCTGGCAGTTGTCGATTTTCACTGGCTGGCCGTCGATATAAATCGTCCCCTCCCAGCGCCCGGGCCACACGCCAAAGAGACACTCTACGGCCTCCGTGCGTCCGGCGCCGACGAGGCCCGCAATCCCGAGAATTTCGCCGCTGTGAAGAGAAAACGAGACGTTATTCACGCGTTTAATGTGGCGGTTAACGGGGTGCCACGCGGTCAGGTTTTCCACACGCAGCACTTCCTCGCCTCTGGCGTGTGGCTCATTCGGGTAGAGCGCCGTCAGCTCGCGGCCTACCATCATGGTGATGATGTCATCTTCACTCATGCCTGCCGCTTCGCGCGTGCCGATGTGTTGCCCGTCGCGAATGACACAGATGGTGTCCGAAATGGCTTTAACCTCGTTTAGCTTGTGCGAAATGTAGATACAGGCGATGCCGTGGTTTTGCAGATCGCGGATGATATTGAGCAGAACTGCGGTTTCCTGTTCGGTGAGCGAAGCCGTGGGCTCATCGAGGATCAGCAGCCGTACCTGTTTGTTCAGCGCCTTAGCAATTTCTACCAGCTGCTGTTGCCCCAGACCCAGATCGCCCACGCGGGTATCCGGTGAAATATTGAGGCTCACCTGCGCCAGCAGCTTTTCACAGCGGAGCGTCATGGTGTCGTAATCCAGTACGCCGTGGCGGGAAATCTCGGCTCCAAGGAAGATGTTTTCCAGCACGGTGAGATGCTTCACCAGCGCCAGCTCCTGGTGGATAATGGCGATCCCTTTACGTTCGGTATCGCGAATGTGTGTCGCCTGGATCACTTCACCGGCAAAGACAATTTCGCCTTCGTAACTGCCGTGTGGGTAGATCCCACACAGAACTTTCATCAACGTTGATTTGCCCGAACCGTTCTCGCCGCACAGCGAAACCACTTCGCCGGGGTTCAACCGGAGGCTGACGTTGTCGACGGCCTTCACTGCGCCGAAGCGCTTGGTGATGCTTTTCATTTCAAGTAAATAAGGCATACCTGCTCCACATAACCCGAGGGAAGAACAGTACAACGTGATGCGCCCCCGCAGAGCGGGGGCCGCGCTGGATTACAGTTCGCTCTTCTTGTGGAAACCGTCTTTAATCACGGTGGCGTCAATGTTCTCTTTATTGACTTCAATTGGCGTGAGCAGGCGAGCCGGAACATCTTTCAGCCCGTTATTCAGCGTCGCGTCTGCTTTAGGCTGCTTGCCATTGCCCAGCTCCACGGCGATTTCCGCCGCGGTATTGGCAAGCTCGGTAATCGGTTTGTAGACCGTCATGGTTTGTGTGCCAGCGATAATGCGTTTTACCCCTGCCAGGTCGGCATCCTGCCCGGAGATAGCGACTTTCCCGGCCAGCCCCTGGGCGCTCAGCGCCTGGATAGCACCGCCTGCGGTGGCATCGTTGGAGGCCACGACCGCATCAATTTTGTTGTTGTTGGCCGTCAGCGCGTTTTCCATAATTTTCAGCGCGTTTTCTGGCAGCCATCCGTCGGCCCACTGATCGCCAACCACCTTAATTTTCCCGTTGTCGATGTAAGGTTTAAGGACTTTCATTTGTCCTTCACGGAACAGTTTGGCGTTGTTATCTACCGGAGAGCCACCCATCAGGAAATAATTGCCCTGAGGCACTTTGTCGATCAGGCTTTGCGCCTGTAATTCACCCACTTTTTCATTGTCGAACGAAATATAATAATCAATATCCGCATTATTAATCATGCGATCATAAGCGAGAACTTTTATGCCTTCTTGCTTCGCTTCTTTCACTACGTTACTTAATACCTGGCCGTTATAAGGGATAATGACCAGGACATCGACACCACGGTTAATCATATTCTCAATCTGTGACATTTGCGTTTCTTCATTGCCATTCGCTGACTGAACAAAGACATTCGCACCGAGTGATTCCGCTTTTTTCACAAAGATATCGCGATCTTTTTGCCAGCGCTCCAGGCGCAGGTCGTCAATCGCCATGCCAATTTTGACCTCTTTGGCATGTCCTGCAAAGCTTACAAGGAGGAGAGTAGTGCAGATCGTTAGGGTCAGGTTCTTTATCTTCATAATTATTAGGCCTTTTGTAGGGGTATGTGTTGCTGAGATAAAAGAAACATTCACTGCTGGGACGCAGCAAATTTTTAACGCGGAAAGGCGGGCTGGCAATTACAGATTTTTATCTTCTCATTACGATATTTGGTTTATTTCTGAATTTATGACCGCGATCGGATTTTAAAATGCGTAACGTCTTAATTACATTTGATTCTGGAATTTACGCCGAAAAATAGTTTGCCTGCGCATTATTTTGCGAGCCAGCGCACAGTTGTGCATTCTCTCAATAGCAGTGTGAAATAACGTAATTGAGCAACCCAAAATGTCTATTCACTATTACTCCTGTATCAACGACTCGCCGCATACCCTGATTATGGAGCTCAATATGCAAGCTTATTTCGACCAACTCGATCGTGTTCGTTACGAAGGTCCAAAAACGACCAATCCTTTAGCATTTCGTCACTACAACCCGGATGAGCTGGTTCTGGGTAAGCGCATGGAAGACCATCTGCGCTTTGCCGCCTGTTACTGGCATACCTTCTGCTGGAACGGCGCCGATATGTTCGGTGTGGGTTCCTTTGACCGCCCATGGCAGCAGCCGGGTGAAGCCATCGAGCTGGCGAAACGCAAAGCCGATGTGGCATTTGAGTTTTTCCACAAGCTGAACGTGCCGTACTACTGCTTCCACGATGTGGACGTCTCGCCGGAAGGTGCGTCTCTGAAAGAGTACCTGAACAATTTCGCGCAGATGGTGGATGTGCTGGCGGCAAAACAGCAGCAAAGCGGCGTGAAGCTGCTGTGGGGCACAGCAAACTGCTTCACTAACCCACGCTACGGCGCGGGCGCGGCAACCAATCCGGATCCGGAAGTGTTTAGCTGGGCGGCCACGCAGGTGGTGACGGCCATGAACGCCACGCATCAGTTGGGCGGCGAAAACTATGTCCTGTGGGGCGGCCGTGAAGGCTACGAAACCCTGCTCAACACCGATCTGCGCCAGGAGCGCGAGCAGATTGGCCGCTTTATGCAGATGGTTGTCGATCATAAGCACAAAATCGGCTTCCGTGGCACGCTGCTGATTGAGCCGAAACCGCAGGAACCGACCAAGCACCAGTATGACTACGACGTGGCGACGGTTTATGGCTTCCTGAAACAGTTCGGTCTGGAAAAAGAGATTAAAGTTAACATTGAAGCCAACCACGCCACGCTGGCGGGCCACTCTTTCCATCACGAGATTGCGTCTGCGATTGCACTGGGCATCTTTGGCTCTGTCGATGCTAACCGCGGCGATGCACAGCTGGGCTGGGATACAGACCAGTTCCCGAACAGCGTGGAAGAGAATGCGCTGGTGATGTACGAAATCATTAAAGCGGGTGGTTTCACTACCGGCGGACTGAACTTTGACGCCAAAGTACGTCGTCAGAGCACCGACAAATACGATCTGTTCTACGGCCACATTGGCGCGATGGACACCATGGCGCTGGCGCTGAAAGTCGCCGCACGCATGATTGAAGACGGTGAGCTGGATAAGCGTGTTGCGAAGCGCTACAGCGGCTGGAACAGTGAGCTGGGTCAGCAAATTTTGAAAGGCCAGTTATCACTTGCGGAGATCGCGAAGTACGCTGAACAGCAGCAGCTGGCGCCGCAGCACCAGAGCGGGCACCAGGAACTGCTGGAAAACCTGGTCAACCACTACCTGTTCGATAAATAACAGCACGTAGGCCCGGTAAGCGTTAGCGCCACCGGGCATTTCTGTTAAAGGAGTCACCGTAATGTATATCGGGATCGATCTTGGCACGTCGGGTGTGAAAGCCATCCTGTTAAGCGAGCAGGGCGATGTGTTAGCCACGCAGACGGAAACGCTGCAGGTTTCACGTCCGCATCCGCTGTGGTCGGAACAGGACCCGGAGCAGTGGTGGCAGGCAACGGACCGTGCCATCAAGGCGCTAGGCGAGAAACACCCTCTGCGTGACGTCAAAGCGCTGGGGATTGCCGGGCAAATGCACGGCGCAACGCTGCTTGATAGCCAGCATCGCGTGTTGCGTCCTGCGATCCTCTGGAACGATGGCCGCTGTGCAGAAGAGTGTGCGCTTCTTGAGGAACGTGTACCCACCTCCCGCCAGATCACCGGCAACCTGATGATGCCCGGTTTTACCGCACCGAAACTTCTGTGGGTACAGCGTCATGAACCTGAGATTTTCCGGCAGGTGGCGAAAGTCCTGCTGCCGAAAGATTATTTGCGTTTTCGCATTACGGGTGATTTCGCCAGCGACATGTCTGACGCGGCGGGCACGATGTGGCTCGACGTGGCGAAACGTGACTGGAGCGAGGCGATGCTGGATGCCTGCCATCTGACCCGCGCCCATATGCCCGCGCTGTTCGAAGGTAGCGAGGTGACAGGCACGCTGCAGCCAGCCGTTGCTGAACGCTGGAATATGCCAGCCGTACCGGTGGTGGCCGGAGGCGGTGACAATGCGGCGGGGGCCGTCGGTGTCGGCATGGTGGAGGCAGGGCAGGCGATGCTGTCGCTGGGAACGTCCGGTGTCTATTTTGCCGTTAGCGACGGGTATCGCAGCAACCCTGAAAGCGCAGTGCACAGTTTCTGCCATGCCCTTCCGGGGAAATGGCATTTGATGTCAGTGATGCTCAGTGCCGCATCTTGCCTGGACTGGGCGGCAAGACTCACCGGCATGGCCGATGTTCCGGCGCTCATCTCCGCCGCGCAGCAGGCGGATGACACCGCGGGTACGATCTGGTTTTTACCGTATCTTTCCGGTGAGCGAACGCCGCACAACAACCCGGAAGCGAAAGGGGTGTTCTTTGGTTTAACTCATCAGCATGGCCCGGCTGAGCTGGCGCGTGCGGTTCTGGAGGGTGTGGGCTATGCGCTGGCCGACGGCATGGACGTGGTGCATGATTGCGGCCTGAAACCGTCGAGCGTCACCCTGATTGGCGGCGGCGCGCGGAGCCCTTACTGGCGACAGATGCTGGCTGACATCAGCGGATTGCAGCTGGATTTCCGCACTGGTGGCGATGTCGGGCCCGCACTCGGCGCCGCACGGCTGGCACAGATAGCCATGAACCCCGAAAAACCGCTTTCACAATTGTTACCGCAGCTTCCGCTTGAACAGGCGCACTTGCCTGACGCAGCACGCCATGCCCGCTATGCGCAGAGGCGCGACGTGTTCCGCAAAATCTATCAGCAGCTGCTGCCGCTGATGTCGTAAACATCCGCCGGGTGGCGCTGCGCTGACCCGGCCTACCACTCCCCGTCCATCTGGTTAACTTACAAACCTACGCGTATCGATTCTTTGCAGCAGCATCGACAGCAGCAGGCTGATGACCAGCGTGGCGGCAAAAATCCAGATGATATCCAGCACCGGCCAGCTCTTTAGCTCCACACCTCTTGTTCGCAGGGCGTGGATAACCAGCGCGTGAAAACCATAAATTCCGAGCGAGTGCCGCGAAATCACGCTCAGGACCGGGAGTGGCCGCGCGTTGAGCGTGTTTTTAACGAGCGTAAGCAGCGAGACGGCACAGAGAAACACCATCGGTCCGCAATACAGGTACCAGGTATCGGCAAAATTACCGCGCCACTGCAATTCGTGCAGCGTCCCGCGCGATATCACCGCCACGCCTGCGATAAACAGCGACGCACAAAGCCAGTTCAGACTACGTTTTTGCGTCTCCATCATCCCGATGGCGCGCCCCAGCATGCCGTAAAGCACGTAATAGAAGGTATCGCCGTTGATATAGAGATTGACCGGCAACCATTCAAATCCGTCGATTTTCTGCGAGACCGTATTCGGGTTGGCGATGAGGCCAATCACCACCATCAGGGCCAGCAGCATTTTCCCGCTGACGTTTTTCACCTGAATAAGAGGAGAGACAAGATAGATAACGATAATGGCGAAGAAAAACCACAGGTGATAGAACACTGGTTTTTGCAGCAAATATTTGAGTGATAGCCCGGCGTTAATTGAGGTGAACAGGGTGATATAGAGCAAGGCAACGGCGCTGTAAAACCCCAGACAGGCCGCGATGCGGGTGAAGTGCCTCGGTTGCGCGCTACGTTCGCCAAAAAAGAGAAAGCCGGAAATCATAAAAAACAGCGGAACGCTGACGCGAGACGCAGAGTTGAGAATGTTGGCAATGTCCCAGTTAACAGAGCTGATGCTGTGCGCATTCGTGACATACCAGGTCGTAGTGTGGATCATGACCACCATCAGACACGCTATTCCTCGCAGGTTATCAATCCAGTTAATTTTTGACGCCATCAGTTCCTCGTGTTCCCTGTAAATGGAGTGTGACTGCCATTGTCCAAAAGTCTTCGTTTGGAAAATTCTGAGTTTTATCAGCAGGCTTGCCGGAAGACCGCGAGATTCGCAGAATGGCGAACCTTAATCTATAAAAGCTTTGATACTAAAAATAACAGCCACTGACCAGGACGGTAATAAAAATGATGATGAAGCGAGTGGCGTCACTCTTTCTGCTGCTCATGCTGGCAGGTTGCAGTACGCCACAAGAAGCACCTGTGCAAAAAGCACAGCAGGGCAAAATGAGCCCGGAACGTTCACTGAACATGGAGGCAATCTGTAAAGATCAGGCTGCACGCCGCTATAACTCGGCCGTTCAGAAGATTGATGTCACCGGATTTGAGCGCTTTCAGGGAAGCTATGAGCTGCGGGGCCATACGTCGCGTAAAGAGGGCTTTGTCTGCTCGTTTGATGCAGACGGCCAGTTTTTACACCTCTCCATGCGCTAGCCTGCTCGCATAATCAACAGCCAGAGGCCGCCCGCGTTCTGGCCTGAAGGCTTATTTCCCAATTTTCCCTAAACAACCCCGTTTCGTACTGTATATCTTGCAGCCAGCGGGTATACTGGTCCCTTCCATTTAAAACCACACGTATCCAGCACGAAATACTATGCAAAAGTTTGATACCAAGACCTTCCAGGGCCTGATCCTGACCTTACAGGATTACTGGGCTCGTCAGGGCTGCACCATTGTTCAACCTTTGGACATGGAAGTCGGCGCCGGCACTTCACACCCGATGACCAGCCTGCGCGCGTTGGGACCAGAGCCAATGGCGACCGCGTATGTGCAGCCTTCCCGTCGTCCGACCGATGGTCGTTACGGTGAGAACCCGAACCGTCTGCAGCATTACTATCAGTTCCAGGTGGTGATTAAGCCATCGCCCGACAATATTCAGGAACTGTACCTCGGGTCGCTGAAAGAGCTGGGTATGGATCCAACCATTCACGATATCCGTTTCGTGGAAGATAACTGGGAAAACCCAACGCTGGGTGCCTGGGGTCTGGGTTGGGAAGTGTGGCTGAACGGCATGGAAGTGACCCAGTTCACTTACTTCCAGCAGGTTGGCGGTCTGGAATGTAAGCCGATCACGGGTGAAATCACCTACGGTCTGGAACGTCTGGCGATGTACATTCAGGGCGTAGACAGCGTTTACGACCTGGTCTGGAGCGACGGCCCGCTGGGTAAAACCACCTACGGCGACGTGTTCCATCAGAACGAAGTGGAGCAATCCACCTATAACTTCGAATACGCGGACGTGGACTTCCTGTTCACCTGCTTCGAGCAGTACGAGAAAGAAGCGCAGCAGCTGCTGGCGCTGGAGACTCCGCTGCCGCTGCCTGCTTACGAGCGTATTCTGAAGGCCGCCCACAGCTTCAACCTGCTGGACGCCCGCAAAGCCATCTCCGTGACTGAACGTCAGCGCTACATTCTGCGTATTCGTACCCTGACCAAAGCCGTTGCTGAAGCGTACTACGCGTCCCGTGAAGCCCTTGGCTTCCCGATGTGCAACCGAAACAAATAAGAGGCGGCCATGTCTGAGAAAACTTTCCTGGTGGAAATCGGCACCGAAGAGCTGCCACCAAAAGCCCTGCGCAGCCTGGCTGAATCTTTTGCTGCGAACGTGACTGCTGAGCTGGATAACGCTGGCCTGGCGCACGGTAAAATTGAGTGGTTTGCTGCGCCGCGTCGTCTGGCGCTGAAAGTGGCAAATCTGGCGGCGTCTCAGCCGGATCGTGAAGTCGAAAAACGTGGCCCGGCTATTGCCCAGGCGTTCGACGCGGAAGGCAAGCCGAGCAAAGCGGCTGAAGGCTGGGCGCGCGGTTGCGGCATCACCGTTGACCAGGCCGAGCGTCTGACCACCGACAAAGGCGAGTGGCTGCTGTATCGTGCGCATGTGAAAGGCGAGAGCGCAGAAGCGCTGCTGCCGGACATGATTGCCACGTCGCTGGCGAAATTGCCGATTCCTAAACTGATGCGCTGGGGCGCGTCTGACGTCCACTTCGTGCGTCCGGTGCATACCGTGACCCTGCTGCTGGGCGACACCGTTATTCCTGCCACCATTCTGGGCGTGGCGTCCGATCGCGTGATCCGCGGCCACCGCTTTATGGGTGAGCCGGAGTTCACCATCGACAATGCCGACCAGTATCCGCAAATCCTGCTGGAGCGCGGTAAGGTCATTGCTGACTACGAACAGCGTAAAGCCAAAATCAAAGCGGACGCGGAAGAGGCGGCGCGCAAGATTGGTGGTAATGCCGATCTGAGCGACAGCCTGCTGGAAGAAGTGACCTCTCTGGTTGAATGGCCGGTGGTGCTGACCGCGAAGTTCGAAGAGAAATTCCTGGCCGTTCCGGCAGAAGCGCTGGTGTACACCATGAAGGGTGACCAGAAGTACTTCCCGGTATACGCCAACGACGGCAAGCTGCTGCCAAACTTCATCTTTGTCGCCAACATCGAATCGAAAGATCCGATCCAGATTATCTCCGGTAACGAGAAAGTGGTGCGTCCGCGTCTGGCGGATGCCGAGTTCTTCTTCAATACCGACCGTAAAAAGCGTCTGGAAGATAACCTGCCGCGTCTGCAGACCGTGCTGTTCCAGCAGCAGCTGGGTACGCTGCGCGACAAGACCGACCGTATTGCGGAGCTGTCCGGCTGGATCGCCCGCGAAATTGGTGCCGACGTCAACCATGCGACCCGTGCGGGCCTGCTCTCCAAGTGCGACCTGATGACCAACATGGTGTTCGAATTTACCGACACCCAGGGCGTGATGGGCATGCACTACGCGCGTCACGATGGCGAAGCGGAAGACGTGGCTGTGGCACTGAACGAGCAGTATCAGCCGCGCTTTGCGGGTGACGAACTGCCGTCTAACCCGGTCGCCTGCGCCGTGGCGATTGCCGACAAGATGGACACCCTGGCGGGTATCTTCGGTATCGGCCAGCATCCAAAAGGGGACAAAGACCCGTTTGCGCTGCGTCGTGCTGCGCTGGGCGTGCTGCGCATCATCGTTGAGAAGAACCTGAACCTGGATCTGCAGACACTGACCGAAGAAGCGGTGCGTCTGTACGGCGACAAGCTGACCAACGCGAACGTGGTGGACGACGTTATCGACTTTATGCTCGGTCGTTTCCGCGCCTGGTATCAGGACGAAGGTTACACCGTTGACACCATTCAGGCGGTGCTGGCGCGTCGTCCGACCCGTCCGGCTGATTTCGATGCGCGTATGAAGGCGGTTTCCCACTTCCGTACGCTGGAAGCGTCATCTGCGCTGGCTGCGGCTAACAAGCGTGTCTCCAACATTCTGGCGAAATCCGACGAAACGCTGAACGAACGCGTGAACGCCGCAACCCTGAAAGAGCCGGAAGAAATTGCTCTGGCGATGCAGGTTGTGGTGCTGCGCGACAAGCTCGAACCGTACTTCGCGGAAGGCCGCTACCAGGAAGCGCTGGTGGAGCTGGCGGAACTGCGTGACGTGATCGACGCCTTCTTCGAGAAAGTGATGGTGAACGTAGAAGATAAAGACCTGCGTATCAACCGTCTCTCTATGCTCGAAAAACTGCGCGAGTTGTTCCTGCGCGTGGCGGATATTTCGCTGCTGCAGTAATGTGCCCGCTGTCATAAACATATGAGCCGTCTTTCTTGCCGGGTGGCGCTACGCTTACCCGGCCTACATTGTGTAACGGGTTGCACGTTTCATTGTAGGCCCAAGCGTAGCGCCGCCGGGGGAAACTGACAAAATGCACTTTGCCAGCAGTTTGAAAACCCGCTTCGGCGGGTTTTTTTATGGGGCTTTTGTAGGCCGGATAAGCGCGGCGCCTTCAGGGTATCGGCAAAGTAGTCCTTCCCAAAGGGCTGAGGGAGTATAAGTCGCCCAAAATTTAACCTTGAAACCTTCAACACATTACCGTTATCCTTACCCTCGTTAAATTTCTCGCGCTGGAGTGCCCCCCAAAAATGAACAAACACGACTGATGAATTTCGATCCTTGCTAAACGCCACCGCGTCGGCAGGGGATGTTTTGATTTCATTCAGGAGTGCTTATGGCTCATTTTGCGCAGTCCCCTTCTTTTATTTTGCATCAGGTCACCTGTCAGTTTGCGACGGGGGATATCCTTTTTGGTCCGCTGAATCTTTCTCTGGAGCCGTCTCTGTGCGCGCTGGTGGGCCGCAACGGCAGTGGGAAAACACGTCTGCTGCGCCTGCTGGCGGGGCTTGATGAACCCGCAAACGGGCATATCGAACGAACCGGAACACAGGTTTATGTGGCGCAGCAGCAGGATATTTTGCCACACACGACGCTGGCTGAATTGCTCGGGTACGAGGCCATCTTCGCGGCGCGAGCGCGTGTCGACAGCGGAGAGTATCAGCCTGACGATCTGGAAACGCTTGATGGCTTCTGGGATTTAGCAGAGCGCCTGAGAGAGGCGTTTGCCCGGGCGACACTGCCGCCGTTTGAGCCTGATAAGCCTGCCGCTGAACTCAGCGGTGGCGAGCGTGTCCGCGCGTTGCTGTGCGGGGCGTTTACGGCGCAAGCGGATTATCTGCTGCTGGACGAACCCACTAACCACCTGGACCGGCAAGGCCGGACATGGTTCTACGACCAGCTTGCCCGTTATCAGGGCGGTGTACTGGTGGCCTCCCATGACCGTGAGCTGCTGGCGCAGGTGCCGCGTATTCTTGAACTGAGTGGCGCTGGTCTTCGCAGCTATGGCGGGAATTATGCGGATTATCAAACCCAGCGCGATGCTGAGCAACAGGCTGCCCGCGCGGCGCTGGAGCACGCGGCGACGGCGCGCAAACGTACCCGCGCGCGCATGCAGAAAGAGCATGACGACAGCCAGCGGCGGTCGGCAAAAACATTACGCACCGTCGATACCCTCAATATCGCATCGTTCGAACGTGTCAAATATAAAGGCGCGGCAAAGGAACGTATTGGCAGCTGGAAAAAGCAGCATAACGAGCAAAATGATGCCCTGAACGCTGCCGTAAACAAGGCGCGTGAGCGGGTTGAAGACGATAACCCGGTGATGTTTACCCTGCCGGGGAGTCAGATTCCGGAAGGAAAACAGGTGCTGGTGATGGAAAATCTGGTGCTGCCGCATGTGCCCGTTCCCCCACTCAACTGGCGGATGGATGGTCCGATGCGCGTGGTGTTAAAAGGACCAAACGGCTGCGGGAAGTCGACGCTGTTAAAAGCGATTCTCGGCGAAATCAGCCCGCGTTCAGGGACCTGCAACGTTTCCGTCAGCTGCGCTTATCTCGACCAACATCTGTCCCGGCTCGATCTCTCGCAGTCGGTCATGACCCACCTCAACCTGGGCAATACGCCCCTTGAAGAGGGGGTATTACGAACCCGTTTAGCGCAGCTTCAGTTGGGGGCCGATAAAGTCGCGCTCCCGCTGGCGGATCTGAGCGGCGGTGAGCGTCTTAAGGCGGCACTGGCATGCGTATTATGGCGTGCTGAGGCCACGCAGCTCCTGTTGCTGGATGAACCGACCAACCATCTGGATCTGGCCTCGGTTCAGGCCATTGAAGCGGCATTGGCCGGTTTTCCGGGAGCTCTGCTGGTGGTGTCTCACGATGACGCTTTTTTACAAGGGTTAACGTTGTCGCACGAGATGATCTGGGAAGAGGCGGGCTGGCGTTGCGAAAGCCTTTAAACACAAGCCCCCGCGAAGGCGGGGGCGTTCAAACGTCACTACGCTATCTGTTTGCTGAGTGCAGGGTTGGCCTGAATCAGGCGCATCAGCTTTAACTCGGTTGGCGTGGGTCTCTCACGTTTTGACTCCCACTCCAGCACCATCGCTACGCTGACACCCATCGCTCTGGCGAATTCTTCTGTCTTCAGACCTGTCCCTTTGCGCAATTGCTCATATTCTGTAAAGGGATTGGCTTTTTGTTGCAGGGTAATCGTCTGCGGTACATCTTTAAAAATGATCTGTTCCAGACTGCTCAGCAGCTCAAACTCAGGATCTTTATATTCCATTGAGAACTCCTCTTAAATCTCACATCGTGATCAAGAACATCAGAGAGCCAATTAAGAATAGTCCCTAATACAAACCCAGGATCGTCACGGGTGTGATTAATCGTGCGGTAACGATCGCTTTATCCGATTCAGCTATATGGATAGTTATGCTAATTACCTGATTAACCATAAGGAGGGCCCGTCAGGTATTTTTTTGTAAATGATAAGAAATAAATCGGCAATAGGCGTTTTACATGAAAAGAGTATCTTGCAAGGCTGACCTGGACTATCCTTGTAAGCCGTCGGGCACGCGTGTGCCGGTGTGCGCTTTTTTGGGTGAAAGGAGTAATAAAATGGCGACAGGAAAGTCCTGCTCTCGCTGGTTTGCGCCTATTGCGGCGTTGTTGATGGTTGTTAGCCTGAGTGGGTGTTTTGATAAAGAAGGCGATCAGCGCAAAGCGTTTATCGATTTTCTGCAGAATACAGTGATGCGCAGCGGCGAGCGGTTACCGACGCTGACTGCGGATCAGAAAAAACAGTTTGGTCCCTTTGTGTCTGATTACGCCATTCTTTATGGGTATTCACAGCAGGTGAGCCAGGCGATGGATTCCGGTATCCGCCCGGTCGTGGATAGCGTAAACGCCATCCGCGTTCCACAGGATTATGTGACTCAGCGTGAACCGCTGCGCCAGTCCAACGGGGCGCTTGGCGTGCTGAGCCAGCAGCTACAGAATGCAAAAATGCAGGCTGATGCGTCACGTTCTGCGCTTAAGCAGGGCGACGATCTCAAACCGGTCTTTGACAAAGTGTATGAGAAAGTGGTGACCAAACCGTCTGAAGCACTGCAACCGCTGATTCCGGCCGCGCAAATCTTTACGCAGCAGCTGGTTCAGGTGGGTGACTTTATCGCCCAGCAGGACACTCAGGTGAGCTTTGTTGCCAACGGCATCCAGTTCCCGACTTCGCAGCAGGCAAGTCAGTACAATACGCTGATTGGGCCACTGGCCTCCCAGCATCAGGCCTTTAGCCAGGCCTGGAGTGCCGCCGTCACGGCCACAGAATAAACCGGAAAAACCCCGCGTCAGGCGGGGTTTTTTTATGCATTGCGAAAATAACGCTTGTCATTCCTCTACCACATCGGTATAACTATTCCCGTCGGTTTGTTACACAGACCTAAAGCAGTTTAGTAAAGCAGTCCAGATTGTTATCCATAGATACCCTTCGTTGTGACCCTTCCTTCATCGCTTAAAAATCTGTAACGCAATCCATCAAGCCGGAAGGCACAATATATTTGTTAATTAAGGTAATTCTATGTCTGCTAAAATGACTGGTCTGGTAAAATGGTTCAACGCTGATAAAGGTTTCGGCTTCATCACTCCTGACGATGGCTCAAAAGACGTGTTCGTACACTTCTCTGCTATCCAGAACGATGGCTACAAATCTCTGGACGAAGGTCAGAAAGTGTCCTTCACCATCGAAAGCGGCGCTAAAGGCCCAGCAGCTGGTAACGTTGTAAGCCTGTAAGCTTCCAACCCAGTAGCACAAAATTCAAAAACCCGCCTTCTGGCGGGTTTTTTCGTTTCTACTGTTGGATCTGCGGGTTAACGCAGTTTTTATCCACTTTTCCACCCAGCGCGGCAATCAGGTTGTCCACTGCGGTAGCCGCCATGTTGTAGCGCGTCTCGTGAGTGGCAGAGCCGATGTGGGGTAGGGCGACGACGTTTGGCATTTTCAGCAGTGGAGAATCCACCGGCAGTGGCTCCTGCTCAAACACGTCCAGACCGGCGGCGTGGATCTCGCCATTTTGAAGGGCTTCAATGAGCGCCTGCTCATCCACCACCGGGCCACGACCCGCGTTGATGAAAATGGCGGATTTCTTCATTTTTTCAAATGCGGATTTGCCAATCAGGTGACGTGTTTCATCCGTCAACGGCAGGATCAGGCAGACAAAATCGGCTTCCTGCAACAGCGTATCCAGCTCACAGTAACGCGCGTTAAAACGTTCTTCCGCTTCACCGTGGTGACGGCGCGCGTTGTACAGTATCGGCATGTTGAAACCAAAATGCGCGCGCTGTGCCAGCGCCAGCCCGATACGTCCCATACCCACGATGCCCAGCGTTTTGCCGTGAACATCCACGCCGAACCAGTCCGGGCCAATGCTTTTTGTCCATTCGCCTGCTTTAACGCGCTCGGCCACTTCAACCACGCGACGGGCGGTGCTGAGCACCAGCGCCATCAGCGTGTCGGCCACGGTTTCCGTCAGGGCATGCGGCGTGTGCATCAGCAGGATTTTGCGGGCGCTCAGGGCATCCACGTCGAAGTTGTCATAACCTACTGAAACAGTTGAAGTAGCACGAAGCTTCGGCATTTTCTCCAGCAGGGCGATGTCCACTTTCTCGCTTGAACCCAGCAGGCCTTCGGCGCTGGCGAACGCATCGGCATGCTGTGCCACGGTCTCCGGACTCAGGTTTTTCACCTGCGTGACGGTGAAGTGCTCTTCAAGGCGTTTCTGCAGATCTTCCGGCAGTGCTTTATACAAAATGACGGACGGCTTCATGCTAATCTCCGTTGATTTTTAAGGATTCAGGCGTGGCGTGCGCCGACGGGGTGCTGTTGATTATTAGCAGGCTTAACAATCAGAGTAAGCCACACGGAGGCAAAAAGCGCCACCCCCATAAAGATGTACGATGCGGATGGGCTGCCGGTGGCTCCGTTCAGGTAACCAACAAACCAGGAGCCGCAGAACGAACCCAGCGCGCCCATGCTGTTAATTAATGCCATGGCACCGCCCGCCACGTTACGCGGCAGCATCTCCGGGATGATGGCAAAGAATGGACCGTACGGGGCGTACATGGCGGCACCGGCAATGACCAACAGGGTATAAGAGGCCCAGAAGTGATTCGCGCCCACGGCCCAGGAGCCGATGAAGGCAAAAGCAGCAATCAGCAGCAGCGGCCAGACGAACACCTTACGGTTTTGCAGCTTATCCGACGCCCAGGAGGCGACGATCATGGCGATGGTCGCAGCCAGATACGGTACGGACGAGAGCCAGCCCACTTCAACCATGCCGAGATTCTCACCGCCGCTGCGGATGATCGACGGCAGCCACAGCACAAAACCGTACACGCCGATACTCCAGGTAAAATACTGCGCGCAGAGCAGGATCACGTTACGGGAGCGGAAGGCTTCACCGTAGTTACGTACCGCCTTCAGACCCTGCTGCTCTTTATCCAGCTGCGCCTGGAGCGCCGCTTTTTCATCTTCGGAAAGCCATTTCGCCTGGGCAGGTTTATCTTTCACCAGCACCCACCAGCAGAAGGCCCAAATCACTGCCGGAACCCCTTCGATGATGAACATCTCGCGCCAGCCGAAGGACTGGATCAGGTAGCCGGAGACCACCGACATCCACAGTACGGTGACCGGGTTACCGAGGATCAGGAAAGTATTCGCGCGTGAGCGTTCAGATTTGGTAAACCAGTTGCTGATGTAAATCAGCATCGCGGGCATGACCGCCGCCTCAACGACGCCAAGGATAAAGCGAATGGCGGCCAGGGCAGGAATATTGTTCACCACGCCGGTAAGTGACGCACAGGCGCCCCACAGGATCAGACAGATGAAGATCAGCTTACGCACGCTGCGGCGTTCGGCGTAAATAGCACCGGGGATCTGGAAGAAGAAATACCCCAGGAAGAAGAGGGCGCCCAACAGGGATGAGACGCCCTTAGTGATCCCGAGGTCTTCGGTGATCCCCGCCGCGGATGCGAAACTGAAGTTGGCACGATCAAGGTACGCCAGGCTGTACGTGATAAACACGATTGGCATGATGTACCACCAGCGTTTTACTGCATTGGTCGAACTGTTCATAGGCTTGCCTCTGTTGTTGAGGTTGTTACCGCCGTTGCCTGTAGGGTACACGGTGGTTTAATTATTGGGTGCGGCCTGTTGCCCTCACCCTGGCCCTCTCCCACGGGGAGAGGGAATTTACATGCCGAGCTGTGCTCGTGTCGGTAATCCTTCGCTGTCGCCCTGCACCTGAATGGCCAGTGAGCCAATCTTGTTGCCTCGTGCAACCGCCTGCTGCAGCGGTTTGCCTTCCAGCAGCGCGCTAATGACGCCCACGGCAAAGCCATCGCCCGCGCCGACGGTGTCGACGACGTTCTCGACCTTCACCGCCGCGACCGCGCCTTGCTCGCCTTCGGCTGTTTTAAACCATGCGCCATCGGCACCGGTTTTCAGCACCACCGCTTTTACCCCTTTATTCAGGTAGAAGTCAGCAATGCCTTCCAGTGTATTTTCGCCGGTCAGGATCATCCCTTCTTTCAGGCCCGGCAGAACCCAGTCCGCCCTGAATGCCAGCCGGTTAAGCTTCTCGATCATTTCCGCTTCGCTTTTCCACAGCACCGGGCGCAAATTTGGATCGAAAGAGATCGTTTTGCCCAGCGACTTCATGGTCGTTGCCGCATGATCCAGCAGCGAATACGAGCTGGCAGAGAGCGCCGCCGCCACGCCGCTCAGGTGCAAATGGCGCGCGGAGGCAAAATAATCGGCGTGGTAATCTTCTACGGAGAGATGGCTGGCGGCCGACCCTTTACGGAAATACTCCACGATGGGATCGGTTCCATTTTCAACTTTAGACTTAAGCTGAAAGCCGGTGGGGAAGCGTCCGTCGAGCGTAACGCCTGCGGCATCAATCCCCTCTTTTTTCAGCGAATCGAGAACGAAGTGGCCAAAGCTGTCATCGCCCACGCGGCTGACCCAGCCGACGTTCAGGCCCAGACGCGCCAGGCCGGTTGCGACGTTCAGCTCTGCGCCCGCCACGCGTTTGATAAAGTGCTCTACCGCGCTCAGCTCGCCCGTTTCGGTGGCGACAAACATTGCCATGGCTTCGCCAATCGTGATGACATCCAGCGTCTTGTGCATGATTTACTCCTCGCGCAGCAGGTTGACGTAATGGCGGGTAACGGCGGTTAAATCCACCCCTTCCAGCGGGAACTCGATACCGCGCGGGGCATCGGCAGGCAGCTGGCCAAGCAGATCCAGCCAGCGGGAATCGGCACCGTCCGGCGCGACGGCGCGAAAGTTATCTTTATGCGGAACGGCGGCTTTAACGTGGATATAGCTCACGGCAGGCGCCAGATGACGCGCGGCCTCTTCCGGGGAGTCACCGACCCACAGCCAATTGCCCATGTCAAAAGTCAGCGTGACGGGAAGCGCCCTTTCGCGACAGGCGGCCTGAAAGCGTTGCATCGGTGCAAGCTGGCCGCAGTCGGTCTGATCGTTTTCCACAACCAGCGCTATACCGCTGGTATTGAGCAGAGTACGTAAGGCATCGAGAGGCTGCGTGTCGCTAAAATGGCCCAGGGAAACCTTCAGCCACAGCGCGTTCAGGGTGCTGGCTTCTGAGAGATACCGCGGCAGGTCCGGGTTGAGGGTGCCATCGGGCATAAACAGGGCGGCAGGTGCTGAGTAACACGCCAGCAGGCCCAGAAGCTCAATGGACTCACCGAGCGCAGGCAGCGCCAGTAACTCTTCGCTATTGAACAGCTCGCGGCGGATCTCCACGCCGTCGGCGCCTGCACCCGCAATAACGGGAAGCATCGCCCGCTGACCGCCCGCCTGTCGCACCTGCTCCGCGCCATACGCGGCGGTGACCACCATGATTTTCCTGCCCATCTTCGGACTCCATCGCAACATATCAATACTATTACGCTAGATGGAACCGGTTCCAAAGAAAAGCTCAGGATGTCGAATTTATGATCGCTATCACAAGGGGAAATTAACGTGCGGTGGAGCCGCGGACGATCAGCTCGCCGGAGAAGACCTGCTCGCGTACGGCCTCACTGGTGCCTTCAATACGACGAACCACTTGTTCTACAGCAGCATAGCCAATCTGCCAGGTGGGCTGTTTGAGGGTGGTAATGCCGACGCCAGCCAGCTCCGCCCACTCCAGTTCATCAAACCCCAGCAGACCGATATCGCTGCCCCAGTGCAGGCCAATACGCTTGAGTGAGCGGGCAACCTGCAGGGTTAGTGCCCCGTTGGCGGAGATAACGGCTTTGCGCATCCCGCGATGGCGCGTGTGGAACTGGCGTAGGGTATTGTCGAGCTGATCGGCTTCGTGAAGCGGCGTTTCGGCATTTTCGGCGATCACGCCAGGATAACGCGCCAGCGTGGCACGAAATGCAGCCAGCCGATCGCGTCGGGTATTTACCATGCCCAGCGGTTCGCTCAGAAAGAGAATCGCCTCGAAACCTTGTTCAATCAGATGCTCGGTCGCGGTCGTGGCAGCCTGGGTGTTATCCAGCCCGACCACATCGCAGGCAAATTCCGGGATTTTACGGTCGATGAGGACCATGGGCAGGGAGGATTGCTGCAGACGGTTCAGCCCCTCTTCACGCATGCCCACCGCGTTGACCACAATCCCTTCCACCTGATAGCTGCGCAGCAGATCGAGATAGTGCAACTCCTGGTCGACCTCGTTGTTGGTATTACAGACCAGAGGCGTAAAACCTTTTTCGCGGCAGGCGGCTTCGATACCGCTGAGCACGTTTACAGAGTAGGGGTTAGTGATATCCGCGATGATAAGTCCGATAAGGCGGGTGCGGCCACGTTTGAGCCCGCGGGCCATCAGGCTGGGGCGGTAGTCGAGATCGGCAATAGCCTGTTCAATACGCGCCAGCAATGCATCGGACAATAGATGTTTCTCGCCGTTAAGGTAGCGCGAAATGCTGGTTTTACCGGTTCTGGCGGCTTTCGCCACGTCGCTGATGGTGGCCCGGGCTGGTTTGCTCATCGCTGATTTCCCTGAATTTAGTGAGAATACCTTAACGGGAAAATCGGACGAATCAAGTAATTTGCCCGGTGGCGCAGCGCTTACCTGGGGTGCGGTCTGGTGCCCTTGTATGTTTAAAGTCACTTCAGTTACCCGTCAACAGACGGGTAAACTGTCACTGAGTTTGACCTGATGCCACAGCCCGTTAGCCCTCTGGGTTTCCAAGCCCGCGGGTGAGCTCCTGGCGTGGCTTCAGTTTTCCTGTTAACCCGAACAGCTGCCCGGGCGGCCTGTGCCAGCCCGTATATTACAAGGCCGGGAGACTCGAACATGACTGAACATACCACCGTTGGCATCGATATCGCCAAAGAGACCTTTGATGTATTTATCAGTCCTGACGGGATTTTCCTTCATCTGGACAATACCCCTCAGGGCCATCAGCTACTCCTCGACGCCCTTTCATCCCGTGCCGTTGCACGCATCGTGATGGAAGCCACCGGGCGCTACCACAACCTTCTTGCTGCCACACTTGAACTTGCCGGGCTGCCTGTCGCCGTCGTTAACCCTGCTCAGGTCAAACACTTCGCACGGGCTCTCGGGACGCTGTTCAAGACAGACCCGAACGATGCCCGCATCATCTGCGAGTTTGGCCGCAGAATGACACCGGATGTCAGACCCGCTCCGGACGAACAGACACAGCGTCTGGCCATGATGGTATCCCGCCGCCGTCAGCTGGTGGACAACAGAACCATGGAGCAGAACCGCTACGGCTCCTGCACTGATGAGCTTATCCGGACGGGCATCAAACGGCATATTGACTGGCTTAATGCAGAGATAAAGGACACGGATGACGACATCGACCAGCAGATAAAAGTGATGCCGCTATGGCAGGAGAAAGTGAAGCTGCTGGAAGAAGTCAAGGGTATAGGACGGACAACGCTGGCGGTTCTGCTGTCGATGCTGCCGGAGCTGGGACAACTTAACAGATGTAAAATCAGCGCACTGGTAGGCGTGTGTCCTTATGCCCATGACAGCGGAAAGATGAAAGGAAAACGATGTATCTGGGGAGGACGAAGTGCGGTGCGTGCAGCGCTGTACATGGCGGCAATGTCAGCGGTGCGTTATAACCCAACCATACAGGCTTTTTTTGAGAAACTGAGAAGCAAGGGAAAAGCCTTTAAAGTGGCGATGACAGCCTGCGTCAGAAAGCTGGTAACAATCCTGAATGCGATGGTGCGGGACAATAAAAAATGGGCGGCAGCTTAGTCGTCAGATGTTGACTTTAAACACAGCTGCTCACCCCAACCCTCTCCCACGGGAGAGGGAGAAATGCGATTACTGAATTGGACTCAACGTAATCTCTACGCGACGGTTCTGCGCTTTACCTTCCGCCGTGCTGTTGCTGGCGATAGGGTTGGCAGGGCCCATGCCGCTGGTGCGGATGCGGTTCGCTTCCACACCCTGGGCGATCAGCGAGCTGGCAACGGAATCCGCGCGCTGCTGTGACAGACGCATGTTCAGATCCTGGCTGCCGGTGCTGTCGGTGTAGCCAATCACGTTCACGGCGGTCTTGTTGTACTCTTTCAGCACCATCGCCACGCCGGTCAGCGTGTTCGCACCCGCTGGTTTCAGCGTTGCGCTGCTGCTGTCAAAGGTCACGTTGTTCGGCATGTTCAGAATGATGTTATCGCCGCTGCGCGTCACGCTTACGCCGGTTCCCTTCATTTTGTCACGCAGTTTTGCTTCCTGCACATCCATGTAATAACCGACGCCGCCGCCCAGTGCTGCCCCCGCCGCTGCGCCAATCAGCGCGCCTTTACCGCGGTCTTTCTTGGAGGAGGAGAGTGCCCCAACGCCTGCACCTACCAGTGAGCCGATACCTGCGCCGATGCCGGATTTACCCGCTTCGCGCTCACCGGTGTAAGGGTTGGTTGTGCAGCCAGAAACAGCCAGTGCACCGCTCACCAGAGCGGCAATAACGAGTACGCGTTTTTTCATCTTCTTTCCTTAATCCTTTTTATTCTTTGCCACGGCGTGCGTGGCAGTTGATTATGACGTCCAGATACGGAGAAAATTCCGGGTATAACTCTGAAATTTGTGACAAACCATAAACGGCCTCAGCAAGAAGGCCGTAAAACCTGCACGTAACCAGGAGCGCACGCTTGAGCACCTCAATGAAAACCATTCTGACCGCCGCCCACTGGGGGCCGATGCTGGTCGAAACCGATGGCGAAAATGTTTTGTCGTCCCGCGGGGCACTGCCAACACAACATCCCAACTCTTTACAGACCGTCGTTCGCGATCAGGTGCATAGCAAAACGCGCGTGCGCTGGCCGATGGTGCGTAAGGGTTTTCTGGCTTCGCCGGACAAACCGCAGGGTATTCGCGGCCAGGATGAGTTTGTTCGCGTGAGCTGGGATGACGCGCTGGCGTTGATCCACGCCCAGCATAAGCGCATCCGCGAACGTTACGGCCCATCGTCCATTTTTGCCGGATCTTACGGCTGGCGTTCAAACGGCGTGCTGCATAAGGCGTCGACGCTGCTGCAGCGTTACATGAGTCTGGCGGGCGGTTATACAGGACATCTGGGAGATTATTCCACTGGCGCTGCGCAGGCGATCATGCCGTACGTGGTCGGCGGCAACGAAGTTTACCAGCAGCAGACCAGTTGGCCGCTGGTGCTGGCGCATACCGATGTGGTGGTGCTCTGGAGTGCCAACCCGCTTAACACGTTGAAAATTGCCTGGAATGCCAGTGACGAGCAGGGCATTGGCTATTTCGACGCGCTGCGCAAAAGCGGCAAGCGCATCATCTGCATTGACCCGATGCGCTCTGAAACCATGGATTTCTTCGGCGACAGAGCCGAGTGGATTGCGCCGCATATGGGCACCGACGTGGCAATGATGCTGGGTATCGCCCATACGCTGCTGGAGAACGACTG
Organism: Enterobacter kobei; assembly: GCF_001729765.1. Classification (NCBI taxonomy): domain Bacteria; kingdom Pseudomonadati; phylum Pseudomonadota; class Gammaproteobacteria; order Enterobacterales; family Enterobacteriaceae; genus Enterobacter; species Enterobacter kobei. The sequence continues at coordinate 171,606 of NZ_CP017181.1, forward strand.
GCACGACAGTGACTTCCTCACCCGCTGCACCTCCGGCTTTGACCAATTTGCCGACTATCTCACGGGGCAATCCGACGGGGTGGCTAAAACCGCAGAATGGGCGGCAGGAATTTGTGGTGTTTCTGCTGACAAAATTCGCGAACTGGCCGCGTTATTCCATGACAACACCACGATGTTAATGTCCGGCTGGGGGATGCAGCGCCAGCAGTTTGGCGAGCAGAAGCACTGGATGCTGGTCACGCTTGCCGCCATGCTCGGGCAGATCGGTACGCCGGGCGGCGGTTTTGGTCTCTCCTATCATTTTGCCAACGGCGGAAACCCAACGCGCAAAGCGGCGGTGCTGGCTTCTCTGCAAGGTTCGGTGGCAGGCGGCGTGGATGCCGTGGATAAAATCCCGGTGGCGCGAATCATTGAAGCCCTGGAAAACCCGGGCGGTTTTTATCAGCACAACGGTCTGGACCGCCATTTCCCGGATATTAAATTTATCTGGTGGGCGGGCGGGGCGAACTTCACGCACCATCAGGATACCAATCGCCTGATCCGCGCCTGGCAAAAGCCGGAGTTGGTGGTGATTTCCGAGTGCTTCTGGACCGCTTCGGCCAAACATGCGGATATTGTGCTGCCGGCGACCACGTCGTTTGAGCGTAACGATCTCACCATGACCGGCGATTACAGCAACCAGCATATGGTACCGATGAAGCGCGTTGTGGCGCCGCGCGATGAAGCACGTGATGATTTTGACGTGTTTGCTGAACTGAGCGAGCGGTGGGAAGCGGGCGGTCGTGAACGTTTTACCGAAGGGAAAACGGATCTGCAATGGCTGGAGACGTTTTACCAGATCGCCGGGCAGCGCGGTGCGGCGCAGGGCGTAACGCTGCCGCCATTTTCTGCGTTCTGGGAAGCGAACCAGTTGATCGAAATGCCGGAAAGCGAACAGAACGCGCAGTTCGTCCGTTTCGCTGATTTCCGCCGCGACCCGGAGAACCATCCGCTGAAAACCGAGAGCGGCAAGATTGTGATCTACAGCGAGCGCATCGCCAGCTTTGGCTATGCCGATTGCCCGCCACACCCTTCCTGGCTGGAGCCGGACGAGTGGCACGGCAACGCCCAGCCGGAGCAGCTGCAGGTGTTATCTGCTCATCCCGCACATCGTCTGCACAGCCAGCTTAACTACTCCTCACTGCGTGAGCAGTATGCGGTCGCCGGGCGAGAGCCGATCACGCTGAATACCCATGACGCAAAAGCCCGCGGGATTGCGGACGGCGATGTGGTGCGCGTCTGGAATCATCGTGGTCAGGTGCTGGCAGGGGCGGTGGTCAGCGACGGGATTAAACCGGGCGTGATCTGTATTCACCAGGGCGCATGGCCCGATCTTGAGCCTGCCGAGGGGGGGATCTGTAAAAACGGGGCGGTTAACGTGCTGACCAAAGATCTCCCCAGCTCGAAGCTGGGGAACGGTTGTGCAGGGAATACGGCGCTGGCCTGGGTCGAGAAATACCAGGGGCCTGAGCTTACCTTAACGGCGTTTGATCCGCCTGCCAGCTCATAATCCAGGTCGGGTGCTGGGTATCGTCCTGCCAGGCGCTGTCTTCGATGCGAAAGCCCTGTGCATGATAGAAATTCACCGCCCGGACGTTTTTCTGATAGACCTCCAGGCTTAAATGCGGGAAGCGCTGTTGAACATGGTTCAGCAGCGCGCCTCCAATACCTTGCCCGATATACGTTGGCCTGACGAACAGCGCCCCCACAAACTGCGACTGTATAATGCTAATAAAACCACGCAGCGTACCGTCCTCTTCCCACACCCAGGTTTCCGCTGCAGGGAGGTAGACCTCCCGCACCATGGCTTCGTTCTCCTTCCAGTAGCTTGCGCTGATGAACGGGTGCGCTTCGGTGGTGCTTTCAAGCCACAGGCTCAGGAGCGGATCGGCATTGTCACTTTGCCACTTGCGGATCATGTTGCCTCCCCGGATGACAGAAGCAGCCGGTAACATGGTCATTGACCAGGCCACAGGCCTGCATAAAGGCGTAGCAGATGGTGGAGCCGACAAACTTAAAGCCGCGCTTTTTGAGGGCCTTAGAGAGCGCGTCCGACTCCGGCGTGGAGGCCGGGATCTCCGCCAGCGAGGTGGCCTGAGTGAGCTGCGGCGTGTTATTCACAAACGACCAGACAAACGCAGAGAAGGGCTCGCCGTTTTGCTCCATCGCCAGGTAAGCGCGGGCATTGCCGATGATGGCCTGAATCTTACCGCGATGGCGGATGATGCCAGCATCCTGCACCAGGCGTTCTACGTCTTCATCGGTCATGGCGGCGACGGCGGCGGGGTCGAACTGGTGGAAGGCGTTGCGGTAGTTTTCACGTTTCTTCAGTACCGTTATCCATGACAATCCCGCCTGCTGTCCCTCAAGGCAGATCATCTCAAAGAGTTTTCTGCCCTCCGTCTCCGGCACGCCCCATTCCCGATCGTGATAGTCGATATAAAGCTGATCCTGGCTTACCCAACCGCAACGTTCCATCCGTTATCTCCCTTACTGATGCTGATTTCGCAAAATTTTCATTCCGTCTGTCTTGACGTGCCTGGTATAAAGACAATAGTTAATACAGGGCTATATGCCCGCTAAACGCTTCCTGAATAACGACAAATATCGCCGAACTCGGCTCTCTCTGGGGTCGCTTTGATGATGATAAAAAAAATCAGTGGTCGCCATGCTGTTTCTGGCCTGGTGGGGATTTCAGCCTGCCTGTTGTTTTGTCATACAGCGTCTGCCTGGCAACAGGAATATATCGTTTCAGACGCCCAAAATAATACGGCGGAACGCTATACATGGGACGCGGATCACCAACCGCGTTATGAAGATATTCTTGCTGAGCGTATTCAGTCTTCGCAAAATTTGCCTGGGCTTGCCCTGGCTGTACCTTCAGGCGCCACCACGGACGCGGCGATGAGCCTGGGCTGGAATTTTCCGGTTTCAGCGCGGATAACCACCGGTCCGGTGATGTCCTGGCGGTATGACGGCTCGACGCCGATGATGATCAATGAGTTTGGCGATAGCGCGACGACGCAGACGCTCGCCGATCCGCTCTGGCATGCCAGCGTGAGCACGCTAGGCTGGCGCGTAAATACTCAGTACGGCGATCTTCGTCCCTGGGCGCAGGTGAGCTATAACCAGCAGTTTGGTGAAAACCAGTGGAAATCGCAGTTTGGCATGCCGCAAACGCCGGCCCCTGCTCAAAACGGTAGCTGGATGGATGTCACTGTTGGAACGGATATGCCTTTTAATACGCACATGGCGGCGTATGCGTCGCTGGCTCAGGGGGAACGCACCACGACGGGTGAAGAGTTTCTCTATACCCTGGGGGTGAGTGCGAATTTTTAATGTTGTTACTTTTTTAAACGTAGCGATAACATCTCGGAAACAATAACCACGGGCTTTACAGTGATAGCAGGTACTAACCTGCTGTCGCTTTGTTCCCCGGCAAGGTCATTCATTCCCGATTCCAGGCATTTCATTCCGTTCCTCCTGCATTTCATGCCGTTTTACCCCATCACCGCTAGGGTTTTGTTTATCGTTGTCCTCAGCGAATTCTTCTAATTTCTGTTGCAGGACAACGGCCATGAACACATCAACTTATAACCGTACGCGCTGGCTCACGCTCTTTGGCACCATCGTCACCCAGTTCGCGCTGGGATCGGTCTATACCTGGAGTCTGTTTAACAGTGCGCTTTCCGACAAACTTGGCGCACCGGTCAGCCAGGTGGCGTTTTCTTTTGGTCTGCTGAGTCTTGGGCTGGCGATCTCGTCTTCCGTCGCGGGCAAGCTGCAGGAGCGTTTTGGCGTGAAGCGCGTGACCATGGCGTCCGGCATTTTGCTCGGTCTGGGCTTCTTCCTGACGGCGCATTCCAGCAACCTGATGATGCTGTGGCTGAGTGCTGGCGTCCTGGTGGGCCTGGCAGACGGTGCGGGCTATCTGCTGACGCTGTCGAACTGCGTGAAGTGGTTCCCGGAGCGTAAGGGGTTAATCTCCGCCTTTGCCATTGGTTCTTATGGCCTGGGCAGCCTCGGCTTTAAGTTTATTGATGCCCATCTTCTGGCGTCCGTTGGCCTCGAAAAGACCTTCATGATCTGGGGTGCCATCGTGCTGGTGATGATTCTGTTCGGTGCCACGCTGATGAAAGATGCCCCGCAGCAGGAAGTGAAATCCGTTAACGGCGTGGTGGAGAACGACTTTACGCTGGCGCAGTCCATGCGCAAACCGCAGTACTGGATGCTGGCGGTGATGTTCCTGACGGCCTGCATGAGCGGTCTGTACGTCATTGGCGTGGCGAAAGATATCGCCCAGGGAATGGTGAAACTGGATGCGGCAACCGCGGCGAATGCGGTGACGGTTATTTCCATCGCCAACCTGTCTGGTCGCCTGGTGCTGGGGATCTTGTCCGACAAGATTGCCCGTATCCGCGTCATTACGATAGGGCAGGTGGTCTCTCTGGTGGGGATGGCGGCGTTACTGTTCGCCCCGCTGAATGAAGCGACATTCTTTGCAGCAATTGCCTGCGTGGCCTTTAACTTTGGCGGCACCATTACCGTCTTCCCGTCGCTGGTAAGCGAGTTCTTTGGGCTGAATAACCTGGCGAAAAACTACGGGGTTATCTATCTCGGCTTTGGGATCGGCAGTATCTGCGGCTCGCTGATTGCCTCGCTGTTCGGCGGGTTCTACGTGACCTTCTGCGTGATATTTGCTTTGCTGATTATTTCGCTGGCACTGTCCACGACGATTCGTCAGCCGCAGCGTGAAGTCTATAAAGAAGCGCATGCCTGATTTAATAAAGAGAGGCCGCAGGGCCTCTTTTTTATCTCTGCATTGCTTTCGGACTTGTTATTTTGTAAAAATCTTCATCGATCACATTCTCTGCTGCCACTTTTCTTTCCCGCTGTGGTCTACTTATCGCGCTTGTGGACCTTTCTGATAACGGTTTCTCTCGCACCAACTTACTCTGTCTGCTTTCTCGATGAGATTCGGCGGGTCTTTATACCCCTTCCCCCAGGGTTGTTTGCATGAAATATATTAGGTCTCTTACCCAGCAACGATTGTGTCTGATGCTGGCTGTCTATATCGGTTTGTTTCTGAATGGCGCGGTGCTGTTCAGAAGAGTGGAAGGTTATTTTGAACACCTCACCGTAAGAAATGGAATTTTTGCCGCGATTGAAGTGTTTGGTTCCGTTCTGGCAACCTTCTTCCTGTTACGCCTGCTCTCACTTTTTGGCCGACGTACCTGGCAAATTCTGGCCTCGCTGGTGGTGATTATCTCTGCCGCCGCAAGCTATTACATGACGTTCATGAACGTCGTCATCGGGTACGGTATCGTGGCGTCGGTGATGACCACGGATATCGATCTTTCAAAAGAGGTGGTCGGTAAAGGCTTTATCGTCTGGACGGTGTTAACCTGCCTGATCCCGCTCTTCTTTATCTGGAGTAATACCTGCCGCTATACCTTATTACGCCAGTTGCGTACGCGCGGACAGCGGGTACGCAATATCGTTGTCGTTTTGCTGGCCGGACTGCTGGTATGGGCGCCTATTCGCTTAATGGAAAAACAGCAAAAACGAATTGAAAAAGCGACGGGCGTTGATATGCCAAGCTACGGTGGTGTAGTGGCTAACTCTTATCTGCCGTCTAACTGGCTCTCGGCATTAGGTCTTTATGCCTGGGCACAGGCGGACGAATCGAGTGATGTGAAATCGCTGATTAACCCGACAAAAAAATTCACCTATCAGGCACCTGCTGACGGACTGGATGATACTTACGTCGTGTTTGTTATCGGTGAAACAACACGCTGGGATCATATGGGTATTCTCGGTTACGACCGTGATACCACACCAAAACTGGCTCAGGAAAAGAACCTGGTGGCCTATCGCGGCTACTCTTGCGATACCGCGACGAAGCTCTCATTGCGCTGTATGTTTGTGCGTGAAGGCGGTGCGAGTGATAACCCACAACGCACGCTGAAAGAGCAAAACGTGTTTGCTGTGCTGAAGCAGCTTGGTTTTAGCTCCGATCTCTTCGCTATGCAAAGTGAGATGTGGTTCTACACCAATACGCTGGCGGATAACATCGCGTACCGTGAGCAGATTGGCGCCGAGCCCCGCAACCGCGGTAAAAACGTCGACGATATGCTGCTGCTTGAGGAGATGTCTGAGTCTCTGAAGAATCATCCGCAGGGCAAACATCTCGTCATTCTGCATACAAAAGGGTCACATTACAGCTATTACCAACGTTACACGCGCGACTTTGCAAAGTGGCAACCTGAGTGCATCGGTATTAATAAAGACTGCAGCAAGCAGGAACTGATCAATGCCTACGATAACTCGGTACTGTATGTTGATACCTTCCTGAGCCGCGTGATTGACCAGCTGCGCGACAAGAAAGCGATTGTTATCTATGCGGCAGATCACGGTGAATCCATCAATGAGAAAGAGCATTTGCACGGTACACCGCGCAAGCTGGCACCGCCGGAGCAGTTCCGCGTGCCGATGATTATGTGGATGTCGGATAAGTATCTGGAAAACCCTGACAAAGCTGCAATGTTTGCTCATCTGAAAAAAGAGGCGGAGATGAAGGTGCCACGTCGCCACGTTGAACTGTACGACACCATTATGGGTTGTCTCGGCTATACCTCACCAAATGGTGGAATTAACGAAAACAACAACTGGTGTAAACTCCCTGATAGCACCGCAAAAGCCGCGCAGTAGCTGCTCTGGCGAGAATATCGCCAGTTGAATGGCTTTTTGAAAATAAGGGATTGACGGGGGCGCACCTCAGCAGTAAGATGCGCTCCGCATTCGGCGAGTAGCGCAGCTTGGTAGCGCAACTGGTTTGGGACCAGTGGGTCGGAGGTTCGAATCCTCTCTCGCCGACCACATTCTGAAAAGGGCTAACCGCAAGGTTAGCCCTTTTTGCATTATGACCTTAGCCCGCCAGAGTCACCAAAACGCCCCTTATCCTGGCTTCTCCCTGCCTGTTAACGATTTTGTGACATAATCCATTGTATTTTTTTATATATAGATTGATCTTTTTTCGCGTTGCTTATGGATAACCTCAGCATTTTTCGCTGTGCGTTTTAACGTTCGCGGTATTTAGTGCTCAGATAATCACCATTCTGCAAGAAAATTTACCCATTCTGAATAAAAGTTAATCACTGATTGTTGCGAAATATGAAGATATTTGTGCTGCAAGATGGCGAGTAGCATAAATTTCCCTGCTGAAAACTGGCATACATAGTTTTTTTAATCTTTGTTTGCGGTTTCTCACACTCCACGTAAATCCCCGTCACCTGTATTGACGTTTTCACATTCTGTTGACAGATTGTAGGGCATGAGGGGCATTTCAGGGACGATCTGCGCTGCAACTCAAACGCTCTTCTGAAAGGATTCTCCATCCCTTTACTGCCTTCGGGCACCACCGACCGGACCGGGTAAAAAATAAATAAAGGTCTGGCGGCGTAACACAACAAAGCAAAACATCACATTGGAGCAGAATAATGAGTATTTCCTTGAAGAAGTCAGGGATGCTGAAGCTTGGTCTGAGCCTGGTGGCTATGACCGTGGCAGCAAGCGTACAGGCAAAAACCCTGGTTTACTGTTCTGAAGGCTCGCCGGAAGGCTTTAACCCACAGCTCTTTACCTCTGGCACGACGTACGACGCAAGCTCTGTACCGATCTATAACCGTCTGGTTGAATTCAAAACCGGCACCACCGAAGTGATTCCGGGTCTGGCTGAGAAGTGGGACGTCAGCGAAGACGGTAAGACCTATACCTTCCACCTGCGTCAGGGCGTGAAGTGGCAGGACAGCAAAGAATTTAAACCAACGCGTGACTTTAACGCCGACGACGTTGTGTTCTCCTTCGACCGTCAGAAAAATGCCCAGAACCCGTACCACAAAGTGTCGGGCGGCAGCTATGAGTACTTCGAAGGGATGGGTCTGCCTGACCTGATCTCAGAAGTGAAAAAAGTGGACGATAAAACCGTGCAGTTCGTGCTGACGCGTCCGGAAGCGCCATTCCTGGCTGACCTGGCCATGGACTTCGCCTCTATTCTCTCTAAAGAGTATGCGGACAACATGCTGAAAGCCGGCACGCCTGAGAAAGTGGACCTGAACCCAATCGGTACCGGCCCGTTCCAGCTGCTGCAGTACCAGAAAGACTCCCGTATTCTGTATAAAGCCTTCCCGGGCTACTGGGGCACCAAGCCGCAGATCGACCGTCTGGTCTTCTCCATCACGCCTGATGCGTCCGTGCGTTATGCAAAACTGCAGAAAAACGAATGCCAGGTGATGCCATACCCGAACCCGGCTGACATCGCGCGCATGAAGCAGGATAAGAACATTAACCTGCTGGAACAGGCGGGCCTGAACGTGGGCTACCTCTCCTTCAACACCGAGAAGAAACCGTTTGATGACGTGAAAGTGCGTCAGGCGCTGACCTACGCGGTGAACAAAGAAGCGATCATCAAAGCCGTTTACCAGGGCGCAGGCGTTGCAGCCAAGAACCTGATCCCACCAACTATGTGGGGCTATAACGATGACGTTAAAGACTACAGCTACGATCCTGAGAAAGCGAAAGCGCTGCTGAAAGAAGCGGGCCAGGATAAAGGCTTCACCGTTGAGCTGTGGGCGATGCCGGTACAGCGTCCGTACAACCCGAACGCACGCCGTATGGCGGAAATGGTTCAGGCTGACTGGGCGAAAGTTGGTGTACAGGCCAAGATCGTGACCTACGAGTGGGGCGAGTACCTGAAGCGCGCCAAAGCGGGTGAGCACCAGGCGGTGATGATGGGCTGGACCGGTGACAACGGGGATCCGGACAACTTCTTCGCTACCCTGTTCAGCTGCGCGGCGGCGAAAGACGGTTCTAACTACTCTCGCTGGTGCTACAAGCCGTTTGAAGACCTGATCCAGCCGGCGCGTGCGACCGACGATCACAACAAACGTATTGAGCTGTACAAGCAAGCGCAGGTTGTTATGCACGATCAGGCTCCGGCGCTGATTGTTGCTCACTCCACCGTGTATGAGCCAGTGCGTAAAGAAGTGAAGGGCTATGTGGTTGATCCACTGGGCAAACACCACTTCGAAAACGTATCGGTTGAATAATTAAAAGCAACGCCAGGCGGCGTTGCGCTTGCACTGGCCTACGGTATGTAGGCCGGGTAAGCGTAGCGCCACCCGGCAGCAGTGCTTTATTTCCTCTCTGAAAGGAGAGGGGATAAGATTTGTGAGCAATACAGACGTCACGCCACTGGTCGTGCGTCATCAGAGAGAATCCGGGTTATGTTGCAGTTCATCCTCCGACGTCTGGGACTTGTTATCCCGACGTTTATCGGTATCACCCTTCTCACTTTTGCCTTCGTCCATATGATCCCCGGCGACCCGGTAATGATTATGGCGGGCGAGCGTGGTATCTCCCCTGAACGTCATGCGCAGCTTCTGGCTGAACTCGGCCTCGATAAGCCGATGTGGCAGCAGTACCTCCATTATATCTGGGGCGTGTTGCACGGTGACTTAGGGATTTCGCTAAAAAGCCGTCTTCCGGTGTGGGACGAGTTCGTGCCGCGTTTTAAAGCGACACTGGAGCTTGGCGTCTGCGCCATGATTTTCGCCACTGCGGTGGGTATTCCAGTTGGGGTACTGGCTGCCGTTAAACGTGGCTCAATTTTCGACCACACCGCTGTTGGCCTGGCGCTGACCGGCTACTCCATGCCTATCTTCTGGTGGGGCATGATGCTGATTATGCTGGTTTCGGTGCAGCTTAACCTGACGCCCGTCTCCGGGCGCGTCAGCGATATGGTTTTCCTCGACGACACCAATCCGTTGACCGGCTTTATGCTGATTGATACGGCTATCTGGGGTGAAGAGGGTAACTTCATCGATGCCGTCGCGCATATGATCCTGCCAGCCATGGTGCTGGGCACCATCCCTCTGGCGGTGATTGTGCGTATGACCCGTTCCTCCATGCTGGAAGTGCTGGGCGAAGATTACATCCGTACCGCACGCGCCAAAGGGTTAACCCGTATGCGCGTCATCATCGTACATGCGCTGCGTAACGCCATGCTGCCGGTGGTGACCGTTATTGGTCTTCAGGTGGGTACGCTGCTGGCAGGGGCGATCCTGACCGAAACCATCTTCTCCTGGCCCGGCCTCGGACGCTGGCTGATTGATGCGCTGCAACGCCGTGACTATCCGGTCGTGCAGGGCGGGGTGCTGCTGGTCGCGACGATGATTATCCTCGTCAACCTGCTGGTCGATTTGCTGTACGGCGTGGTGAACCCGCGTATTCGTCATAAGAAGTAAGGGGCCATCATGTCACACGTTTCTGAAAACAAAGTGGTTGCTGCACCGGTTCCAATGACACCGCTGCAGGAGTTCTGGCACTACTTCAAGCGCAATAAAGGTGCGGTAGTAGGGCTGGTGTATGTCGCAATCATGATCCTGATTGCGGTGTTTGCGAACTTCCTCGCACCTTATAACCCTGCGGATCAGTTCCGCGATGCGCTGCTTGCACCTCCTGCGTGGCAGGATGGCGGTAGCCTGGCGCACCTGCTGGGTACCGATGATGTAGGCCGCGATGTGCTTTCGCGTCTGATGTACGGCGCGCGTCTGTCGCTGCTGGTTGGCTGCCTGGTGGTGGTGCTGTCCCTGATTATGGGGATTGTGCTTGGTCTGGTGGCGGGTTACTTCGGCGGCATCGTCGATAACATCATTATGCGTGTTGTCGACATCATGCTGGCGCTGCCAAGCCTGCTGCTGGCGCTGGTGCTGGTGGCGATCTTCGGTCCGTCTATCGGTAACGCCGCGCTGGCGTTGACCTTCGTGGCGCTTCCTCACTACGTGCGTTTAACCCGTGCGGCGGTGCTGGTGGAAGTGAACCGCGACTACGTCACCGCGTCTCGCGTGGCGGGGGCGGGGGCGATGCGCCAGATGTTCGTCAATATCTTCCCGAACTGCCTTGCGCCGTTGATTGTTCAGGCGTCGCTCGGTTTCTCAAACGCCATTCTTGATATGGCCGCTCTTGGCTTCCTGGGCATGGGTGCGCAGCCGCCAACACCGGAGTGGGGCACGATGCTCTCCGACGTGTTGCAGTTCGCACAAAGCGCCTGGTGGGTTGTCACCTTCCCGGGTCTGGCAATCCTGCTGACGGTGCTGGCATTTAACCTGATGGGTGACGGCCTGCGTGATGCGCTTGATCCCAAACTGAAGCAGTAAGAGGCACGAGATGGCGTTATTAAATGTAGATCAATTATCGGTGCACTTCGGAGACGTTGGCACTGAGTTTCGCGCCGTGGACCGCATCAGCTACAGCGTAAATCAGGGCGAAGTGGTGGGTATTGTCGGGGAATCCGGTTCCGGTAAGTCGGTGAGCTCACTGGCGATTATGGGGCTTATCGATTATCCCGGCCGCGTGATGGCGGAAAACCTGCAGTTCAATGGTCAGGATCTGAAGCGCATTTCCGAAAAACAGCGCCGCCAGCTGGTGGGCGCGGAAGTGGCGATGATTTTCCAGGACCCGATGACCAGCCTGAACCCGTGTTACACCGTCGGCTTCCAGATTATGGAAGCGATAAAGGTGCACCAGGGCGGTAATAAGAAAACCCGTCGCCAGCGCGCGATCGATCTGCTGAATCAGGTGGGTATTCCTGACCCGGCATCGCGTCTGGACGTCTACCCGCACCAGCTCTCTGGCGGGATGAGCCAGCGCGTGATGATCGCGATGGCGATTGCCTGTCGGCCAAAACTGCTGATTGCGGATGAACCGACGACGGCGCTGGACGTGACCATTCAGGCGCAAATCATCGAACTGCTGCTGGAGTTGCAGCAGCAGGAAAATATGGCGCTGGTCCTGATTACGCATGACCTGGCGCTGGTGGCCGAAGCGGCGCACAAAATCATCGTGATGTATGCAGGCCAGGTCGTCGAGACCGGAAGTTCGCACGATATCTTCCGCGCACCGCGTCACCCTTATACGCAGGCTCTGCTGCGTGCGCTGCCGGAGTTTGCCCAGGATAAAGCGCGCCTGGCGTCACTGCCGGGTGTGGTGCCGGGTAAATATGACCGTCCGCAGGGCTGTCTGCTTAACCCGCGCTGTCCGTATGCGACGGACAAATGCCGGGCGGAGGAGCCAGAGCTGAACCAGCTTGCTGACGGCCGTCAGTCGAAATGCCACTACCCACTCGATGATGCCGGGAGGCCAACACTATGAGTACGCAACAGGCCACCACGCAACAACCGCTGTTGCAGGCCATCGACCTGAAAAAACACTACCCGGTGAAGAAGGGGATTTTTGCCCCTGAGCGCCTGGTGAAAGCGCTGGACGGCGTCTCCTTTACCCTCGAACGCGGCAAAACGCTGGCGGTGGTTGGGGAGTCGGGCTGTGGTAAATCTACGCTGGGCCGTCTGTTGACGATGATTGAAGTCCCGACCGGCGGTGAACTTTATTATCAGGGGCAGGATCTGCTCAAACACGATCCTCAGGCGCAGAAGTTGCGTCGCCAGAAAATCCAGATTGTGTTCCAGAACCCGTACGGTTCTCTGAACCCGCGTAAAAAAGTGGGACAGATTCTGGAAGAGCCGCTGCTCATTAACAGTAATCTGAGCAAAGAGCAGCGCCGCGAAAAAGCGCTGGCGATGATGGCGAAGGTCGGCCTGAAAACCGAGCATTATGACCGCTACCCGCATATGTTCTCCGGCGGCCAGCGTCAGCGTATTGCCATCGCCCGCGGCCTGATGCTCGACCCGGACGTGGTGATTGCCGATGAGCCCGTCTCCGCGCTCGACGTTTCCGTGCGTGCGCAGGTGCTGAACCTGATGATGGATCTCCAGCAGGAACTGGGACTCTCTTACGTGTTCATCTCCCACGATCTGTCGGTTGTCGAACACATTGCGGATGAAGTGATGGTGATGTACCTGGGGCGCTGCGTGGAGAAGGGGAGCAAAGACCAGATCTTTACTAACCCGCGTCACCCGTATACCCAGGCCCTGCTGTCTGCGACGCCGCGTCTCAACCCGGACGATCGCCGTGAGCGTATTAAGCTGACGGGTGAGTTGCCAAGCCCGCTGAATCCGCCTCCTGGGTGTGCATTTAACGCCCGCTGCAGTCGCCGCTTTGGTCCCTGCACGCAGCTGCAGCCGCAGCTGAAGGATTATGGTGGTCAACTGGTCGCCTGTTTCGCGGTCGATCAGGATGAAAATGGCGAGAAGCCACATGCATAAAGAAAAAAAACCGGCGTTAAGCCGGTTTTTTATGTCTGCGCAATTATTTCCGCAAGCGAATCTGGTCGACTGCGTGCTTCTCGCTCTTGGTGAGGATCAGACTTGCGCGTTCGCGCGTCGGCAGGATGTTCTCTTTCAGGTTCACGTAGTTGATCTCATTCCACAGCCCCGTCGCCACCTTAATGGCCTCTTCTTTTGACAGCTGCGCATAGTTATGGAAGTAAGAGTCAGGATCGGTGAACGCGCCTTCCCGGAACTTCAGGAAGCGGTTGATGTACCAGCTCTGGAGAAGATCTTCCGGCGCATCAACATATATAGAGAAATCGACGAAGTCTGAAACGAACACATGATGTGGATCATGAGGATAATCCATCCCGCTCTGCAGGACGTTTAACCCTTCCAGGATCAGGATATCCGGCTGGACCACCGTTTTATCCCCATCCGGAATACGATCGTAAATCAGGTGTGAATAGACCGGTGCCGTGACGTGAGGCACCCCGGATTTCAGGTCAGAGACAAATTTCACCAGACGGTGCATATCATAAGAGAGCGGGAAGCCCTTCTTCTTCATTAGCCCGCGTTCTTTTAATACTTCGTTCGGGTGCAGGAAGCCGTCGGTGGTAATTAACTCAACGCTGCGGTGTTCAGGCCAGCGGCTCAACAGCGCCTGCAATACGCGCGCGGTGGTGCTTTTACCCACGGCCACGCTGCCCGCAATGCTGATGATATAAGGAATGCGCTGACCGTTCGTTCCGAGGAACTGCTCCAGTACCGCCTGACGGCGCAGGTTGGAGCTGATATAGAAGTTAAGCAAGCGAGAAAGGGGGAGATAAATTTCTGCCACCTCTTCCAGGGACAGATCTTCGTTTATCCCTTTTAACCGTGCGATTTCACCTTCCGTCAGCGTCATAGGGACGGAATCACGCAGGGCAGCCCACTGGCTGCGGTTAAAGTGAAGATAAGGCGTCATTAACGTTTGCTCTTTTTTGCTCATAAGCATGCTTCAGTGAGCCAGCTCAATACTGCCGGATCGTGGCTCATCACACAGTTAATTTTGGACAATGGGCAGGAGGTTAACACCAGATGGCAGGAATAATAAGAAAAAAGATGGAAAGCGCTACGTTACGCGGAAGCCGTCACGCTACGGTGTATCCCGTGCAAACGACCCTTGCATGTTGATTATTTGACCGCGAATGACTACTTTTACAGCGCTTAGTATGCTGTTCGCATAAAATGTGAGCGAAAGAACGTTTTATGCAAATTTTTAGTTGCATGACCGCGCAGGTATCCATAGAATGCGCGCTACTTGATGCCGACTTAGCTCAGTAGGTAGAGCAACTGACTTGTAATCAGTAGGTCACCAGTTCGATTCCGGTAGTCGGCACCATCAAGTCCGGTGGGGTTCCCGAGCGGCCAAAGGGAGCAGACTGTAAATCTGCCGTCACAGACTTCGAAGGTTCGAATCCTTCCCCCACCACCACTTTCTGGCAGCGTAAATGCCGCCGGAGCTGGTTGGAAAAATTAGCCAGCTCAAACTGAAAAAGAGAGAAATCTCTTTTTTTGTTACAGAAAGAACTGGGTAGCCGAGTTTCAGGATGCGGGCATCGTATAATGGCTATTACCTCAGCCTTCCAAGCTGATGATGCGGGTTCGATTCCCGCTGCCCGCTCCAATACGTGCTGATATGGCTCAGTTGGTAGAGCGCACCCTTGGTAAGGGTGAGGTCCCCAGTTCGACTCTGGGTATCAGCACCACTTCACTTCTCCTTCCCGTTTCTCTCTGTTTCAATTTTACTGTATTCAACAATTCAGGCATTTCGCCTGGTTGATGTGGTGATATCACCGATTTATCCGTGTCTTAGAGGGACAATCGATGTCTAAAGAAAAGTTTGAACGTACAAAACCGCACGTTAACGTCGGTACTATCGGCCACGTTGACCATGGTAAAACAACGCTGACCGCTGCAATCACTACCGTTCTGGCTAAAACCTACGGTGGTTCTGCTCGTGCATTCGACCAGATCGATAACGCACCAGAAGAAAAAGCTCGTGGTATCACCATCAACACTTCTCACGTTGAATACGACACCCCGACTCGCCACTACGCACACGTAGACTGCCCAGGCCACGCCGACTATGTTAAAAACATGATCACCGGTGCTGCGCAGATGGACGGCGCGATCCTGGTTGTTGCTGCGACTGACGGCCCAATGCCTCAGACTCGTGAGCACATCCTGCTGGGTCGTCAGGTAGGCGTTCCTTACATCATCGTGTTCCTGAACAAGTGTGACATGGTTGATGACGAAGAGCTGCTGGAACTGGTAGAGATGGAAGTTCGTGAACTGCTGTCTCAGTACGATTTCCCAGGCGACGACACCCCAATCGTTCGTGGTTCCGCGCTGAAAGCGCTGGAAGGCGACGCTGAGTGGGAAGCGAAAATCATCGAACTGGCTGGCTACCTGGATTCTTACATCCCAGAACCAGAGCGTGCGATTGACAAGCCATTCCTGCTGCCAATCGAAGACGTATTCTCCATCTCCGGTCGTGGTACCGTTGTTACCGGTCGTGTAGAGCGCGGTATCATCAAAGTTGGTGAAGAAGTTGAAATCGTTGGTATCAAAGAGACTGCGAAGTCTACCTGTACTGGCGTTGAAATGTTCCGCAAACTGCTGGACGAAGGCCGTGCTGGTGAGAACGTTGGTGTTCTGCTGCGTGGTATCAAACGTGAAGAAATCGAACGTGGTCAGGTTCTGGCGAAGCCAGGCTCAATCAAGCCACACACCAAGTTCGAATCTGAAGTGTACATCCTGTCCAAAGACGAAGGCGGCCGTCATACTCCGTTCTTCAAAGGCTACCGTCCACAGTTCTACTTCCGTACAACTGACGTGACCGGTACCATCGAACTGCCAGAAGGCGTTGAGATGGTAATGCCAGGCGACAACATCAAGATGGTTGTGACTCTGATCCACCCAATCGCGATGGATGACGGTCTGCGTTTCGCAATCCGTGAAGGTGGCCGTACCGTTGGCGCGGGCGTGGTTGCTAAAGTTCTCGGCTAATTGCTGATAACATTTGACGCAATGCGCAATAAAAGGGCATCATTTGATGCCCTTTTTGCACGCTTTCAGATCAGAACCTGGCTCATCAGTGATTATTTTTGTCATAATCATTGCTGAGACAGGCTCTGCAGAGAGCGTATAATCCGAAAAGCGAATGAGCATTTCGATTTGGTTTGCCTCGCAATCGCGGGGTGAAAATGTTTGTAGAATACTTCTGACAGGTTGGTTTATGAGTGCGAATACCGAAGCTCAAGGGAGCGGGCGCGGCCTGGAAGCGATGAAATGGGTAGTGGTAGCCGTTCTGCTGATCGTAGCGATTGTCGGCAACTACCTTTATCGTGACATTATGCTGCCGCTACGCGCGCTTGCAGTGGTAATTCTGATTGCTGCAGCGGGTGGTGTCGCGCTGTTGACGACGAAAGGCAAAGCGACTGTCGCTTTTGCACGCGAAGCGCGTACCGAAGTCCGCAAGGTGATTTGGCCGACTCGCCAGGAAACATTGCACACCACGCTGATTGTAGCGGCGGTTACCGCTGTAATGTCACTGATCCTGTGGGGACTGGATGGTATTCTGGTTCGCCTGGTATCCTTTATCACTGGCCTGAGGTTCTGAGATGTCTGAAGCCCCTAAAAAGCGCTGGTACGTCGTTCAGGCGTTTTCCGGTTTTGAAGGCCGCGTAGCAACGTCGCTGCGTGAGCATATCAAATTACACAACATGGAAGAGTTATTTGGCGAAGTTATGGTTCCGACCGAAGAAGTGGTTGAGATCCGTGGCGGCCAGCGTCGCAAAAGCGAGCGCAAATTCTTCCCGGGTTACGTGCTGGTTCAGATGGTTATGAACGACGCGAGCTGGCACCTGGTGCGCAGCGTACCGCGCGTGATGGGCTTTATCGGCGGCACGTCTGACCGTCCGGCGCCAATCAGCGACAAAGAAGTTGATGCGATTATGAACCGCCTGCAGCAGGTGGGTGATAAGCCGCGTCCGAAAACGCTGTTTGAGCCGGGTGAAATGGTTCGTGTTAATGACGGTCCGTTTGCTGACTTTAATGGTGTGGTTGAAGAAGTGGACTACGAGAAGTCCCGCCTGAAAGTCTCCGTCTCTATCTTCGGTCGTGCGACCCCGGTAGAACTGGACTTTGCTCAGGTAGAGAAAGCCTAAGCAGCGATCAAAAAAGCGACGATTTAATCGTTGCACAAGGCGCGAGATTGGAATACAATTTCGCGCCTTTTGTTTTTATGGGTCTCGGCCCGTAAAACGAATTTTATTCACGGGGAGCCTCCCTGAGGCGCTATTACCCAATCAGAGGATTTTAGAATGGCTAAGAAAGTACAAGCCTACGTCAAGCTGCAGGTTGCAGCTGGTATGGCGAACCCAAGTCCACCAGTTGGTCCAGCTCTGGGTCAGCAGGGTGTGAACATCATGGAATTCTGTAAAGCGTTCAACGCCAAAACCGAATCCCTGGAAAAAGGTCTGCCAATCCCAGTTGTAATCACTGTTTACGCTGACCGTTCTTTCACTTTCGTTACCAAAACCCCTCCAGCAGCAGTTCTGCTGAAGAAAGCGGCGGGTATCAAGTCTGGTTCCGGTAAACCGAACAAAGACAAAGTGGGTAAAATTTCCCGCGCTCAGCTGCAGGAAATCGCGCAGACCAAAGCTGCCGACATGACTGGTGCCGACATTGAAGCGATGACTCGCTCCATCGAAGGTACTGCACGTTCCATGGGCCTGGTAGTGGAGGACTAAGAAATGGCTAAACTGACCAAGCGCATGTCCGTGATCCGTGACAAAGTTGATGCGACCAAACAGTACGACATCAACGAAGCTATCGCTCTGCTGAAAGAACTGGCTACTGCTAAGTTCGTTGAAAGCGTTGACGTTGCTGTTAACCTGGGCATCGATGCTCGTAAATCTGATCAGAACGTTCGTGGTGCAACTGTACTGCCACACGGTACTGGCCGTTCCGTTCGCGTAGCTGTATTTACTCAGGGTGCTAACGCAGAAGCTGCTAAAGCTGCTGGCGCTGAACTGGTAGGTATGGAAGATCTGGCTGACCAGATCAAGAAAGGCGAAATGAACTTCGACGTTGTTATCGCATCTCCAGATGCAATGCGCGTTGTTGGCCAGCTGGGCCAGGTTCTGGGTCCACGTGGCCTGATGCCAAACCCGAAAGTGGGTACTGTAACGCCTAACGTTGCTGAAGCGGTTAAGAACGCTAAAGCAGGTCAGGTTCGTTATCGTAACGACAAAAACGGCATCATCCACACCACCATCGGTAAAGTGGACTTTGACGCTGACAAACTGAAAGAAAACCTGGAAGCTCTGCTGGTTGCGCTGAAAAAAGCAAAACCAACTCAGGCGAAAGGCGTGTACATCAAGAAAGTTAGCATCTCCACCACCATGGGTGCAGGTGTTGCAGTTGACCAGGCTGGCCTGAGCGCTGCTGCAAACTAATGCCTTTACGTGGGCGGTGATTTTGTCTACAATCTTACCCCCACGTTTGCTAACAAAAGTTAGCGGCTAAAAGAATTGTTCGTTGGAGCCTGGCCTAATCCAGGCCTCCGTCGAAGACCGCAGGTGTTTCGCAAGAGACTTAATCCCCTGCGTAGACGGTGACAGAACGCTAAGATTATTTTTGGATATTCTGGCTTGTTTCTGCTCACCGTATTAAGACGCTCTTTCCGTTTGGGAGAGTGAAGTGAGTTCCGGAACATGAGTTCCGGCAAACATCCAGGAGCAAAGCTAATGGCTTTAAATCTTCAAGACAAACAAGCGATTGTTGCTGAAGTCAGCGAAGTAGCCAAAGGCGCGCTGTCTGCAGTAGTTGCGGATTCCCGTGGCGTTACTGTAGACAAAATGACTGAACTGCGTAAAGCAGGTCGTGAAGCTGGCGTATACATGCGTGTTGTTCGTAACACCCTGCTGCGTCGCGTAGTTGAAGGTACTCCTTTCGAGTGCCTGAAAGACACGTTTGTTGGTCCGACCCTGATTGCATACTCTATGGAACACCCGGGCGCTGCTGCTCGTCTGTTCAAAGAGTTCGCGAAAGCGAATGCAAAATTTGAGGTCAAAGCTGCAGCCTTTGAAGGTGAGTTGATCCCGGCATCGCAAATCGATCGCCTGGCAACCCTGCCGACCTACGAAGAAGCAATTGCACGCCTGATGGCAACCATGAAAGAAGCTTCGGCTGGCAAACTGGTTCGCACTCTGGCTGCTGTTCGCGATGCAAAAGAAGCTGCTTAATCGCAGTTATCTTTATAAAGCATTTGCTTACGTATAAACTTATTCTGATTTTCAGGAACAATTTAAATGTCTATCACTAAAGATCAAATCATTGAAGCAGTTGCCGCTATGTCCGTAATGGACGTTGTAGAACTGATTTCTGCAATGGAAGAAAAATTCGGTGTTTCTGCTGCTGCCGCTGTAGCTGTTGCTGCTGGCCCAGCTGCTGACGCTGCTGAAGAAAAAACTGAATTCGACGTAATTCTGAAAGCTGCAGGCGCTAACAAAGTTGCTGTTATCAAAGCAGTACGTGGCGCAACTGGCCTGGGTCTGAAAGAAGCTAAAGACCTGGTAGAATCTGCTCCAGCTGCGCTGAAAGAAGGCGTGAGCAAAGACGACGCAGAAGCACTGAAAAAATCTCTGGAAGAAGCTGGCGCTGAAGTTGAAGTTAAATAAGCCAACCCTTCTGGTTGCAGCCTAAGCAATTAGGCTGATGGCTGGTGACTTTTTAGTCACCAGCCTTTTTGCGCTGTAAGGCATCAGTAGCATTTCACACTGTTTGACTGCTGATTGTCCTGACAATGCATGTTTCTATCGACGACTTAATATATTGCGACAGGGTGCTCGCTCTGTGTAAATCGCGACGAAATGATTTAAGCGTGATAGCAACAGGTATTGCGGAAAGTATTCAATTTTCCGGTCCACAAAATGGTGTTGCACAAACTGTCCCTTCGTCGGACAGATGGGTCGACTTGTCAGCGAGCTGAGGAACCCTATGGTTTACTCCTATACCGAGAAAAAACGTATTCGTAAGGATTTTGGTAAACGTCCACAAGTTCTGGACATTCCATATCTCCTTTCTATCCAGCTTGACTCGTTCCAGAAGTTTATCGAGCAAGATCCTGAAGGGCAGTACGGTCTGGAAGCCGCCTTCCGTTCCGTGTTCCCGATTCAGAGCTACAGCGGTAACTCCGAGCTGCAGTACGTCAGCTACCGCCTTGGCGAACCGGTGTTTGACGTTCAGGAATGTCAGATCCGTGGCGTGACCTATTCCGCACCGCTGCGCGTAAAACTGCGTCTGGTGATCTACGAGCGCGAAGCGCCGGAAGGCACCGTAAAAGACATTAAAGAACAAGAAGTCTACATGGGTGAAATTCCGCTCATGACAGACAACGGTACTTTCGTTATCAACGGTACTGAGCGTGTTATCGTTTCCCAGCTGCATCGTAGCCCGGGCGTCTTCTTCGACAGCGATAAAGGTAAAACACACTCTTCCGGTAAAGTACTGTATAACGCACGTATCATTCCTTACCGTGGTTCATGGCTGGACTTCGAGTTCGATCCAAAAGACAACCTGTTTGTCCGTATCGACCGTCGTCGTAAGCTGCCTGCAACCATCATTCTGCGTGCGCTGCAATATACCACTGAGCAGATCCTGGACCTGTTCTTTGAGAAAGTGATCTTTGAAATCCGCGACAACAAGCTGCAGATGGAGCTGGTGCCGGAACGTCTGCGTGGTGAGACCGCGTCGTTCGACATCGAAGCCGACGGCAAAGTGTATGTGGAAAAAGGTCGCCGTATCACCGCGCGCCACATCCGCCAGCTGGAAAAAGATGATATCAAACACATCGAAGTTCCGGTTGAGTACATTGCAGGAAAAATAGCCGCGAAAGATTACGTTGATGAATCAACTGGCGAGCTGATCTGCCCGGCTAACATGGAGCTGAGCCTGGATCTGCTGGCTAAGCTGAGCCAGTCTGGCCACAAACGTATCGAAACGCTGTTCACCAACGATCTGGACCACGGTCCTTATATCTCTGAGACTATCCGCGTCGACCCAACGACCGATCGTCTGAGCGCGCTGGTTGAAATCTACCGCATGATGCGTCCTGGTGAGCCACCAACTCGCGAAGCGGCTGAAAGCCTGTTCGAGAACCTGTTCTTCTCCGAAGACCGCTACGATTTGTCCGCGGTAGGTCGTATGAAGTTCAACCGTTCTCTGCTGCGTGATGAGATCGAAGGTTCCGGTATCCTGAGCAAAGACGACATCATCGAAGTGATGAAGAAGCTCATCGATATCCGTAACGGTAAAGGCGAAGTGGACGATATCGACCACCTCGGCAACCGTCGTATCCGTTCCGTAGGCGAAATGGCGGAAAACCAGTTCCGCGTTGGCCTGGTACGTGTTGAGCGTGCGGTTAAAGAGCGTCTGTCTCTGGGCGATCTGGATACCCTGATGCCTCAGGATATGATCAACGCCAAGCCGATTTCTGCGGCAGTGAAAGAGTTCTTCGGTTCCAGCCAGCTGTCTCAGTTCATGGACCAGAACAACCCGCTGTCTGAGATTACGCACAAACGTCGTATCTCTGCACTCGGCCCAGGCGGTCTGACCCGTGAACGTGCAGGCTTCGAAGTTCGAGACGTACACCCGACGCACTATGGTCGCGTATGTCCAATCGAAACGCCTGAAGGTCCAAACATCGGTCTGATCAACTCCCT
Organism: Enterobacter kobei; assembly: GCF_001729765.1. Lineage (NCBI taxonomy): Bacteria > Pseudomonadati > Pseudomonadota > Gammaproteobacteria > Enterobacterales > Enterobacteriaceae > Enterobacter > Enterobacter kobei. The sequence goes on from NZ_CP017181.1 coordinate 193,642, forward strand.
GTCCGTGTACGCACAGACAAACGAATACGGTTTCCTCGAAACCCCGTATCGTAAAGTGACCGACGGTGTTGTAACCGACGAAATTCATTACCTGTCTGCTATCGAAGAAGGCAACTACGTTATCGCTCAGGCGAACTCCAACCTGGATGACGAAGGCCACTTTGTAGAAGATCTGGTTACCTGCCGTAGCAAAGGCGAATCCAGCTTGTTCAGCCGCGACCAGGTTGACTACATGGACGTATCCACCCAGCAGGTGGTATCCGTCGGTGCGTCCCTGATCCCGTTCCTGGAACACGATGACGCCAACCGTGCATTGATGGGTGCGAACATGCAACGTCAGGCCGTTCCAACTCTGCGTGCTGATAAGCCGCTGGTTGGTACCGGTATGGAACGTGCTGTTGCCGTTGACTCCGGTGTTACTGCAGTTGCTAAGCGTGGCGGTACCGTTCAGTACGTTGACGCATCCCGTATCGTTATCAAAGTTAACGAAGACGAGATGTATCCGGGCGAAGCGGGTATCGACATCTACAACCTGACCAAATACACCCGTTCTAACCAGAACACCTGTATCAACCAGATGCCTTGTGTATCTCTGGGTGAGCCAGTTGAGCGCGGCGACGTGCTGGCAGACGGTCCGTCCACCGACCTCGGTGAACTGGCGCTCGGTCAGAACATGCGCGTAGCGTTCATGCCGTGGAACGGTTACAACTTCGAAGACTCCATCCTCGTCTCCGAGCGTGTGGTTCAGGAAGATCGTTTCACCACCATCCACATTCAGGAACTGGCATGTGTGTCCCGTGACACCAAGCTGGGGCCAGAAGAGATCACGGCCGATATCCCTAACGTGGGTGAAGCAGCGCTCTCCAAACTGGATGAATCCGGTATTGTTTACATCGGTGCGGAAGTGACCGGCGGTGACATTCTGGTTGGTAAGGTAACGCCGAAAGGTGAAACCCAGCTGACGCCAGAAGAGAAACTGCTGCGTGCCATCTTCGGTGAGAAAGCGTCTGACGTTAAAGACTCTTCTCTGCGCGTACCAAACGGTGTTTCCGGTACGGTTATCGACGTTCAGGTCTTCACCCGTGATGGCGTTGAGAAAGATAAACGTGCGCTGGAAATCGAAGAGATGCAGCTCAAGCAGGCCAAGAAAGACCTGTCTGAAGAACTGCAGATCCTCGAAGCAGGTTTGTTCAGCCGTATTTATGCGGTGCTGGTTGCCGGTGGCGTTGAAGCTGAGAAGCTCGACAAACTGCCACGCGATCGCTGGCTGGAACTGGGCCTGACCGACGAAGAGAAACAGAATCAGCTGGAACAGCTGGCTGAGCAGTATGACGAACTGAAACACGAGTTCGAGAAAAAACTCGAAGCGAAACGCCGCAAAATCACTCAGGGCGACGATCTGGCACCAGGCGTGCTGAAGATTGTTAAGGTGTATCTGGCCGTTAAACGTCAGATCCAGCCTGGTGATAAGATGGCAGGTCGTCACGGTAACAAGGGTGTTATCTCTAAGATCAACCCGATCGAAGATATGCCGCACGATGCTAACGGTACGCCGGTAGATATCGTACTGAACCCACTGGGCGTACCGTCTCGTATGAACATCGGTCAGATTCTGGAAACCCACCTGGGTATGGCTGCGAAAGGTATCGGCGACAAGATCAACGCCATGCTGAAACAGCAGCAGGAAGTCGCGAAACTGCGCGAATTCATCCAGCGTGCCTACGATCTGGGTACCGACGTTCGTCAGAAAGTCGACCTGAACACCTTCAGCGATGAAGAAGTGCTGCGTCTGGCAGAGAACCTGCGCAAAGGTATGCCAATTGCAACGCCGGTCTTCGACGGTGCAAAAGAAGCTGAAATTAAAGAGCTGCTGCAACTGGGTGGTCTGCCAACGTCTGGTCAGATTACGCTGTTTGACGGCCGTACCGGTGAACAGTTTGAGCGTCCGGTAACCGTAGGTTACATGTACATGCTGAAACTGAACCACCTGGTCGACGACAAAATGCACGCTCGTTCTACCGGTTCTTACAGCCTGGTTACTCAGCAGCCGCTGGGTGGTAAGGCACAGTTCGGTGGTCAGCGCTTCGGGGAGATGGAAGTGTGGGCGCTGGAAGCATACGGCGCGGCATACACCCTGCAGGAAATGCTCACCGTTAAGTCTGATGACGTGAACGGTCGTACCAAGATGTATAAAAACATCGTGGACGGCAACCATCAGATGGAACCGGGCATGCCAGAGTCCTTCAACGTACTGTTGAAAGAGATTCGTTCGCTGGGTATCAACATCGAACTGGAAGACGAGTAATTCTCGCTCAAACAGGTCACTGGTGCCGGGTTAACCCCCGGCACCGGATTGTGCTAACTCCGACGGGAGCAAATCCGTGAAAGATTTATTAAAGTTTCTGAAAGCGCAGACTAAAACCGAAGAGTTTGATGCGATCAAAATTGCTCTGGCTTCGCCAGACATGATCCGTTCATGGTCTTTCGGTGAAGTTAAAAAGCCGGAAACCATCAACTACCGTACGTTCAAGCCTGAGCGTGACGGCCTTTTCTGTGCGCGTATTTTCGGGCCAGTAAAAGACTACGAGTGCCTGTGCGGTAAGTACAAGCGCCTGAAACACCGTGGTGTGATCTGTGAGAAGTGTGGCGTTGAAGTGACCCAGACCAAAGTGCGTCGTGAGCGCATGGGCCACATCGAGCTGGCGTCTCCGACTGCGCACATCTGGTTCCTGAAATCTCTGCCGTCCCGTATCGGTCTGCTGCTGGATATGCCGCTGCGTGATATCGAACGCGTACTGTACTTCGAATCTTATGTGGTTATCGAAGGCGGTATGACGAATCTGGAACGTCACCAGATCCTGACTGAAGAGCAGTATCTGGACGCGCTGGAAGAGTTCGGTGACGAATTCGACGCGAAAATGGGTGCGGAAGCTATCCAGGCCCTGCTGAAGAGCATGGATCTGGAGCAAGAGTGCGAGCAGCTGCGTGAAGAGCTGAACGAAACCAACTCCGAAACCAAGCGTAAAAAGCTGACCAAGCGTATCAAACTGCTGGAAGCGTTCGTTCAGTCTGGTAACAAACCAGAGTGGATGATCCTGACCGTTCTGCCGGTTCTGCCGCCAGATCTGCGTCCGCTGGTTCCACTGGATGGTGGTCGTTTCGCGACGTCTGACCTGAACGATCTGTATCGTCGCGTCATTAACCGTAACAACCGTCTGAAACGTCTGCTGGATCTGGCTGCGCCGGACATCATCGTACGCAACGAAAAACGTATGCTGCAGGAAGCGGTAGATGCCCTGCTGGATAACGGTCGTCGCGGTCGTGCGATCACCGGTTCTAACAAGCGTCCTCTGAAATCTTTGGCCGATATGATCAAAGGTAAACAGGGTCGTTTCCGTCAGAACCTGCTCGGTAAGCGTGTTGACTACTCCGGTCGTTCTGTTATCACCGTAGGTCCATACCTGCGTCTGCATCAGTGCGGTCTGCCGAAGAAAATGGCACTGGAGCTGTTCAAACCATTCATCTACGGCAAACTGGAGCTGCGTGGCCTGGCCACCACCATCAAAGCCGCGAAGAAAATGGTTGAGCGTGAAGAAGCTGTCGTTTGGGATATCCTGGACGAAGTGATCCGCGAACACCCGGTACTGCTGAACCGTGCACCAACCCTGCACCGTCTGGGTATCCAGGCATTTGAGCCAGTACTGATCGAAGGTAAAGCTATCCAGCTGCACCCGCTGGTTTGTGCGGCGTATAACGCCGACTTCGATGGTGACCAGATGGCTGTTCACGTACCGCTGACGCTGGAAGCCCAGCTGGAAGCGCGTGCGCTGATGATGTCTACCAACAACATTCTGTCCCCAGCGAACGGTGAGCCAATCATTGTTCCTTCTCAGGACGTTGTACTGGGTCTGTACTACATGACCCGTGACTGTGTTAACGCCAAAGGCGAAGGCATGGTGCTGACTGGCCCTAAAGAAGCTGAGCGTATTTATCGCGCTGGCCTGGCCTCTCTGCATGCGCGCGTTAAAGTGCGTATCACTGAATACGAAAAAGATGCAAACGGCGAATTCGTTGCGCACACCAGCCTGAAAGACACGACCGTTGGCCGTGCCATTCTGTGGATGATCGTACCGAAAGGTCTGCCTTTCTCCATCGTCAACCAGGCGCTGGGTAAGAAAGCGATCTCCAAAATGCTGAACACCTGTTACCGCATTCTGGGTCTGAAGCCGACCGTTATCTTCGCTGACCAGACAATGTACACCGGCTTTGCTTATGCAGCGCGTTCAGGTGCATCTGTTGGTATCGATGACATGGTCATCCCAGAGAAGAAACACGAGATCATCTCTGAAGCGGAAGCTGAAGTTGCTGAGATCCAGGAGCAGTTCCAGTCTGGTCTGGTAACCGCGGGCGAACGCTATAACAAAGTTATCGATATCTGGGCTGCGGCGAACGATCGTGTATCCAAGGCGATGATGGATAACCTGCAGACCGAAACCGTGATTAACCGTGACGGCGTAGAAGAGCAGCAGGTTTCCTTCAACAGCATCTACATGATGGCCGACTCCGGTGCGCGTGGTTCTGCAGCACAGATTCGTCAGCTGGCAGGTATGCGTGGTCTGATGGCGAAGCCAGATGGTTCCATCATCGAAACGCCAATCACCGCGAACTTCCGTGAAGGTCTGAACGTACTCCAGTACTTCATCTCCACGCACGGTGCGCGTAAAGGTCTGGCGGATACCGCACTGAAAACAGCGAACTCCGGTTATCTGACGCGTCGTCTGGTTGACGTTGCACAGGATCTGGTCGTAACTGAAGACGATTGTGGCACCCTCGAAGGTATCACCATGACCCCGGTTATCGAGGGTGGTGATGTTAAAGAGCCACTGCGCGATCGCGTACTGGGTCGTGTAACCGCGGAAGACATTCTGAAGCCGGGTACCGCAGACATTCTGGTTCCACGCAACACGCTGCTGCACGAACAGTGGTGTGACCTGCTGGAAGCGAACTCTGTTGACTCCGTGAAAGTGCGTTCCGTTGTATCCTGTGACACCGACTTTGGTGTTTGTGCGCACTGCTATGGTCGTGACCTGGCGCGTGGCCACATCATCAACAAAGGTGAAGCTATCGGCGTTATCGCGGCACAGTCCATCGGTGAGCCAGGTACACAGCTGACGATGCGCACGTTCCATATCGGTGGTGCGGCATCTCGTGCGGCTGCTGAATCCAGCATTCAGGTGAAAAACAAAGGTAGCATCAAGCTCAGCAATGCGAAGTCGGTTGTTAACTCCGCAGGCAAGCTGGTTGTGACCTCTCGTAACACCGAGCTGAAGCTGATCGACGAATTCGGTCGTACCAAAGAGAGCTATAAAGTACCTTACGGTGCGGTTATGGCGAAAGGTGATGGCGAGCAGGTTGCCGGCGGTGAAACCGTTGCAAACTGGGATCCACACACCATGCCGGTTATCACCGAAGTAAGTGGTTTCATCCGCTTTACTGACATGATCGACGGCCAGACCATTACTCGTCAGACCGACGAGCTGACCGGTCTGTCTTCTCTGGTGGTTCTGGATTCTGCTGAACGTACTACCGGTGGTAAAGATCTGCGTCCTGCACTGAAAATCGTTGATGCTCAGGGTAATGACGTTCTGATCCCGGGTACCGATATGCCTGCGCAGTACTTCCTGCCGGGTAAAGCGATTGTACAGCTGGAAGATGGCGTACAGATCAGCTCTGGTGACACCCTGGCGCGTATTCCTCAGGAATCCGGCGGTACCAAGGACATCACCGGTGGTCTGCCACGCGTTGCGGACCTGTTCGAAGCACGTCGTCCGAAAGAGCCGGCAATCCTGGCTGAAATCAGCGGTATCATTTCCTTCGGTAAAGAGACCAAAGGTAAGCGCCGTCTGGTTATCACTCCAGTAGATGGCAGCGAGCCGTACGAAGAGATGATTCCTAAGTGGCGTCAGCTCAACGTGTTCGAAGGTGAACGTGTAGAACGTGGTGACGTTGTTTCCGACGGTCCAGAAGCGCCGCACGACATCCTGCGTCTGCGTGGTGTACATGCTGTTACCCGTTACATTGTTAACGAAGTACAGGACGTATACCGTCTGCAGGGCGTTAAGATTAACGATAAACACATCGAAGTTATCGTTCGTCAGATGCTGCGTAAAGCAACCATCGAAAACGCAGGCAGCTCTGAGTTCCTCGAAGGCGAGCAGGTTGAATACTCACGCGTCAAGATCGCTAACCGCGACCTGGAAGCGAATGGCAAAATCGGTGCGACTTACGCGCGCGATCTGCTGGGTATCACCAAAGCGTCTCTGGCAACCGAGTCCTTCATCTCTGCAGCATCGTTCCAGGAAACGACTCGTGTCCTGACCGAAGCGGCTGTTGCAGGTAAACGTGATGAACTGCGCGGTCTGAAAGAGAACGTTATCGTGGGTCGTCTGATCCCAGCGGGTACCGGTTATGCATACCATCAGGATCGTATGCGTCGTCGTGCTGCGGGAGAACTGCCAGCTGCACCGCAGGTGACTGCTGAAGATGCATCCGCGAGCCTGGCAGAACTGCTGAACGCAGGTCTGGGCGGTTCCGACAACGAGTAATCGTTGATGCAGTAAATAAAAAACCCGCCTCGGCGGGTTTTTTTACATCTGCATTTTTTCAATTCACTAACGGGATCCGTCGATAAAGCTCAATCATGTCGCCTGCCAGATCCTGAATCACCATGGCGTTCATCAGGTGGTCCTGAGAGTGAACGGTTATCAGGTTGACCGGGAGCTTGCCGGTTCCTTCGTCAAGACCGATAAGCTGTGTCTGGATCGTATGCGCATGCTTCACATATTCGCGAGACTCTTCCATTGCTTTTTCGGCTTCGTCGAACTCACCTTTGCGGGCCATTTGTAATGCCGTAAGCGCGGCACTTCGCGCCGCCCCGGCGTTGACCAGCAATTCCATGATCGTTGTCTCTAAATCTTCCATGAGGTCACTCCAGCAGTTTGAGGGCTTTTTCCAGTACGGCATCGCCTTTCATCATGCCGTAGTCCATCATGTCGATCACCGCGACTTTTTTGCCCAGTGGGTCAGCCTGTGCCTGCAGTTTTGCCTGCTCGTATTTAACCTGTGGCCCCAGCAATACGATGTCGGCCGTCGCGATGTTGTCTTTAAACTCCGCAACCGGAACGGCTTTAATGGTGACTTCAACCCCTTTTTTCTGCGCGGCGTCTTTCATACGTTGAACCAGCATGCTGGTTGACATTCCCGCTGCACAGCATAAAACGATGTTCTTCATAATCAGCCTCGATCTACATGTGTTTATTGATAATTATCCCGTGCAGACCGCTTCAACAACCGCTTTACCGCGATTGTGTGTCAGGCATCACAAAGAAAACGGCATTTTTCTGAAACCGGTTACAATTCTGACGGGAGGAGAGAAAATTAGCCGACGGTTGTTCGAACAATGCGGTTTTTTCCCTGCTGTTTAGCGCTATAAAGCGCGTTATCGACACTTCCCACCAGTTGTTCCAGCGGTTCGAAGTGCCATTCCCCCAGACCCGCACTGAACGTAACGTGCAGGTTTTCTTCCCGCCAGACGCGCCTTTCAACGGCGGTGCGCCAGGCGTCAAGCAATGAGAATGCGGCAGCGATCTGCTCGGCCTGGAAGATCACCGCGAACTCTTCTCCACCGTAGCGATAGACCGAGATGTTGTGTGGCTGCATTATCTGGATCCCTTCGCGCGCCACATTACGCAGGACAATGTCACCACTCAGATGTCCCCATGTGTCGTTGATCGATTTGAAGTTATCGATATCAATCAGCGCCAGTGCGAAAGGCTGGTGGGCGGTCAGCAGTTCATCCACATCATTGTCAAACGCGCGGCGGTTTTTGCAGCCGGTCAACGCATCGTGAGTCGCCTGGCGAACATACGCCATCTCCCGCTCTTTATTGGACTGAATCGTGTGGCTCAGCATCGCTTCCAGACGCGGTGCCTGGCTGACATCGCCCGTTTTGATCGCATTGATAATGGTCATTAATACGGTACGCGAGGCATGACGCAAATAAAGGCCGAACAGAATGATGATGATGGCTGCCAGCGCGAAGCCCCAGACAACGATAGTAGTTTCGTGGCGGGTGATATCGGTAAGCGTTGCGCCAGATACCCGATAGATAACAAACCAGTCCGGGTTCGTGAAAGAGTAGTAGTAATACCAGGCATTGGTTTTCCGGTCGTAAAGATGGCCTTCGCCGCTGGTCATTTTGTCCATCAGCGCTTCGCTCACGTACTTTTTGAACAGGGCGCCTGTATCTGGGTGCAGCACGACGGTCCCGTCGCGTTCGACGACGAAGAATTCCCCTTGTACGGGGGCCACCATTTGTCGAAGGGTATACCCCATCGACGTCAAATCAAGATGAAAGGCGAGGGTTCCCTTGAGTCTGCCTTCTGTTGAAATCAATGGCTTATAAAGCGTAACTGTCGGATGCCCGGTAAAGTAGTCCGTATAATGGTGGGTATAATGGCTGAAAATACTGGCTTCTGCGTGCGCGACAAACCACGGGCGCGTCCGCGGATCGACGTTTTTACTCTTTTCCGTGGGAGGTGCTTCTGGTGCGTGTAAATAATGTCCCTCTGTATCGGCCAGCGAGATGGATGACACGGTCGGCATCAGGTTTTGCAAATGCATCAACATCTGCAGCCCTTGCGTCGGGTTGACGTTGAGCGTCTCATTCAGTATCTCGCTGCGGGCAAAGTACATCGCAGAGCGACCAAGGATATAGTCGTTTTCACGCAGGATTGATTCGGTATAGTTAACCGCCAGGTTATGCGTGAAGTTACTGTTAATCTTGTGATAATCCTCAAGAAAATCCTTTCTTTGCGAAAGAGAGACCACGACCGCGATCAGCGCAAAACTGCACAGGATCCCCGCGAAGCTGAGCATGATTGGCCGGGTAAAAGAGAGCTTTTTGCTGTGAAGTGCCATGAGTTGTACATCGATCCTGATGGTGAATACTTTTTGTCTGCCGATATCCTCTCAGCATAGTCGCTGTCCTGCGGTTCGCGGTGAATTATACGGAACACGATTTTCGGCAAGATGATTTATCTTAAGAATCACTAAGAAATTCCTTATCCATGTTTTTTGCCGCCCCATTTATGCAAGAAACCGGAGGCAGGGCGAAACGAGGAAGAAGCTTTTCGCCCTGGCCAGCATCCCTTGCTGACCGGATGACAATAAAAAAACCGGACGATCGCTGACAATCGTCCGGTTTTATCTTTCCGTAGTGTCTCGACACTTTTTTACCGTATTGCAGCGTGTTTCAACGTTATTGCGAGGCTCTTCCCAGCCAGCTGTCCCAGTCTTTCCAGACCGGCTGTAGGCCCTGTGCCGTCAGGGCGGCGGCGACTGCCTCCGGACGTCGCCCGTCATGCGGTGCAAACTGCTCCAGCTCCGGGTGATCGTCGGCGTAACCGCCCGGCTGTGTTTTGGAAAACGCGCTGACGTTGTTAATTGCCAGCGGGATCACGCGATCGCGAAACGCCTGGGACTCACGCGTTGAAAGCGATAATTCAACCTCCGGGGCGAGCAGGCGAAACGCGCAAATAGTCTGCACCAGCTGACGCTCATCCATCAGCGATGCCGGTTCTATTCCGCCTGCGCAGGGTCGCAGGCGGGGGAAAGAGATAGAATAGCGGCTCTGCCAGTAGTGCTGCTGGAGCCACAGCAAATGCTCTGCCACCATGTAGCAATCGACCCGCCAGCTGTCGGAGAGCCCAATCAGCGCCCCGAGACCGATTTTATCGATCCCGGCGCGGCCCAGCCTGTCCGGTGTCTCCAGCCGGAAGAAGAAATCCTGTTTCTTGCCCTTCAGGTGGTGCCGGGCGTACGTTGCCTCGTGGTAGGTTTCCTGGTAAACCATGACCCCATCCAGCCCGAGCGATTTTAACTCCGCGTACTCATCCTGCGACAGGGGCTGTACCTCCATCTGCAACGACGCAAACTCGCGACGTATCGCCGGAAGGTGCTGACGGAAATAGTCCATTCCCACTTTTCCCTGATGCTCGCCCGTGACCAGCAGAAGATGTTCGAACCCCATTTCACGAATGGCGGCGCACTCACGTGCGATCTCATCTTCATCAAGGGTTTTCCGCTTGATGCGGTTGCTCATGGAGAAACCGCAATAGGTGCAGTCATTGGCGCACAGGTTCGAGAGATAAAGTGGAACGTAGAAGCTTACCGTGTTGCCAAAACGCTGGCGGGTAAGGCGCTGAGCGCGCTGCGCCATCGGTTCAAGGTACGCGCTGGCCGCCGGAGAGAGCAGGGCCATCAGGTCCTCACGGGTCAGATGACGGGCATTCAGGGCACGCTCCACGTCAGCCGCCGTTTTGCTGTTGATACGCAGGGCGATATCGTCCCAGTTGAGCTGACGCCAGCGTTCGGTAAACGTACTCATGAGAGAGCCTCCAGAAAACCGGTCAGCGGGCTGGTGGCCTGCGCCTGAAAACTGCGCGAGCCAGGGCCGGATCCTCTTGCCAGCAAGCCGGCCTCTACGGCCATGCGGAACGCGCGCGCCATCATGACCGGATCGTCAGCCACCGCAATCGCCGTATTGACCAGTACCGCGTCGGCCCCCATCTCCAGCGCCTGCGCGGCATGGCTTGGTACGCCAATCCCCGCATCTACCACCACCGGCACGGTGGCTTGTTCAATGATGATCTCCAGCATCGCGCGAGTTTCGAGACCCTGATTAGAGCCAATTGGCGCACCCAGCGGCATCACGGCGGCACAGCCGACCTCTTCCAGACGCTTACATAGCACAGGGTCCGCCCCGCAGTAAGGCAGGACGGTAAACCCTTGCTGCACAAGCTTTTCTGCTGCTTTCAGCGTTTCAATCGGGTCCGGCAGCAGCCAGCGGGCATCCGGATGAATTTCCAGCTTCAGCCAGCGGGTACCGAGCGCTTCACGTGCCAGCTGTGCGGCGAAAATTGCTTCTTCCGCCGTTTTTGCACCGGAGGTGTTGGGCAAGAGCGTAACGCCTGCCTCCAGCAAAGGCGCAAGAATGGCATCGTTGTGCTGGCGCAGATCCACGCGTTTCATCGCCAGCGTCACCAGCTGGCTGCCACTTTCACGGATGGCCTCTACCATCAGCTGTGGAGAGGCGAACTTTCCGGTTCCGGTAAACAGATGTGAATCAAAGATTTTATCGGCAATATGTAGCATCTCAGCCCCCTGCGATAACCTGAAACAGCAGGATCTGGTCGCCGTCATTGACCTGCTGATGTTCCCACTGCTCGCGCGGCAGGATCTGTTGATTGAGTGCCAGCGCCGTTCCCGGCTTGAGCTGACGTAACTTATCGAGCAGGGCGGCAATGGTCAGCCCGTCGTCGCAGCTTATCGGCTCATCGTTAAACAGAATGCGCATCGCGGCCTCCGCATACCGGGCAGTGGCTGGCGCGGTTTAAGGCCAGATGGCGCCAGCCGCCTGAACGAGCGTCGAACAGCCGCAGCGTATTACGTTCCGTCTCCATGCCGCTGAGCAGCTTGATGGCCTCAAGCGCCTGAAGGGTGCCCATCACTCCGACTACCGGGCCAAGAATGCCTGCCGTGCGGCAGTTGCGTGCGGGCTCGGCATCGTCCGGCCACAGGCAGCGATAGCAGCCCTGCGCCCAGGGGGGCGTCAGGACCATCATCTGTCCGCCGAACCCCACCGCGCTGGCGGTGATCAGCGGCGTGTTATTGATCACGCAGGCGGCGTTGATCGCCTGACGCGTCGCCATATTGTCAGTGCAGTCCAGCACCACGTCGGCCAGGGCGACCTCACGGTGCAGATTGTCATCGCTCAGCCGCGTCTGGAGTGCAATCAGTTCGATGTCCGGGTTGAGCTGATTCAGCCTCTGGCGGGTAATCTGCGCTTTGGGTTGATTAATGTCCTTTGTCGTGAAGAGGATTTGTCGCTGCAGGTTGCTGAGGTGCACCTCGTCGTCGTCGGCCAGCACCAGCGTACCGATACCTGCGCCTGCCAGATAAAGCGCGGCGGGGGCGCCTAATCCACCCAGACCAACAATCAACACCCTGCTGGCGAGCAGCTTTTGCTGCCCGTCGATGGCGATATCCTCCAGCAGAATTTGACGGCTGTAGCGCATAAAATCGCGGTCATTCATCGCCCGCTCCTGCCAGCTGTAAAAGCCGTGCCGTGGCCGCCTGCCAGTCCGTCGCCTGGGTAATCGCGCTGACGACGGCGATACTGCCGACGCCGGTTTCCAGTACCGCAGGGGCGCGTTCAAGGCTTATCCCGCCAATGGCAACGGTGGGGTAATCGGTCAGGCGCTTAACGTGTAACGCCAGCTGCGTTAAACCCTGTGGTGCGGAGGGCATCTGCTTGGTTTGCGTCGGAAAAACGTGGCCGAGGGCAATGTAGGAGGGGCGCGCCGCCAGTGCCACGTCAATTTCCATATCGTCGTGTGTCGACACCCCCAGCCGCAGCCCGGCTTTGCGAATAGCGTTAAGATCGGTAGTTTCCAGATCTTCCTGACCCAGATGGACGCCGTACGCCTGGTGCTTAATAGCCAGCCGCCAGTAGTCGTTGATAAACAGACGAGCGTGGTAGCGTCGTCCCAGCGCGATGGCGGCGATAACGTCGGCCTCAACTTCTTCATCGCGCTTATCCTTGATGCGCAGCTGGAGGGTGCGAACGCCTGCCTCCAGCAGGCGTTGGATCCACTCCACGCTGTCCACCACCGGATAGAGCCCTAAACGGAAGGGCACGGAGGGGAAATCAGGCTGGTACATTAGGCCTCCTCTTTTTTGAGGTAGATCTCGCCGCCTTTCGCGCGGAAGGTTTCTGACATGTCTGCCATACCCACTTCGATGGTCTGTGCGGCGGCGTAGTCGCGTACCTCCTGGCTGATTTTCATCGAGCAGAATTTTGGACCGCACATGGAGCAGAAGTGTGCCACCTTGCCCGATTCCTGTGGCAGGGTTTCGTCGTGGTAGGCGCGGGCGGTGAAGGGGTCCAGCGCCAGGTTGAACTGATCTTCCCAGCGGAATTCAAAGCGCGCCTTCGACATGGCGTTATCGCGGATTTGCGCCCCCGGGTGGCCTTTCGCCAGATCCGCCGCATGAGCGGCAATTTTGTAGGTAATCAGTCCTTGCTTCACGTCCTCTTTATTTGGCAGGCCCAGGTGCTCTTTCGGCGTGACGTAGCAGAGCATGGCGCAGCCGAACCAGCCGATCATCGCTGCGCCAATCCCGGAGGTGAAGTGGTCGTAGCCCGGTGCAATATCGGTGGTCAGGGGCCCCAGAGTATAGAACGGCGCTTCGTGGCAGTGCTCCAGCTCCTCGGTCATATTGCGGCGGATCATCTGCATCGGCACATGTCCAGGGCCTTCAATCATTACCTGTACGTCATACTCCCATGCAATTTTTGTCAGTTCGCCCAGCGTGTGCAGCTCGGCAAACTGCGCTTCGTCGTTGGCATCGCGAATGGAGCCCGGACGCAGGCCGTCGCCCAGCGACAGGGATACGTCATAGGCAGCGCAGATTTCGCAGATCTCGCGGAAGTGTTCGTAGAGGAAGTTTTCCTGATGATGTGACAGACACCATTTTGCCATGATGGATCCGCCGCGGGAGACGATGCCGGTCAGACGTTTTGCGGTCATCGGCACGTAGCGCAGCAGCACGCCAGCGTGAATCGTGAAGTAGTCCACGCCCTGTTCCGCCTGCTCCAGCAGCGTGTCGCGGAAGGTTTCCCAGGTGAGGTTTTCGGCGATGCCGTTCACTTTCTCCAGCGCCTGATAAATCGGGACGGTACCAATCGGGACCGGGCTGTTACGCAGGATCCACTCGCGGGTTTCGTGAATATAACGGCCAGTTGAGAGGTCCATTACCGTGTCCGCGCCCCAGCGCGTTGACCAGACCAGCTTTTCTACCTCCTCTTCGATGGAGGAAGTGACGGCAGAGTTACCGATATTGGCATTGACCTTCACCAGGAAATTGCGGCCGATAATCATCGGTTCGGATTCCGGGTGGTTGATGTTGGCAGGGATAATCGCGCGGCCAGCGGCCACTTCGTCACGCACAAACTCCGGCGTGATGTTTTCCGGCAGGCGAGCGCCAAACCCTTCACCTGGATGCTGGTGGCGCAGCACTTCGCTACGGATACGCTCGCGGCCCATGTTTTCACGAATGGCGATGAACTCCATCTCCGGCGTGACGATTCCCTGGCGCGCATAGTGCAGCTGGGTCACGCGTTTGCCCGCTCTGGCGCGTTTTGGCGTCAGCAGACCGGTGAAACGCAATTCGTCCAGACCGTCGTCGGCCAGGCGCGCTTTGGTGTACGACGAGCTTTGTTCGTTGAGTTCTTCACAGTCGTTACGTGCGTCAATCCACGGCTGGCGCAGCTTTGCCAGACCCCGCTGAACATTGATGGCAACAGAGGGATCGCCATACGGGCCGGAGGTGTCATACACCGGGACGGCTTCGTTATCTTCATATTGCGGGTTATCTTTGCTGCCGCCGATAAGCGTCGGGCTAAGCTGGATTTCGCGCATCGGCACGCGAATGTCGGCCTGTGAACCGGTGATGTATATGCGCTTCGAGTTCGGGAAAGCGGTACCTTCCAGGGTATCGATGAAGTGTTGGGCGTGTTCGCGCTGTTCGCGACGGGTCAGTTTAGTGGTAGACATAGCTCATTCCAGAAGTGAAGGACATGGCTTGTCAGACGACGGATGAAGCAAGAGAAGATCGCCTCAGGGGCGATACAACAGCAGTGTGACTCTTGTTCCCTTCGCAGGTATTAACCTGATCAGGTTCCGCGGATCCCGAATTAACGGTCTCAGCCCGCGCGTTTAAGCGCTGGGCACTCCGACAAGAAAAATCCCCCTCCGCAGAGGGGCGAATGGTTGTAAATTACTCGTTAACGATTAAGAACTCAAGCAGGGCGCGCGATGTTGTCTTCGTTACTCACATCCAGGCCGTTATCCAGGACGAGGGCGATCAGCCTGTCTTCCAGCGTGAATCGCTCTTCCAGCGCTTCGCCAAGATCGGAAAGCGCCTGCTGGAACTCAAGATAATTGTCGTGATCGATGGCATTTTCGAGCGTGGAATCGTAGTAATCCATGATCTGCTGGGTGTTGGCTTCCAGCAGCGGATAGAGTTTACTGGCCGCTAAATACGGCGTTGTCCCTTCCATTTCGCGGATAATACGTTCATAAATATTGAAATGTCCGTCGGACAGGTAGTCGACCAGGCTCTGACAAAAATCATCCAGCGCTTTTTCATTCAGCCGCATAAACGATTCTTTGCCAGGCTTAATACCGACCAGATTGTAATAAGCCACGAGTAGATGCTTGCGTACATGTAGCCAGCGATCCACCAGTTTGTTACTTCCTCTAACGCGCTCAGTCAGGCTTTCTAGCTGGTTTAACATGGTTGACTCCGCAAGGTTGAGAATTGAATCTGCTTATCCAAAATGTAACCACAATGCTAACAACATGTCAGTGAAGCGAAGGTAGTGCAATAGATATGGATCGTATTATTGAAAAATCAGATCTGGGTTGGTGGATCGTCAGTCACGAACAAAAACTATGGCTTCCTGCCGGGGAGATCCCTTATGGCGCAGCAGAGGCGTTCAATCTTGTTGGCCAGCCAGCACTGAAGATTGGTGAATGGCAGGGGGATGCAGTGTGGTTGATCCAACAGCCTCGCCGTCAGGAGATGGGATCGGTTCGTCAGGTGCTGGATCAGGATGTTGGCTTGTTCCAGCTGGCGGGGCGCGGCGTCCAGCTGGCGGAGTTTTACCGCTCGCATAAATACTGCGGCTACTGCGGCCATACCATGCACCCGAGCAAAACCGAGTGGGCAATGCTCTGCGGCCACTGCCGTGAACGTTACTATCCGCAGATTGCACCCTGCATTATCGTCGCCATTCGCCGTGAGGATACTATCCTGCTGGCGCAGCATACCCGCCATCGCAACGGCATTTATACCGTTCTTGCCGGTTTCGTCGAAGTGGGTGAAACGCTGGAGCAGGCGGTAGCGCGTGAAGTGATGGAAGAGAGCGGGATCAAGGTGAAAAACCTGCGCTACGTAACGTCTCAGCCGTGGCCATTCCCGATGTCCCTGATGACGGCGTTTATGGCGGAATACGACAGCGGTGAGATCGTTATCGATCAGAAAGAGCTGCTGGACGCGAACTGGTATCGTTATGACGATTTGCCTCTGTTACCGCCACCCGGCACCGTGGCGCGTCGGCTGATAGAAGATACCGTGGCGATGTGTCGGGCCGAGTATGAGTAGTGTTACACTGAGGCCATGACGCTTAAGGAACTGCAAAAATGACCGAACTGAAGAACGATCGTTATCTGCGTGCGCTGCTGCGCCAGCCCGTTGATGTCACCCCGGTGTGGATGATGCGCCAGGCAGGACGTTATCTGCCAGAGTACAAAGCCACGCGTGCGCAGGCAGGTGATTTTATGTCGCTGTGCAAAAACGCTGAGCTGGCGTGTGAAGTGACGCTCCAGCCGCTGCGCCGCTTCCCGCTGGATGCCGCCATTCTCTTTTCGGACATTCTGACCATTCCGGATGCAATGGGCCTTGGCCTGTACTTTGAAACCGGCGAAGGCCCGCGTTTTACCTCCCCGATCAAAAGCAAAGCCGACGTGGATAAGCTGCCGATCCCCGATCCGGAAGGCGAACTGGGCTATGTGATGAACGCCGTGCGCACCATTCGCCGTGAGCTGAAAGGCGAAGTGCCGCTGATTGGCTTCTCCGGTAGCCCGTGGACGCTGGCAACTTACATGGTTGAAGGTGGCAGCAGCAAAGCTTTTACCGTGATCAAAAAAATGATGTACGCCGAGCCGATGGCTCTGCATGCGCTGCTGGACAAGCTGGCGAAGAGCGTCACGCTCTATCTCAACGCGCAGATTAAAGCGGGCGCGCAGTCAGTGATGATTTTCGATACTTGGGGTGGCGTACTGACCGGGCGCGATTATCAGCAGTTCTCCCTGTATTACATGCACAAAATCGTTGATGGCCTGCTGCGTGAAAACGAAGGCCGCCGCGTGCCGGTGACGCTGTTCACCAAAGGTGGCGGTCAGTGGCTGGAAGCGATGGCGGCGACCGGCTGCGATGCATTGGGTCTCGACTGGACGACCGATATCGCTGATGCTCGCCGTCGCGTGGGCGACAAAGTGGCGCTGCAGGGCAATATGGACCCGTCCATGCTCTATGCACCGCCAGCCCGCATTGAAGAAGAAGTGTCGACTATACTCTCTGGTTTCGGCCAGGGGGAAGGCCACGTCTTTAACCTCGGCCACGGCATTCATCAGGATGTTCCGCCAGAGCATGCAGGCGTATTTGTGGAGGCGGTGCATCGGCTTTCTGCCCAGTATCACCAGTAAGGAGTGGTTATGGATCTCGCGTCGCTACGCGCTCAGCAAATTGAACTGGCTTCATCGGTGATCCGCGAGGATCGCCTGGATAAGGATCCCCCGCAGTACATTGGCGGAGCGGACGTCGGATTCGAGCAGGGTGGTGAAGTGACGCGAGCGGCGATGGTGGTTCTGAAATACCCTTCGCTGGAGCTGGTTGAGTACAAGGTGGCGCGTATCGCCACCACTATGCCGTACATTCCGGGTTTCCTCTCCTTTCGCGAGTATCCCGCGCTGCTGGCAGCATGGGAGCAGCTCTCGCAAAAACCTGACCTGCTGTTTGTGGATGGACACGGTATCTCACATCCGCGCCGTTTAGGCGTGGCCAGCCATTTTGGGCTGCTGGTGGATGTGCCGACCATTGGCGTTGCCAAAAAACGCCTGTGTGGCGCGTTTGAACCACTTTCCCCCGAGCCGGGTGCGCTGGCGCCGCTTATCCATAAAGGCGAGCAGCTGGCGTGGGTCTGGCGCAGCAAAGCGCGCTGTAATCCGCTGTTTATCGCGACCGGTCACCGGGTGAGTATGGACAGCGCACTGGCGTGGGTTCAGCGCTGCATGAAGGGCTACCGTTTACCGGAGCCAACCCGCTGGGCGGACGCCGTCGCTTCCTCGCGTCCGGCTTTTGTTCGTTGGCAGGAAATTCAGCCGTGATTCAGGTAAACTGCGGCTAATTTTCGATTCGAGACATCATCATGTTACAAAACCCGATCCATCTGCGCCTTGAGAAGCTGGAAAGCTGGCAGCACGTCACCTTTATGGCTTGCCTGTGCGAGCGCATGTATCCCAACTATGCCGCGTTCTGTAAGCAGACGGGCTTTGGTGATGGTCATATCTACCGCCGCATTCTGGATTTGATCTGGGAAACGCTGACGGTCAAAGACGCAAAGGTGAATTTCGACTCCCAACTGGAAAAGCTGGAAGAGGCGATCCCGGCCGCGGATGATTTTGATCTGTACGGTGTCTATCCGGCCATTGATGCCTGCGTGGCATTAAGTGAGCTGATCCACTCCCGTCTGAGTGGCGAAACCCTGGAGCATGCTATCGAAGTCAGTAAGGCATCCATTACGACCGTTGCGATGCTCGAAATGACCCAGGAAGGCCGTGAAATGACCGACGAAGAGCTGCGAGCTAACCCGGCGGTTGAGCAGGAATGGGATATCCAGTGGGAAATTTTCCGCCTGCTGGCAGAGTGTGAAGAACGTGACATTGAGCTGATCAAAGGGCTGCGTGCGGACTTACGTGAGTCGGGCGAGAGCAATATTGGTATAATTTTTAACCAATGAGACAACAAAACGTGATTTAACGCCTGTTTTGTCGCACCTCGACTCTTCCCTTCTGCCCCCCGTCTGGTCTACATTTGGGGGGCGAAAAAAAGTGGCTATCGGTGCGTGTATGCAGGAGAGTGCTTTTTTGGCATTTTCGTCGCACTCGATGCTTAGCAAGCGATAAACACATTGAAAGGATAACTTATGAACAAGACTCAACTGATTGATGTAATTGCGGACAAGGCTGATCTGTCTAAAGTGCAGGCTAAAGCTGCTCTGGAATCTACCCTGGCTGCTATTACTGAGTCTCTGAAAGAAGGCGATGCTGTACAACTGGTTGGTTTCGGTACCTTCAAAGTGAACCACCGCGCTGAGCGTACTGGCCGCAACCCGCAGACCGGTAAAGAAATCAAAATCGCCGCAGCTAACGTGCCGGCATTTGTTTCTGGTAAAGCACTGAAAGACGCTGTTAAGTAAGACGCGTGGCAGTGAACAGTTTTAGCGAAGGGGCGGCAACGCCCCTTTTGTCATTCCGGCGTGGAACGCTCGCGCTGGCAGGCGTGCTTCTGCTGTCTGCCTGCAGCCACGACACCTCTCTGCCACCGTTTACCGCCAGCGGCTACGCTGACAATCAGGGTGCGGTGAGGATATGGCGCAAAGATTCCGGCGGCGAAGTGCATCTGCTCTCCGCTTTCAGTCCGTGGCATAACGGCAATACGTCGACCGCGGAGTATCGCTGGCAGGGTGATTACCTGTCGCTGATTGAACTGAACGTCTACAGTAAAACCCCCGAACATGTGAAAGTGCGTTTTGACGACCATGGTGAGCTGAGCTTTATGCAGCGTGAAGTGAGTGGTCAAAAACAGCAGCTTTCCAGCGATCAGATTGCCCTCTACCGCTATCGTGCTGAACAAATCCGCCAGACCAGCGATGCGCTTCGTCTTGGACGTGTGGTGCTGCGTCAGGGGCGCTGGCATAACGATGGCACGGTAACCACCTGCGAAGGGCAGACGGTGAAGCCTGAGCTTGAATCCTGGGCGACCGAACATATTCAACGCCGTCAGCGTCATTCATCAATGGAAGTGAGTGTGGCGTGGCTTGAGGCGCCGGAAGGCTCTCAGCTGTTGCTGGTGGCGAACGAAGATTTCTGCACGTGGCAGCCGACAGAGAAGAGTTTTTGACGTAAATCCCCTCTCCCTTGAGGGAGAGGGTTAGGGTGAGGGGGAAAATTACTCGCCCTGCTCGCGAGCAATCGCACGATAACCAATATCCTGACGGCTAAAGCTACCGTTCCAGTGAATATCCGCCATCAGCGCATAGGCACGCTTCTGCGCTTCTGCAACGGTATGACCCAGTGCGGTAGCACACAGGACGCGGCCGCCGTTGGTCAGGACGCGCTCGTCGTCAGACAGTTTCGTACCCGCGTGGAATACCTTCGCACCGTCAATCTCTTCCAGCGGCAGGCCGTGGATTTCATCACCGGTGTTGTAGTTACCCGGATAACCGCCCGCGGCAATCACCACGCCCAGAGACGCACGTTCATCCCACTCTGAGGTTTTCTCGTCCAGCTTGCCTTCGCAAGCCGCCAGACACAGATCGACCAGGTCCGATTTCATGCGCAGCATTATCGGTTGAGTTTCCGGATCGCCAAAGCGGCAGTTGAACTCGATAACCTTAGGGTTGCCCTGCTTGTCGATCATCAGACCTGCATAGAGGAAACCGGTGTAGGTATTCCCTTCCGCCGCCATGCCTTTCACGGTAGGCCAGATAATGCGGTCCATGGTGCGCTGATGTACTTCATCCGTCACCACCGGGGCAGGGGAGTAGGCGCCCATCCCGCCGGTATTAGGACCGGTATCGCCATTACCCACGCGTTTATGATCCTGGCTGGTGGCCATCGGCAGAACGTGCTCGCCGTCGACCATGACAATGAAGCTCGCTTCTTCGCCGTCGAGGAACTCTTCAATCACGATACGGTGGCCTGCATCGCCAAAGGCATTGCCAGCCAGCATATCCTGAACCGCGGCTTCCGCTTCTTCGAGGGTCATCGCAACGATAACCCCTTTACCGGCGGCCAGACCGTCGGCTTTAATAACGATCGGCGCGCCTTTTTCACGCAGGTAAGCCAGAGCTGGCTCCACTTCGGTGAAGTTCTGATATTCCGCCGTCGGGATGTTGTGACGTGCCAGGAAATCTTTGGTGAAGGCCTTAGACCCTTCCAGCTGGGCAGCACCTTCCGTTGGTCCGAAGATTTTCAGGCCAGCAGCGCGGAACGCGTCAACTACGCCAATCACCAGGGGCGCTTCCGGGCCGACAATGGTCAGATCGATTTTCTCATTCTGGGCAAAGTTCAGCAGGGCCGGGATATCGGTCACACCGATGGCGACGTTCTGCAAAGCGGGTTCCAGGGCAGTACCGGCGTTACCCGGTGCCACGAAGACCGTTTTCACCCGCGGAGACTGCGCCGCTTTCCACGCCAGAGCGTGCTCGCGTCCGCCGTTACCAATCACTAATACTTTCATTTTTCTGCTCCGGGAATTAATGGCGGAAGTGGCGCATGTCGGTGAAGATCATCGCGATACCGTGCTCGTCGGCGGCGGCAATCACTTCGTCGTCGCGGATAGAACCACCAGGCTGGATCACGCAGGTAATGCCTACAGCGGCTGCCGCATCGATACCGTCACGGAACGGGAAGAAGGCATCAGAGGCCATGGCGGAACCTTTCACTTCCAGCCCTTCATCACCTGCTTTGATCCCGGCAATTTTCGCAGAGTAGACACGGCTCATCTGGCCTGCGCCTATTCCGATGGTCATGTTCTCTTTGGCGTAGACGATGGCGTTGGACTTGACGAACTTCGCCACTTTCCAGCAGAACAGCGCGTCACGCAGCTCCTGCTCGCTCGGCTGGCGTTTGGTCACTACGCGCAGGTCAGCTTCTGTCACCATACCCAGATCGCGATCCTGAACCAGAAGGCCGCCGTTCACGCGTTTGAAGTCCAGACCCGGCACGCGATTTGCCCACTGACCGCAAATCAGTACGCGCACATTCTGTTTTGCCGCGGTGATTTTGAGCGCTTCTTCGGATGCCGATGGTGCAATGATCACTTCAACAAACTGTCGGGAGATGATGGCCTGCGCGGTTTGGGCATCCAGCTCGCGGTTGAAGGCGATAATGCCGCCAAACGCGGAGGTCGGGTCGGTTTTGTAAGCACGGTCGTAAGCGTCCAGAAGAGAGGTGCTCACCGCCACGCCGCATGGGTTAGCGTGCTTGACGATAACGCAGGCTGGCTCGCTGAACTCTTTCACGCATTCCAGCGCAGCGTCGGTGTCAGCAATATTGTTGTAGGAGAGCGCCTTGCCCTGAACCTGCTGAGCGGTGGCAACCGAGGCTTCTTTGATCTCTTCTTCTATATAGAAGGCAGCCTGCTGGTGGCTGTTCTCGCCGTAACGCATATCCTGCTTCTTGATGAAGTTCAGGTTCAGCGTGCGCGGGAAGCGGCCAGAAGGATCGTTGCTTTCACCGTGGTAAGCCGGCACCAGGCTACCGAAGTAGTTGGCGATCATGCTGTCGTATGCAGCGGTGTGTTCGAAGGCTTTGATAGCGAGGTCGAAACGCGTGTCGAGCGTCAGTGACCCTTCGTTGGCATCCATCTCGCTAATAATGGTGTTGTAATCGCTGCTCTTCACCACGATGGCCACATCTTTATGGTTCTTGGCTGCAGAGCGCACCATGGTCGGGCCGCCGATATCAATATTTTCTACCGCATCTTCCAGAGAGCAGCCTTCGCGGGCAACGGTCTGGGCAAACGGGTAGAGGTTAACGACAACCATGTCGATTGGCGCAATATCATGCTTTTCCATAATGGCATCGTCCTGGTCGCGACGGCCAAGAATACCGCCGTGCACTTTCGGATGCAGAGTTTTGACGCGTCCATCCATCATCTCCGGGAAACCGGTGTAATCGGACACTTCGGTTACCGGCAGACCTTTATCTGCTAACAGGCGTGCGGTGCCGCCTGTAGAAAGCAGCTCCACACCGCGTGCAGAAAGTGCCTGAGCGAATTCGACGATACCGGCTTTATCAGAAACACTGAGCAGAGCGCGGCGGACTGGACGACGTTGTTGCATGGTAAATCCCCTGGATTTCACGATTACAGAGAGCGTTAGATGAATTTTCCTGCGAAAAACTCATCTAACACACCTGACGAGGCATCCTTGTGAAGCGCGAGCATTTTAACGAAAACGTTTGCGCAACGCTCGCACATTTTTACTTTTTCGTATCATTGTGGATAAGTCTGTGTGTAAAAGGGTATAAGACGGGGTTTTGCTGTGGAATGCAGCAGTCAGTCATTTTTCTGTCATTTAGCGGTTGCGGCCTGCGGAGAACTCCCTATAATGCGCCTCCATCGACACGGCAGATGTGAATCACTTCACAGACAACCCGGTCGGTTGAAGAGAAAAAATCCTGAAATAACGGGTTGACTCTGAAAGAGGAAAGCGTAATATATGCCACCTCGCAACGGTGAGCGAAAGCCGCGTTGCACTGCTCTTTAACAATTTATCAGACAATCTGTGTGGGCACTCAAAGTGACATGGATTCTTAACGTCGCAAGACGAAAAATGAATACCAAGTCTCTGAGTGAACATACGTAATTCATTACGAAGTTTAATTCACGAGCATCAAACTTAAATTGAAGAGTTTGATCATGGCTCAGATTGAACGCTGGCGGCAGGCCTAACACATGCAAGTCGAACGGTAGCACAGAGAGCTTGCTCTCGGGTGACGAGTGGCGGACGGGTGAGTAATGTCTGGGAAACTGCCTGATGGAGGGGGATAACTACTGGAAACGGTAGCTAATACCGCATAACGTCGCAAGACCAAAGAGGGGGACCTTCGGGCCTCTTGCCATCAGATGTGCCCAGATGGGATTAGCTAGTAGGTGGGGTAACGGCTCACCTAGGCGACGATCCCTAGCTGGTCTGAGAGGATGACCAGCCACACTGGAACTGAGACACGGTCCAGACTCCTACGGGAGGCAGCAGTGGGGAATATTGCACAATGGGCGCAAGCCTGATGCAGCCATGCCGCGTGTATGAAGAAGGCCTTCGGGTTGTAAAGTACTTTCAGCGGGGAGGAAGGTGTTGTGGTTAATAACCGCAGCAATTGACGTTACCCGCAGAAGAAGCACCGGCTAACTCCGTGCCAGCAGCCGCGGTAATACGGAGGGTGCAAGCGTTAATCGGAATTACTGGGCGTAAAGCGCACGCAGGCGGTCTGTCAAGTCGGATGTGAAATCCCCGGGCTCAACCTGGGAACTGCATTCGAAACTGGCAGGCTAGAGTCTTGTAGAGGGGGGTAGAATTCCAGGTGTAGCGGTGAAATGCGTAGAGATCTGGAGGAATACCGGTGGCGAAGGCGGCCCCCTGGACAAAGACTGACGCTCAGGTGCGAAAGCGTGGGGAGCAAACAGGATTAGATACCCTGGTAGTCCACGCCGTAAACGATGTCGACTTGGAGGTTGTGCCCTTGAGGCGTGGCTTCCGGAGCTAACGCGTTAAGTCGACCGCCTGGGGAGTACGGCCGCAAGGTTAAAACTCAAATGAATTGACGGGGGCCCGCACAAGCGGTGGAGCATGTGGTTTAATTCGATGCAACGCGAAGAACCTTACCTACTCTTGACATCCAGAGAACTTTTCAGAGATGAATTGGTGCCTTCGGGAACTCTGAGACAGGTGCTGCATGGCTGTCGTCAGCTCGTGTTGTGAAATGTTGGGTTAAGTCCCGCAACGAGCGCAACCCTTATCCTTTGTTGCCAGCGGTTAGGCCGGGAACTCAAAGGAGACTGCCAGTGATAAACTGGAGGAAGGTGGGGATGACGTCAAGTCATCATGGCCCTTACGAGTAGGGCTACACACGTGCTACAATGGCGCATACAAAGAGAAGCGACCTCGCGAGAGCAAGCGGACCTCATAAAGTGCGTCGTAGTCCGGATTGGAGTCTGCAACTCGACTCCATGAAGTCGGAATCGCTAGTAATCGTAGATCAGAATGCTACGGTGAATACGTTCCCGGGCCTTGTACACACCGCCCGTCACACCATGGGAGTGGGTTGCAAAAGAAGTAGGTAGCTTAACCTTCGGGAGGGCGCTTACCACTTTGTGATTCATGACTGGGGTGAAGTCGTAACAAGGTAACCGTAGGGGAACCTGCGGTTGGATCACCTCCTTACCTTAAAGAACCTGCCTTTGTAGTGCTCACACAGATTGTCTGATGAAAAGTAAATAGCAAGGCGTCTTGCGATTGAGACTTCAGTGTCCCCTTCGTCTAGAGGCCCAGGACACCGCCCTTTCACGGCGGTAACAGGGGTTCGAATCCCCTAGGGGACGCCACTTGCTGGTTCGTGAGTGAAAGTCGCCGACCCCCGTATCTCAAAACTGATTTGCGAGTCATGTTTGAGATATTTGCTCTTTAAAAATCTGGATCAAGCTGAAAATTGAAACGACACACATGTTATGTGTGTTCGAGTCTCTCAAATTTTCGCAAACCGATGATGAATCGAAAGAAACATCTTCGGGTTGTGAGGTTAAGCGACTAAGCGTACACGGTGGATGCCCTGGCAGTCAGAGGCGATGAAGGACGTGCTAATCTGCGAAAAGCGCCGGCGAGGTGATATGAACCTTTGACCCGGCGATGTCCGAATGGGGAAACCCAGTGTGATTCGTCACACTATCGTTAACTGAATACATAGGTTAACGAGGCGAACCGGGGGAACTGAAACATCTAAGTACCCCGAGGAAAAGAAATCAACCGAGATTCCCCCAGTAGCGGCGAGCGAACGGGGAGCAGCCCGGAGTCTGAATCAGCTTGTGTGTTAGTGGAACGGTCTGGAAAGTCCGACGGTACAGGGTGATAGTCCCGTACACGAAAATGCACAGGTTGTGAACTCGAAGAGTAGGGCGGGACACGTGGTATCCTGTCTGAATATGGGGGGACCATCCTCCAAGGCTAAATACTCCTGACTGACCGATAGTGAACCAGTACCGTGAGGGAAAGGCGAAAAGAACCCCGGCGAGGGGAGTGAAAAAGAACCTGAAACCGTGTACGTACAAGCAGTGGGAGCCTACTTGTTAGGTGACTGCGTACCTTTTGTATAATGGGTCAGCGACTTATATTCTGTAGCAAGGTTAACCGTATAGGGGAGCCGAAGGGAAACCGAGTCTTAACTGGGCGTTAAGTTGCAGGGTATAGACCCGAAACCCGGTGATCTAGCCATGGGCAGGTTGAAGGTTGGGTAACACTAACTGGAGGACCGAACCGACTAATGTTGAAAAATTAGCGGATGACCTGTGGCTGGGGGTGAAAGGCCAATCAAACCGGGAGATAGCTGGTTCTCCCCGAAAGCTATTTAGGTAGCGCCTCGTGAACTCATCTTCGGGGGTAGAGCACTGTTTCGGCTAGGGGGCCATCCCGGCTTACCAACCCGATGCAAACTACGAATACCGAAGAATGTTATCACGGGAGACACACGGCGGGTGCTAACGTCCGTCGTGAAGAGGGAAACAACCCAGACCGCCAGCTAAGGTCCCAAAGTCATGGTTAAGTGGGAAACGATGTGGGAAGGCACAGACAGCCAGGATGTTGGCTTAGAAGCAGCCATCATTTAAAGAAAGCGTAATAGCTCACTGGTCGAGTCGGCCTGCGCGGAAGATGTAACGGGGCTAAACCATGCACCGAAGCTGCGGCAGCGACGCTTATGCGTTGTTGGGTAGGGGAGCGTTCTGTAAGCCGTTGAAGGTGGCCTGTGAGGGTTGCTGGAGGTATCAGAAGTGCGAATGCTGACATAAGTAACGATAAAGCGGGTGAAAAGCCCGCTCGCCGGAAGACCAAGGGTTCCTGTCCAACGTTAATCGGGGCAGGGTGAGTCGACCCCTAAGGCGAGGCCGAAAGGCGTAGTCGATGGGAAACAGGTTAATATTCCTGTACTTGGTGTTACTGCGAAGGGGGGACGGAGAAGGCTATGTTAGCCGGGCGACGGTTGTCCCGGTTTAAGCATGTAGGCGGAGGTTCCAGGTAAATCCGGTACCTTTTAACGCTGAGGTGTGATGACGAGGCACTACGGTGCTGAAGTAACAAATGCCCTGCTTCCAGGAAAAGCCTCTAAGCATCAGGTAACACGAAATCGTACCCCAAACCGACACAGGTGGTCAGGTAGAGAATACCAAGGCGCTTGAGAGAACTCGGGTGAAGGAACTAGGCAAAATGGTGCCGTAACTTCGGGAGAAGGCACGCTGATATGTAGGTGAAGCCCCTGCGGGTGGAGCTGAAATCAGTCGAAGATACCAGCTGGCTGCAACTGTTTATTAAAAACACAGCACTGTGCAAACACGAAAGTGGACGTATACGGTGTGACGCCTGCCCGGTGCCGGAAGGTTAATTGATGGGGTTAGCGGTAACGCGAAGCTCTTGATCGAAGCCCCGGTAAACGGCGGCCGTAACTATAACGGTCCTAAGGTAGCGAAATTCCTTGTCGGGTAAGTTCCGACCTGCACGAATGGCGTAATGATGGCCAGGCTGTCTCCACCCGAGACTCAGTGAAATTGAACTCGCTGTGAAGATGCAGTGTACCCGCGGCAAGACGGAAAGACCCCGTGAACCTTTACTATAGCTTGACACTGAACACTGGTCCTTGATGTGTAGGATAGGTGGGAGGCTTTGAAGCGTGGACGCCAGTCTGCGTGGAGCCGACCTTGAAATACCACCCTTTAATGGCTGGTGTTCTAACGTAGACCCGTAATCCGGGTTGCGGACAGTGTCTGGTGGGTAGTTTGACTGGGGCGGTCTCCTCCCAAAGAGTAACGGAGGAGCACGAAGGTTAGCTAATCCTGGTCGGACATCAGGAGGTTAGTGCAATGGCATAAGCTAGCTTGACTGCGAGAGTGACGGCTCGAGCAGGTGCGAAAGCAGGTCATAGTGATCCGGTGGTTCTGAATGGAAGGGCCATCGCTCAACGGATAAAAGGTACTCCGGGGATAACAGGCTGATACCGCCCAAGAGTTCATATCGACGGCGGTGTTTGGCACCTCGATGTCGGCTCATCACATCCTGGGGCTGAAGTAGGTCCCAAGGGTATGGCTGTTCGCCATTTAAAGTGGTACGCGAGCTGGGTTTAGAACGTCGTGAGACAGTTCGGTCCCTATCTGCCGTGGGCGCTGGAGAATTGAGGGGGGCTGCTCCTAGTACGAGAGGACCGGAGTGGACGCATCACTGGTGTTCGGGTTGTCATGCCAATGGCACTGCCCGGTAGCTAAATGCGGAAGAGATAAGTGCTGAAAGCATCTAAGCACGAAACTTGCCCCGAGATGAGTTCTCCCTGAGACTATAAGTCTCCTGAAGGAACGTTGAAGACGACGACGTTGATAGGTCGGGTGTGTAAGCGCAGCGATGCGTTGAGCTAACCGATACTAATGAACCGTGAGGCTTAACCTTACAACGCCGAAGGTGTTTTGGCGAAGAGAGACGATTTTCAGCCTGATACAGATAACAGAATTTGCCTGGCGGCTTTAGCGCGGTGGTCCCACCTGACCCCATGCCGAACTCAGAAGTGAAACGCCGTAGCGCCGATGGTAGTGTGGGGTCTCCCCATGTGAGAGTAGGGAACTGCCAGGCATCAAATAGAAGAACCCCGTACCGTAAGGTGCGGGGTTTTTTGCTTTGGGCGTTATTCCTCTCCTTGAAACTTTCTCACCTTCCTCTTGCAGACTCGACATTCAGGCCGGATCTCGGTATTGTTAGCTGTCTGGATGTCTAAACGTTTATACGTATGCTTTGAGGATTCAACGATATGCCGATTCGGGTGCAGGACGAGCTACCAGCCGTCAATTTCTTACGTGAAGAGAACGTCTTTGTGATGACGGCTTCACGCGCAACAGTTCAGGAAATTCGCCCGCTGAAGGTTCTTATTCTCAACCTGATGCCGAAAAAGATTGAAACAGAGAATCAGTTCCTGCGTCTGCTTTCAAACTCTCCGCTGCAGGTCGATATTCAGCTGCTGCGGATCGATGCGCGCGAGTCACGCAACACGCCTTCTGAGCACCTGAACAACTTTTACTGTAACTTCGATGACATTCAGGGGGAAAACTTCGACGGCCTGATTGTGACCGGCGCACCGCTCGGTCTGGTTGAATTTAACGATGTTGCCTACTGGCCGCAGATCAAACAGGTCCTGGAGTGGGCAAAAGATCACGTCACGTCCACCTTGTTTGTTTGTTGGGCGGTACAGGCGGCACTGAATATTCTTTATGGTATCCCTAAACAAACCCGCACTGAAAAGCTCTCCGGCGTATACGAACACCACATTCTTCATCCACATGCTCTGCTGACGCGCGGGTTTGATGATTCGTTTCTGGCGCCGCATTCGCGCTATGCCGATTTCCCGGCGCAGCTGATCCGTGATTACACCGATCTGGAGATCCTGGCCGAAACGGAAGAGGGGGATGCATACCTGTTTGCCAGCAAAGATAAGCGCATTGCCTTTGTAACCGGGCATCCTGAATACGATCCGCATACCCTTGCGTCAGAGTATTTCCGTGATGTCGAAGCGGGTCTTAATCCGGATGTGCCGTACAACTATTTCCCGAAAAACGATCCACAAAACAAACCGAGAGCAACCTGGCGCAGCCACGGGAATTTGCTTTTTACTAACTGGCTCAACTATTACGTCTACCAAATCACGCCATACGATCTGCGACACATGAATCCGACGCTAGAGTAATCTTCTGCATTAAACGATCCTAAAGCGTTTCAGCTGTTCGCATCAGGCACCTTCGGGTGCCTTTTTTATTTCCGAAATTCTACTCAACATTGAGAAAAACTTTAATTTCATACTGATCAATGAGTTAACGTTATAAATAAAATAAAATGGAAATTGTTTTTGATTTTGGAAAGAATAGAGATAGTCTTAATTCTGCTGAGCGAAAACTACACAACGATCTTTCGTTCGCATCGGGGGCGTGATTTTGGATCTTTGATGAGGAGCAGAGTAATGACTCAACAGGCAACGACGGTCGACGAACTGGCCTTTACCCAGCCGCATGGTGAGCAAGAACAGCAAATATTGACGGCAGAGGCGGTCGAATTTCTGACTGAACTGGTGACCCGCTTTACGCCGCAGCGCAATAAGCTGCTGGCAGCACGCATTCACCAGCAGCAGGAAATTGACGATGGCAAGTTGCCTGGGTTTATTTCGGAAACCGCTTCCATTCGCCGTGGTGAGTGGAAAATTCGTGGTATTCCTGAAGATTTACAGGATCGCCGCGTTGAGATCACCGGTCCGGTAGAACGCAAAATGGTGATCAACGCCATGAACGCGAACGTTAAAGTCTTTATGGCTGATTTTGAAGACTCGTTGGCACCGGACTGGCGTAAGGTTATCGAGGGGCAAATCAACCTGCGCGACGCCGTGAACGGCACCATCAGCTATACCAACGAAGCCGGGAAAATCTATCAACTTAAACCGAATCCGGCGGTGCTGATCTGTCGCGTACGCGGTCTCCATCTGCCTGAAAAACACGTCACCTGGCGTGGGGAAGCCATTCCCGGCAGCCTGTTTGATTTCGCGCTCTATTTCTTCCACAACCACAAAAACCTGCTGGCAAAAGGCAGCGGCCCCTATTTCTATCTGCCAAAAACGCAGGCCTGGCAGGAAGCGGCGTGGTGGAGTGAGGTGTTCAGTTATGCAGAAGATCGTTTCAACCTGCCACGTGGCACCATCAAAGCCACCCTGTTGATTGAAACGCTGCCTGCGGTTTTCCAGATGAACGAAATTCTGCATGCCCTGCGTGACCACATCGTCGGCCTGAACTGTGGGCGTTGGGACTATATCTTCAGCTATATCAAAACCCTGAAAAATTATCCCGATCGTGTACTGCCCGATCGTCAGGTCGTCACTATGGATAAGCCGTTCCTGAGCGCCTACTCGCGCCTGCTGATCAAAACCTGCCACAAGCGCGGTGCCTTTGCGATGGGCGGCATGGCGGCAT
This sequence comes from Enterobacter kobei, assembly GCF_001729765.1. NCBI lineage: Bacteria > Pseudomonadati > Pseudomonadota > Gammaproteobacteria > Enterobacterales > Enterobacteriaceae > Enterobacter > Enterobacter kobei. Next base: position 224,368 of record NZ_CP017181.1, read on the forward strand.
TTATTCCGAGCAAAGACGCGGAGCGTAACAATCAGGTGCTCAACAAAGTGAAGGCCGATAAAGAGCTTGAAGCGCGTAACGGTCATGACGGAACGTGGATCGCCCATCCGGGCCTCGCAGACACGGCAATGGAAGTCTTTAACCGCGTACTCGGTGACAATAAAAATCAGCTCTTTGTTACGCGCGAAGAGGATGCGCCAACGGCTGAAGAACAGCTGCTGGCACCGTGTGCAGGTGAACGTACGGAAGAGGGCATGCGCGCCAACATTCGCGTTGCGGTGCAGTACATCGAAGCCTGGATCTCTGGCAACGGCTGCGTGCCGATCTACGGCCTGATGGAAGATGCCGCCACGGCGGAAATCTCCCGCACCTCTATCTGGCAATGGATCCATCATCAAAAAACGCTCAGCAACGGTAAGCCGGTGACCAAAGCCCTGTTCCGCCAGATGCTGGCCGAAGAAATGCGGGTGATCCAGGACGAGTTGGGCGAACACCGCTTCAGCAGCGGACGTTTTGATGATGCTGCACGCCTGATGGAACAAATCACCACCTCAGATGACTTAATCGACTTCCTGACCCTGCCGGGCTACCGCTTCCTGGCGTAACTCACCACATAACAATATGGAGCATCTGCACATGAAAACCCGTACCCAACAAATCGAAGAACTGAAGAAAGAATGGACACAACCGCGCTGGGAAGGCATTCGTCGTCCGTACAGCGCGGAAGAAGTGGTGAAATTACGCGGCTCGGTCAATCCGGAATGCACGCTGGCGCAAAATGGCGCGGCGAAAATGTGGAAGCTGCTGCACGGTGGTTCCAAAAAGGGTTATATCAATAGCCTCGGGGCGTTGACCGGCGGTCAGGCACTGCAGCAGGCGAAGGCCGGTATTGAGGCTGTCTATCTTTCCGGCTGGCAGGTTGCGGCGGATGCCAACCTGGCATCCAGTATGTATCCGGATCAGTCCCTCTACCCGGCGAACTCCGTGCCGTCGGTGGTTGATCGAATCAACAACACCTTCCGCCGTGCGGATCAGATCCAGTGGGCGGCAGGCATCGAACCCAACGATCCGCGCTTTATTGACTACTTCCTGCCGATCGTCGCGGATGCGGAAGCGGGTTTCGGCGGCGTGCTGAACGCGTTCGAGCTGATGAAATCAATGATTGAGGCCGGTGCAGCGGCCGTTCACTTCGAAGATCAGCTGGCATCGGTGAAGAAGTGCGGACACATGGGCGGTAAGGTGCTGGTTCCGACCCAGGAAGCGATTCAGAAGCTGGTTGCCGCGCGTCTGGCGGCAGACGTGCTCGGCGTGCCGACGCTGGTCATTGCCCGTACCGATGCGGATGCGGCTGACCTGATCACCTCTGACTGCGATCCGTACGACAGCGAGTTTATTACCGGTGAGCGCACCAGCGAAGGGTTCTATCGTACCCATGCAGGCATCGAACAGGCGATCAGCCGTGGCCTGGCGTATGCCCCTTACGCCGACCTGGTCTGGTGTGAAACCTCCACGCCGGATCTGGCGCTGGCAAAACGTTTTGCCGATGCCATTCATGCGAAATATCCGGGCAAACTGCTGGCCTATAACTGCTCGCCGTCCTTCAACTGGCAGAAGAATCTGGATGATAAAACCATCGCCAGCTTCCAGCAGCAGCTTTCTGACATGGGCTACAAGTACCAGTTCATTACCCTGGCGGGTATCCACAGCATGTGGTTCAACATGTTCGACCTTGCACATGCTTATGCGCAGGGTGAAGGCATGAAACACTACGTCGAGAAGGTTCAGCAGCCAGAATTCGCCGCCGGAAAAGAGGGTTATACCTTCGTTTCTCACCAGCAGGAAGTGGGAACGGGCTACTTCGACAACGTGACCACTATCATTCAGGGCGGTGCCTCCTCCGTCACCGCCTTAACGGGATCAACCGAAGAAGCACAGTTCTAATCGTTTCCCCCTCTCCCCCCTCGGGGAGAGGGTTGGGGTGAGGGGGAATATATGTCGCGTGGCCTGGAATTACTGATTGCTCAAACTATTTTGCAGGGCTTCGATGCCCAGTATGGTCGTTTTCTTGAAGTGACATCCGGTGCGCAACAGCGCTTCGAACATGCAGACTGGCATGCGGTTCAGCAGGCCATGAAGCAGCGTATTCACCTTTATGACCACCACGTGGGTCTGGTGGTGGAGCAGTTGCGCTGTATTACCGATGGTAAAAGCCCGGATGCGGACTTTTTACTGCGCGTGAAAGAGCACTACACCCATTTATTACCTGACTATCCGCGCTTCGAGATTGCGGAGAGCTTTTTCAACTCCGTCTATTGCCGGTTATTTGACCACCGCTCATTATCTCCTGAGCGGTTATTTATCTTCAGCTCTCAGCCTGAACGACGATTTCGTGCTATCCCACGTCCGCTGGCGAAAGATTTCTTCCCGGAACGCGGGTGGGAGAAGCTTTTGCACCGTGTGCTAACCGATTTGCCGCTGCGTTTGCCCTGGGAGAATAAAACCCGGGATATAGGTTATATCCACACCCACCTGCGCGAAACCTTCGGCGAGGCGTTGCTCGGCCGCAGCCACTTGCAGGTTGCCAACGAGCTTTTCTATCGCAATAAAGCCGCCTGGCTGGTAGGAAAACTGGTCACGCCATCGGCCATCGTACCGTTTCTGCTCCCCATCCATCGCACAGATGACGGGGAACTGTTTGTCGATACCTGCCTGACCACCAGCGCCGAGGCCAGCATTGTATTTGGCTTCGCCCGCTCCTATTTCATGGTGTACGCACCGTTGCCTGCCGCGCTGGTGGAATGGCTGCGGGAGATCCTGCCGGGCAAAACCACCGCCGAGCTGTATATGGCGATTGGCTGTCAGAAGCACGCTAAAACGGAAAGCTATCGGGAATACCTGCGTTATGTCACCACCGCAGATGAACAGTTTATCGAAGCGCCTGGCATTCGCGGCATGGTGATGCTGGTGTTTACGCTTCCGGGGTTCGACCGCGTATTTAAGGTCATTAAAGACCGCTTCGCGCCGCAAAAAGAGATGACCGCCGCGCACGTCCGCGCCTGCTATCAGCTGGTCAAAGAGCATGACCGTGTCGGACGTATGGCGGATACTCAGGAATTCGAAAACTTTGTGCTGGATAAGCAACAGATCGACCCGGCGCTGATGGCGCTTTTGCTCAAGGAAGCATCCGGGAAAATCACCGATCTTGGCGACAAAATCGTGATTAGCCATCTTTACATCGAGCGCCGCATGGTGCCGCTGAACATCTGGCTGGAGCAGTCCGAGGGTCAGGTGCTGCGCGATGCTATAGAAGAATACGGTAACGCGATTCGCCAGCTTGCCGCGGCCAATATTTTTCCGGGCGATATGCTGTTTAAAAACTTCGGTGTCACGCGCCACGGGCGAGTGGTGTTTTATGATTACGACGAGATTTGCTACATGACCGAAGTGAATTTCCGCGATATCCCGCCGCCCCGTTACCCGGAAGATGAACTGTCTGGTGAACCGTGGTACAGCGTTTCGCCGGGCGATGTCTTTCCCGAAGAGTTTCGCCACTGGCTGTGCGCCGACCCGCGCATCGGGCCGCTATTTGAAGAGATGCACGCCGACCTTTTTCGTGCCAGCTACTGGCGTGGGCTGCAAACGCGGATCAAAAACGGGCATGTGGAAGATGTGTACGCTTACCGCCGCAAGCAGCGGTTTTGCATCCGGTTTAACGAATCCCACCATACGCCAGCGTCACCTCTTTCGCCGCCTTAATCACCAGCGCACCTAACTCGGTGACGCGGTCGTCGGTCATGCGCGAAATTGGCCCGGAGATAGAGATGGCGGCAAACGGCTCGCGGTGCTCATCAAAGATACAGGCCGCGATACAGCGCAGACCCAAAGCATGTTCTTCATCATCAAATGAATAGCCACGCTTGCGGGTTAACGCCAGATCCTCTTTCAGATGCACCGGCGAAACCAGCGTGGCATGGGTATAGGCGTGCAGCCCTTTACGATGCAGCAGCCCTGTCACCTGATCTTCGCTGAGCTGAGACAGAAACGCTTTTCCTGCCCCGGACGCATGCATCGGCAGCTTACCGCCAATCGGCGCGGACATACGCATCAGCTGCGTGCACTGCACCTGATCGATAATGATTGCCTGATGATCGCTCTGATCAAGCACCGCCAGGTTTACCGTCTCGCCGGAATCTTCCATCAGCTTGCGCAGAATCGGATGGACAATCGCCAGCAGATTGCGGCTTTGCAGGAAGCTGCTGCCAACGATAAAGGCATGTGCGCCCACCGCCCAGTGTCCCAGCTCGCCGACCTGGCGGACAAAGCCCAGCTGCTGCATAGTGGTCAGCAGGCGGTGCGTGGTGGAGTTCGGCAGGCCAGCCTGCTGGGCCAGCTCCGTCAGGGCCACGCTGCTGTGCGACTCGGCTATCCACTCCAGCAGCTTCAGACCGCGCGTGAGCGATTGAACCTGTCCGCTCGGTTGTGCAGCGGGGGTGGCAGCAGGTTTTCTGCCGCGTTTGGCGGGAACGGTCGCGACCATGACGATCTCCTTTTTCTGTATCGTGGAAATCATTTTCGTTTTATTTGGTGATTTTGCAACCGTTATCCTGACTGATCGGAGGAGTGATGGTGAACATGTCTCATGTTACCGCTGTGTGACTTTTCCACCCTGCGAGATTGTGCCAGTATGGAACGCAGCCTTTTGGCCTTGTTGAGCGTTGTCGGGAGCAAGTGTGAGCAGCAAAGTAGAGCAACTGCGTGCGCAGTTAAATGAACGAATTCTGGTGCTGGACGGCGGCATGGGCACGATGATCCAGGGCTATCGTCTGAGTGAAGACGATTTCCGCGGCGAACGCTTCGCTGACTGGCCTTGCGATCTGAAAGGTAACAACGACCTGCTGGTGCTCAGCAAGCCGTCCGTCATTAAGGATATCCACAATGCCTACTTCGAGGCAGGGGCGGATATCGTTGAAACCAACACCTTTAACTCGACAACCATCGCCATGGCGGATTACCAGATGGAATCCCTGTCGGCGGAGATCAACTTTGAGGCGGCTAAACTGGCTCGTGCCTGCGCAGATGAATGGACTGCCCGCACGCCGGACAAACCGCGCTACGTTGCCGGGGTGCTTGGCCCAACCAACCGCACCGCATCAATCTCACCGGACGTCAACGACCCGGCATTTCGTAATATCACCTTTGACCAGCTGGTCGCTGCCTACCGTGAATCGACCAAAGCGCTGGTGGAAGGCGGTTCCGACCTGATCCTGATTGAAACGGTTTTCGACACCCTCAACGCCAAAGCCGCGATTTACGCGGTGAAAGAGGAGTTCGAGGCACTGGGCGTTGACCTGCCGATCATGATTTCCGGCACCATTACCGACGCCTCCGGCCGTACCCTGTCCGGCCAGACCACCGAAGCGTTTTATAACTCCCTGCGCCACGCGGAAGCGCTCTCCTTTGGCCTGAACTGTGCTCTGGGGCCAGATGAACTGCGCCAGTACGTGCAGGAGTTATCGCGCATCGCAGAATGCTATGTCACCGCGCACCCGAACGCCGGTCTGCCCAATGCCTTTGGTGAATACGATCTGGATGCCGACACCATGGCGGCGCAAATCCGCGAGTGGGCTGAATCTGGCTTCCTGAACATTGTTGGCGGCTGCTGCGGCACCACGCCGGAACACATTGCCGCCATGAGCAACGCCGTGGCCGGGCTGCCGCCGCGTAAGCTGCCTGAGCTTCCCGTTGCCTGTCGTCTTTCTGGTCTCGAGCCGTTGACCATTGGCGACGACAGCCTGTTTGTGAACGTGGGGGAGCGGACTAACGTCACTGGTTCCGCGAAGTTCAAGCGCCTGATTAAAGAAGAGAAGTACAGCGAAGCGCTGGACGTCGCCCGCCAGCAGGTGGAAAGCGGCGCGCAGATTATTGATATCAACATGGACGAGGGGATGCTCGACGCCGAAGCGGCGATGGTGCGTTTCCTCAACCTGATTGCCGGCGAGCCGGACATTGCCCGCGTGCCGATCATGATTGACTCTTCCAAGTGGGAGGTCATCGAAAAAGGGCTGAAGTGCATTCAGGGTAAAGGCATCGTCAACTCTATCTCGATGAAAGAGGGCGTTGATATCTTTATCCACCACGCGAAGATGGTCCGCCGCTACGGTGCTGCCGTGGTGGTCATGGCCTTCGACGAAGTGGGCCAGGCGGATACCCGCGAGCGTAAAATTGAGATATGCCGCCGCGCGTACAAGATTTTGACCGAAGAGGTGGGTTTCCCGCCGGAAGACATCATCTTCGACCCGAACATTTTCGCCGTCGCGACCGGGATTGAAGAGCATAACAACTATGCCCAGGACTTTATCGGCGCATGTGAAGACATTAAACGTGAATTGCCGCATGCGTTAATCTCCGGCGGCGTGTCGAACGTGTCGTTCTCGTTCCGCGGCAACGACCCGGTGCGTGAAGCGATCCACGCCGTGTTCCTTTACTACGCCATCCGCAACGGGATGGACATGGGGATCGTTAACGCCGGCCAGCTGGCGATTTACGATGACCTCCCTGCCGAGCTTCGTGACGCGGTAGAAGATGTCATCCTTAACCGTCGCGACGACGCCACCGAGCGCATGCTGGACCTCGCGGAGAAATACCGCGGCAGCAAAACGGATGAATCGGCCAACGTTCAGCAGGCCGAGTGGCGTTCCTGGGACGTGAAAAAGCGTCTGGAATATTCGCTGGTGAAAGGCATCACCGAGTTTATTGAGCAGGACACCGAAGAAGCGCGCCAGCAGGCAGCTCGCCCGATTGAGGTGATCGAAGGCCCGCTGATGGACGGCATGAACGTGGTCGGCGATCTGTTCGGCGAGGGAAAAATGTTCCTGCCGCAGGTGGTGAAATCTGCCCGCGTGATGAAGCAGGCCGTGGCCTATCTGGAGCCGTTTATCGAGGCCAGCAAAGAAAAAGGCTCCAGCAACGGCAAGATGGTCATCGCCACCGTGAAGGGCGACGTGCACGACATCGGCAAGAATATCGTCGGCGTGGTGCTGCAGTGCAATAACTACGAAATTATCGACCTCGGGGTAATGGTCCCGGCGGATAAAATCCTCAAAACCGCGCGTGAGGTGAATGCCGACCTGATTGGCCTTTCCGGGCTGATCACGCCGTCGCTGGACGAGATGGTCAACGTGGCAAAAGAGATGGAGCGTCAGGGCTTCACTATTCCGCTGCTGATTGGCGGAGCGACCACGTCGAAAGCGCATACGGCGGTGAAAATCGAACAGAACTACAGCGGCCCGACGGTCTATGTGCAGAACGCCTCGCGCACCGTAGGCGTGGTGTCCGCGCTGCTCTCCGACACTCAGCGCGATGACTTCGTGGCGCGCACCCGCAAAGAGTACGAAACCGTCCGCATCCAGCACGGTCGTAAGAAACCGCGCACGCCGCCGGTTTCACTTCAGGCGGCGCGCGATAACGATCTGGCGTTTGACTGGTCCAGCTATACCCCGCCGGTTGCGCACCGTCTGGGCGTGCAGGACGTCACCGCCAGCATCGAAACGCTGCGTAACTACATCGACTGGACGCCGTTCTTCATGACCTGGTCGCTGGCGGGCAAATATCCGCGCATCCTCGAGGATGAGGTGGTAGGTGAAGAGGCGAAGCGGTTGTTTAAAGATGCCAATGACATGCTCGACAAGCTGAGTGCAGAGAAATCCCTTAATCCGCGCGGCGTGGTGGGGCTGTTCCCGGCGAACCGCGTGGGTGACGACGTGGAAATCTACCGCGATGAAACCCGCACGCATGTGCTGACCGTGAGCCATCACCTGCGTCAGCAAACGGAGAAAGTGGGCTTCGCCAACTACTGTCTGGCGGATTTCGTCGCACCGAAACTGAGTGGTAAAGCCGACTATATCGGCGCCTTTGCGGTAACCGGCGGACTTGAAGAGGATGCGCTGGCGGAAGCATACGAAGCGCAGCATGATGATTACAACAAAATCATGGTCAAAGCGATTGCCGACCGCCTGGCGGAAGCCTTCGCTGAGTATCTGCATGAGCGCGTACGTAAGGTGTACTGGGGCTACGCGGCCAATGAAAACCTCAGCAACGAGGAGCTGATCCGCGAAAACTACCAGGGCATTCGCCCGGCGCCGGGCTACCCGGCCTGCCCGGAGCACACCGAAAAAGGCACAATCTGGAAACTTCTCGATGTTGAGGCCCATACGGGGATGAAACTCACCGAGTCGTTTGCCATGTGGCCAGGTGCCTCTGTTTCCGGCTGGTATTTCAGCCACCCGGACAGCAAGTACTTTGCCGTGGCGCAGCTACAGCGCGATCAGATCGAAGATTACGCCCTGCGCAAAGGCATGAGCGTGTCAGAAGTCGAGCGCTGGCTGGCGCCTAATCTCGGCTACGACGCCGACTAAAATCACTTTTCCTTACAACAAACAGGGCGCTCATGGGGCGCCCTGTCTCTTTCTTACGTTTAAACCCTTATACTGAACCTAAGGAAAATGAATAACGATAAGGAGGAAAACCTTCCGTGCTGACCCTGTTACATCTGCTCTCCGCAGTCGCACTGCTCGTTTGGGGGACCCATATCGTCCGTACCGGCGTGATGCGCGTCTTTGGTGCTCGTTTACGCACCGTTCTCAGCAGCAGCGTTGAGAAGAAGCCGCTCGCCTTTTGTGCGGGGATAGGCGTCACGGCGCTGGTTCAGAGCAGTAATGCCACCACCCTGCTTGTCACCTCCTTTGTGGCACAGGATCTGGTGGCGCTCGCGCCGGCACTGGTGATCGTGCTGGGGGCCGACGTAGGTACCGCGCTGATGGCGCGTATTCTGACGTTCGATCTCTCCTGGCTGTCGCCGCTGCTGATTTTCATTGGCGTCATCTTCTTCCTCGGGCGCAAACAGACGCGTGCCGGGCAGCTTGGGCGCGTGGGGATTGGCCTGGGGCTGATCCTGCTGGCGCTGGAGCTGATTGTGCAGGCGGTCACCCCCATCACCGAGGCCAACGGCGTTCAGGTCATCTTCGCCTCTCTGACCGGTGACATCATGCTGGACGCGCTGATTGGCGCGGTGTTTGCCATCGTCAGCTATTCAAGCCTGGCAGCCGTATTGCTGACGGCCACGCTCACCGCTGCCGGGGCGATCTCCTTCCCGGTGGCGCTATGTCTGGTGATTGGTGCGAACCTGGGGTCTGGCCTGCTGGCAATGCTCAACAACAGTGCCGCCAACGCTGCGGCTCGCCGCGTGGCGCTCGGCAGCCTGCTGTTTAAGCTGGTGGGTAGCCTGATTATCCTGCCGTTTGTGCACCCGCTGGCGAACCTGATGGATAACCTCTCACTGCCGAAAGCGGAGCTGGTGATCTATTTCCACGTTTTCTATAACCTGGTGCGCTGCCTGGCGATGGTGCCTTTTGCGGGGCCGATGGCCCGCTTTTGCGAACGACTCATTCAGGATGAACCGGAGCTGGATGCGCGCCTGAAACCGAAGCATCTGGATACCTCCGCGCTGGATACCCCGGCGCTGGCGCTGGCGAATGCCGCCCGCGAGACGCTACGCATGGGTGATGCGATGGAAACCATGCTCGAAGGGCTGCAGAAGGTGATGCACGGCGAACCGCGCGAAGAGAAAGAGTTGCGCAGGCTGGCGGACGATATCAACGTGCTTTATACCGCCATTAAGCTCTATCTGGCGCGTATTCCGCAGGATGAACTGGCGGAAGAGGAGTCTCGCCGCTGGGCAGAAATCATCGAGATGTCGCTCAACCTGGAGCAAGCCTCCGATATCGTGGAGCGTATGGGGAGTGAGATTGCAGATAAGTCACTGGCAGCACGTCGGGCATTCTCCATTGAGGGCCTGAAGGAGCTGGAGGCGCTCCACGAACAGCTCTTGAGCAACCTGAAGCTGGCGATGCTGGTCTTCTTCTCCAGCGACGTGCCGAGCGCGCGCCGCCTGCGTCGTAACAAGCATCGCTTTCGCATCCTCAACCGTCGCTACTCGCACGCCCACGTTGAGCGTCTTCACCAGCAAAACGTGCAGAGTATCGAGACCAGCTCCCTGCACCTGGGGCTGCTGGGGGACATGAAGCGTCTTAACTCGTTGTTCTGCGCGGTGGCCTATAGCGTGATGGAACAGCCGGATGAAGATGACGAGCGGGACGAGTATTAATCTCTGAAAGCGCCTCGCAAAACCGTTTTGCGAGGCGTGACACCTTATGAAGCGCCATTTACGCTGCAGACCTTACATTTTTAAGGGAATAGAAAATGCTCGTTTATTACGCTACACTTCGCCAATTCATGCGCATACCGATGGGGGTTCTCATGCGCACTACTCATGGCATCAAAAAATCAGTCAATGTGTCGTTAGCACCAGAAATCCTTGAAGAGGCGCGACGGCTTAAACTTAATCTCTCTGCTGTACTTACGGCTGCATTGCAGGAGCAGTTTCGTGCGCATCAGCGTGCAGAGTGGTTAGCAGAAAATAAAGCGTCTATCGAGGCTATTAACCAGTGGGTTGATGAAAACGGCTCCTTTAGTGACTTTCAGAGGTCGTTCTGATGGAGCAATATTTTGTTTATGAGAATGAAGGTCAGGGGAAAACTGCCTATCCCTGGCTAATCAATATGCAGCATCCCGTGGCCAATGTGATGAAGCATGTTCTGGTCGCCCCCGCAGTTGAGCTTAGCCACCTGGGAGGCATTCAGCCGCCTGCGAAAGTGTGCCCTGTCGTTGAGATAGCGGGTAAGCCCTGCGTGGTTATGATGCACATGATGGCAGGCATATCGCCAAAAGAGTTAGGCGAGCGTGTCGCCGATCTTACTCAAGACCGGGCCTCATTGCGGGATGCACTCGATTTTTTGATCAACGGTTACTAACACTTTTTTGTCAGCCGCAAGGTAAGGTATATTTCGCCCTTCACAGGAGAAACTATGCTGCCAACTCAATCAACCCGATTAAACAAATACATTAGCGAGAGCGGGATCTGCTCACGTCGCGAGGCTGACCGTTACATTGAACAAGGTAACGTGTTTCTTAACGGCAAACGCGCCACCATCGGCGATCAGGTGATGCCTGGCGACGTGGTCAAAGTGAATGGTCAGGTCATCGAACCGCGTGATGCAGAAGACCTGGTGTTTATCGCGTTGAATAAACCGGTTGGGATTGTCAGCACCACGGAAGACGGTGAGCGAGACAACATCGTTGATTTCGTGAACCACAGCAGCCGCATTTTCCCGATTGGCCGTCTGGATAAAGATTCGCAGGGGCTGATTTTCCTCACCAACCATGGCGATCTGGTGAACAAAATCCTGCGAGCCGGTAACGACCATGAGAAAGAGTACATCGTTACGGTAAACAAACTGGTAACGGACGAGTTTATCCGCGGGATGAGCGCAGGCGTGCCGATCCTGGGCACGGTGACGAAGAAGTGTAAGGTCAAGAAAGAAGCGCCTTTCGCGTTCCGAATTACCCTGGTACAGGGCTTAAACCGCCAGATCCGCCGCATGTGCGAGTACTTCGGTTATGAAGTGACGAAGCTTGAACGTACGCGCATCATGAACGTTAGCCTGTCCGGGATCCCGCTGGGCGAGTGGCGTGACTTGACGGATGACGAGCTGATTGAGCTGTTCAGGCTTATCGAAAACTCGTCGTCAGAAGCGAAGCCGAAGGCTAAGGCGAAGCCGAAAACCCAGGCGATTAAACGCCCGGTGGTGAAGGAGCCGCAGGCGGAAGAGAAAGGGCGAGGCAAGCCGGGTAACGGTAAGCGATTTACCCAGCCGGGTCGTAAAAAGAAAGGGCGCTGATTAGCGCCTTCCACGGGTTGACGTGCTGGCGGACCAGGAGAAGGTCGCCTCTGCATCCGGTTTATAAGCCTGCTCTTTTTTCAGTTTGCGGGCTTTCTTCGCCGCGGCGTCACGTTCCGCCATCAGCTTGTCGATGTACTCTTTTTTCACCTGATTGGTTTCGGCGTTCGTCAGCGTGCGGCCATGTGCAATGCGGGCGCGGTCGAGAAGCGTTTTCAGTTCGCGCTGCTCGGCTTCCGTCATGTCTTTCTGGGTCAAACGTGGTGTAGCCATTGCTGAAGCCTCCTGAGGGGGAGGCTTCAGTGTAAAGCAATTCAATCCTGTTTCACCGCTTCTTTTTTCGTTTGTGCATTAATCGGTTTTCCGGACCAGTAGCCCGCCAGCAGCGAACCTGAAAGATTGTGCCACACCGAGAACAGGGCACCCGGCAGTGCCGCCAGCGGCGAGAAGTAAATTTTGCCAAGCGCCGCCGCCAGACCGGAGTTCTGCATCCCTACTTCAATCGCCAGCGTGCGACAGGTGGATTCGTCGAAACCAAACAGCTTCCCGCCCCAGTATCCTCCCAGCAGTCCGATGGTGTTATGCAGCACGACTGCGACGATCACCACAAAACCGACGGAAGCAATGTGCGAGGCAGAACCCGCCACCACGGCGCTGATGATGGCCAGAATGCAGACCATCGAAAACGCAGGCAGGTAGGGCTCAACGGCTTTCACCACGCGCGGGAACAGATGGTGAATGACCAGCCCCAGTGCAATCGGGATCACCACAATCTGCAGAATGCTGAGCAGCATCCCCATCACGTCCACCTGAATATGCGCGTCCACGTACAGGCGGGTTAACAGCGGCGTGGCAATCACGCCCACCAGCGTGGAAACGGATGAAATAGTAACGGAGAGGGCAACATCCCCTTTCGCCAGATAGATCATGACGTTAGACGCCGTGCCGCTGGCGACGCTGCCCACCAGCACCATTCCGGCAGAGAGATCCGGCGGCATCTTAAAGGCCATCGCCAGCAGCCACGCCGCGAGCGGCATCACCAGGTAATGCAGGAAGATACCCGCAGCAACCGGAGCCGGGCGCGACAGCACGCGTTTGAAATCGTCGATTTTTAAATGCACGCCCATGCCGAACATAATCAGCATCAGCAGCGTGGCGACCCACGGACCAATACCGGTGAACGTGGCGGGCGTGTAATACGCGAGTACAGAGAGCAGCAGCGCCCATAAGGGGAACAGCCGGGTGATAACGGATAACATAGTGAATTCCTTGCAGTATTGTCGTGTTGTTTTGTTATGAAAAAGCCGGGTCTGTGCCCGGCTTATCGATATTGTTTAACGTGCTAACGAATTTTATTCAAACAAATTCTGATGAAGTTTCTGCACAACCTGCTCAGCCTGATCGGCAGGGACCAGGAAACAAAGGTTGTAGCTGGAGGCACCGTAGCAAATCATGCGGATGTTGAACGGGTCGAGCACACCAAACACCTCTTTGCCCACGCCGCAGGCGCGCGACAGCTTGTTGCCAATGATGGCCACCAGCGCCAGGTTTTCTTCCACTTCCACGCGGCACAGCTCGGACAACTCAATCAGCAGCGACTGCGTCAGCAGGGTATCGCCGGTGGAGGTCGAGCCGGTGGTATCCAGCGTCAGCGCAATGCTCACTTCGGAGGTGGTGATGAGGTCTACGGAGATGTTGTGACGCGCCAGAATGCCAAACACCTCTGCCAGGAAACCGCGGGAGTGGAGCATATTGTGGCTATGCAGCGTCACCAGCGTCTGGCGACGGCGCAGGGCCAGCGCACGGAACAGCGGTGGGTTTTCCGTTTTCTTGCAAACCAGCGTGCCGCCCGCTTTAGGATCTTTACTGGAGCCCACGAAGACCGGAATATCGCTGCGCACGGCAGGCAGCAGCGTTGCCGGGTGTAGCACCTTCGCGCCGAAGGTGGCCATTTCCGCCGCTTCTTCAAACGCGATCACATCAATACGTTTCGCCGCGGAAACCACGCGCGGGTCGGTGGTGTAGATACCCGGCACGTCAGTCCAGATATCCACACGGGTGGCATGCAGAGCTTCACCCAGCAGAGCCGCGGTGTAGTCGCTGCCGCCACGGCCCAGCGTCGTCGTGCGACCTTTGGCTTCGCTGCCGATAAAGCCCTGGGTGACCACCATGCCTTCAGCCAGGCGCGGGGCCAGTTGCTGGTTGGTGAGCTCAGCCAGCATCTCAACGTCCGGTTCAGCGCGGCCAAAACGGTCACTGGTGCGCATCACTTTACGCACGTCAAACCACTGCGCCTGAACGTTACGTTCGCGCATGATTTCAACAAACAGCAGGGTAGACATCAATTCACCGTGGCTGACCAGTTCATCGGTCAGGGCGGTGGAGGTGGCCAGAGACGCTGCTTCTGCCAGGGTGGTGATATTTTCCAGCAGGCGTTCCACTTCTTCGCGGATCACGTTTGGATTTTGCAGACGCTCAAGGATGTCGAACTGAATTTTGCGCAGTGCATCCAGCTTCACGAAACGTTCTGTCGCTTCCAGTCCTTCAGACAGAGAAACCAGCAGGTTCGTCACGCCAGCGGATGCGGAGAGCACCACCAGGCGGGTATTCGGATCGGCCAGCACCACATCGGCGCTGCGGTTCATGGCATCGTAGTCGGCCACACTGGTGCCGCCAAACTTGGCGACCACAAAACTCGTCATAACAACCTCGTGTCAGGGAATGAATAAGCGACCTTGGCACAAGAGTGAAACGAAAACAGGTGCAGGCGCAAAATACGGCCCTATAAATAAAATGCGGGGGAGGTCCTGTCAATGCTGGGATTATGCGGATTTTTTATGGGGGGGTACCCCTGAGAAACAGGACTTATAACAGGGCCATATTTTATGCTCCGTTTTACCCCCTTTTGACCGACAATTCGCCGCCCGGGAGGGCACTTCAGCAGCTATACTTTTCGGGTCTTTTCACCTGTGTTTGATGCAGGCCAGGGCAATGGCATAAAAACCATCACAATTTTTATTTGCAGGCGCTACAATCGACCGCAGTCACAATTCTCAAATCAGAAGAGTATTGCTAATGAAAAACATCAACCCAACGCAGACCGCTGCCTGGCAGGCACTCCAGAAACATTTTGATGAAATGAAAGACGTCACCATCGCGGATCTGTTCGCGAAAGATGCCGATCGTTTCGCTAAGTTCTCCGCGACCTTCGACGACCTGATGCTGGTGGATTTTTCCAAAAACCGCATTACCGAAGAGACGCTGGCAAAGCTGCAGGATCTGGCAAAAGAGACTCAGCTTGCCGACGCTATCAAGTCCATGTTCTCCGGCGAGAAAATCAACCGCACCGAAGACCGTGCTGTGCTGCACGTGGCCCTGCGTAACCGTAGCAATACGCCAATCATCGTTGACGGCAAAGATGTTATGCCGGAAGTGAACGCGGTGCTGGAAAAGATGAAAGCTTTCTCCGAAGCGATCATCTCCGGTAGCTGGAAAGGCTATACCGGTAAAGCGATCACCGACGTGGTAAACATCGGCATCGGCGGTTCTGATCTGGGTCCGTTCATGGTGACCGAAGCGCTGCGTCCGTACAAAAACCACCTCAACATGCATTTCGTGTCTAACGTCGATGGTACTCACATCGCGGAAGTGCTGAAGAACGTGAACCCGGAAACCACCCTGTTCCTGGTGGCGTCTAAAACCTTCACCACCCAGGAAACCATGACCAACGCCCACAGCGCGCGTGACTGGTTCCTGAAAACCGCGGGCGACAACAAGCACGTGGCGAAACACTTTGCGGCGCTGTCCACCAATGGTAAAGCGGTTGGCGAGTTCGGTATCGACACCGCGAACATGTTCGAGTTCTGGGACTGGGTTGGCGGCCGTTACTCTCTGTGGTCTGCCATCGGTTTGTCCATCATTCTGTCCGTAGGCTTCGATAACTTCGTTGAACTGCTCTCCGGCGCGCACGCGATGGATAAACACTTCTCCACCACCGCACCTGAGAAAAACCTGCCGGTGCTGCTGGCGCTGATTGGTATCTGGTACAACAACTTCTTTGGTGCTGAAACCGAAGCGATCCTGCCGTACGACCAGTACATGCATCGCTTTGCGGCCTACTTCCAGCAGGGCAATATGGAATCCAACGGTAAGTACGTTGACCGTAACGGCAACGCGGTGGATTACCAGACGGGTCCAATCATCTGGGGTGAGCCGGGCACTAACGGCCAGCACGCGTTCTACCAGCTGATCCACCAGGGAACCAAAATGGTACCGTGCGATTTCATCGCCCCGGCTATTACCCATAACCCGCTGTCTGACCACCATCCAAAACTGCTGTCTAACTTCTTCGCCCAGACTGAAGCGCTGGCGTTCGGTAAATCCCGCGAGGTGGTTGAGCAGGAGTATCGCGATCAGGGTAAAGATCCGGCCACGCTGGACCACGTTGTGCCGTTCAAAGTGTTTGAAGGCAACCGCCCAACCAACTCCATCCTGCTGCGTGAAATCACCCCGTTCAGCCTGGGGGCGCTGATTGCGCTGTACGAGCACAAGATCTTTACTCAGGGTGCCATCCTGAACATCTTCACCTTTGACCAGTGGGGCGTTGAACTGGGCAAACAGCTGGCAAACCGCATTCTGCCAGAGCTGGGTGACGATAAAGCAATCACCAGCCACGACAGCTCGACCAATGGTTTGATTAACCGCTATAAAGCCTGGCGCGCGTAATTAAAACATCATGAAAATGTGCCGGCGAAATGCCGGCATTTTTTATCGGATAATTCCTGATGTCTGTTAGTTAACTCAAATTCTGGATGTGAGTTTAATCCGAAAAAGACGGTTAACCCGTTAATTGCTGCGGTTTATTTTAAGAAAATACGTAGAAGTAAGATAATGGGCTTATATTATAAATTATTGATTTTTAGTGATTATATATTTTAATTATTTGCTTTTCATTTCGATTTTATCCATTAGTCCGAAAACCCATTCCCTATTTCCCCTCACGGTAATCCCGCTGCTTTAGTTGTGTATACTCGATTCCGCCTGAATTTCTTTTCGGGCAAATCTCCATTCATTCATTGAAGGGAAATTGTTATGAAGAAAGTACTGTATGGCATTTTTGCCATATCTGCACTTGCGGCGACATCTGTCTATGCAGCTCCGGTCCAGGTCGGGGAAGCAGCAGGGTCGGCAGCGACGTCTGCGTCTGCGGGAAGCTCTACCGCAGCCAGCACCAGCGCCGTAAGTTCAGCCGTGGGTGTCGCGCTGGCGGCAACCGGTGGCGGTGATGGCTCCAATACCGGAACCACGACCACTACGACAACCAGCACCCAGTAAGACCGGGTGTTTTAATCATAACCACACTTCGGTGTGGTTATTTCGCCCCTTCGGAGAAGAGTCGTGAAGCGACCTGCAATCATTCTGATTTGCCTGCTGTTGCAGGCGTGCTCAGCCACCACCAAAGGGCTGGGTCATTCACTGTGGGACAGCCTGTTCGGTACGCCGGGCGTGCAATTGACCGATGACGAACTTCAGAACATGCCCTACGCCAGCCAGTACATGCAGCTTAATGATGGCCCGCAACTGTTTGTGGTGCTCGCTTTCGATGAAAACGGGCAGCAGAAATGGGTGACGCAGGATCAGGCCACCATCGTGACGCAGCATGGCCGTATCGTGAAAACCCTGCTCGGGGGCGACAACCTGCTTGAGGTGAACAATATCGCGGCCGATCCGCTGATCAAGCCGAACCAGATTACCGACGGCGCTGGCTGGACGCGCACGATGGGCTGGACTGAACACAAGCAGGTGCGTTACGCCACGGCGCATTCCACCTTCCGCTGGGATGGCACCGACAGTGTGAAAGTGGGGAGCGATGAAACCCAGGTACGCGTGCTGGATGAAGAGGTAACAACCGACCAGGCCACCTGGCATAACCGCTTCTGGATCGACGAGGAAGGGCAAATCCGTCAGTCCCTGCAGTATCTCGGTGCCGGTTTCTTCCCGGTGAAAACCACGCTGATCAAGGCCGCAAAATCATGAAAACAATTATCCGCGTTGCGCTAATTGCGAGCCTTGCAACCCCTGCGGCATGGTCTGCAGGAACGGTGAAGGTCTACACGGCGAAAAACGAGAAACCCAAAACGTTAACCAACGCTGAACATCTGCTCGATCTCGTCGGGCAGCCGAGGCTTGCCAACAGCTGGTGGCCGGGGGCGGTGATCGGCGAGCGTCAGGCAACGATTAAGGCAGAGCAAGAACATCTTGCACTGCTTGCCCGTCTGACAGGTCTGGCGGCGCAGGAAGACGGTGACGATGCCGCAGCAATCAATAGCATTCGCCAGCAGCTTCAGGCGCTGAAGGTGACTGGCCGCCAGAAGGTGAATCTTGATCCCGATGAAGTGCGCGTCACGGAAAAGGGCAACCCAACCCTTGAAGGGGAGTACACCCTCTGGCTGCCCGTAAAACCGACGACGGTGACCGTGATGGGGCTTGTCAGCAGCCCGGGTAAAAAGCCCTTTACGCCAGGTCGCGACGTGGTGAGCTATCTCGACGAGCAAAGCCTGCTGAGCGGTGCCGATAACAGCTACGCCTGGGTCGTTTACCCTGACGGGCACACGCAAAAAGCGCCGGTAGCTTACTGGAATAAACGCCATATCGAGCCCATGCCTGGCAGCATCATTTTTGTCGGTTTTGCCGACCATTTCTGGACGAAGGCATATGACGAGCTTAACGCCGATATCCTTCACTCCCTGACACAGCGGATACCGGAAGAATGAAAAAAACCTATCTCTACAGCATGCTGGCGCTCTGTGTAAGCGCCGCCTGTCATGCAGAAACGTATCCGGCACCCATTGGCCCGTCTCAGTCAGACTTCGGCGGCGTCGGTTTACTGCAAACGCCCACCGCGCGCATGGCGCGTGAAGGGGAAATCAGTCTGAACTACCGCGATAACAACCAGTACCGCTACTATTCCGCCTCGGTACAGCTTTTCCCGTGGCTTGAAACCACGCTGCGCTACACCGATGTGCGAACGAAACAGTACAGCAGCGTCGAGGCGTTCTCTGGCGACCAGACTTACAAAGATAAAGCCTTCGACCTCAAGCTGCGCCTGTGGGAAGAGAGCTACTGGATGCCGCAGGTGTCCGTGGGGGCCAAAGATATCGGCGGGACCGGCCTGTTTGATGCGGAATATATTGTGGCCAGCAAGGCCTGGGGGCCGTTCGACTTCTCGCTTGGCCTGGGATGGGGCTATCTCGGTACCAGCGGTAACGTCAAAAACCCGTTCTGCACCTACAGCGATAAATATTGCTACCGCGATAACAGTTACCAGAAAGCGGGTTCCATCAACGGCGACCAGATGTTCCATGGCCCGGCCTCGCTGTTCGGTGGCGTGGAATACCAGACCCCCTGGCAGCCATTGCGCCTGAAGCTGGAGTACGAAGGAAACGACTACTCGCAGGATTTCGCCGGGAAGATTGAGCAGAAGAGCAAGTTTAACGTCGGCGCCATTTATCGCGTCACCGACTGGGCCGACGTTAACCTCAGCTACGAGCGCGGTAATACCGTGATGTTTGGTTTCACGCTGCGCACCAACTTTAACGACATGCGGCCGCACTACAATGATAACGCGCGGCCAGCCTACCAGCCGGAGCCGCAGGATGCGATTCTGCAGCACTCCGTGGTGGCAAATCAGCTGACGCTGCTGAAATACAATGCCGGTCTGGCGGATCCGAAGATTCAGACCAAGGGCGACACGCTTTACGTCACCGGCGAGCAGGTGAAATACCGCGACTCGCGGGAAGGGATCGAGCGAGCCAACCGGATCGTCATGAACGATCTCCCGGACGGGATCCGCACGATCCGCGTGACCGAGAACCGCCTGAACCTGCCGCAGGTGACGACGGAAACGGACGTTGCCAGCCTCAAGCGCCATCTCGAAGGCGAGCCGCTCGGGCATGAAACCGAGCTGGTGCAAAAACGCGTTGAGCCGGTCGTGCCAGACACCACCGAGCAAGGCTGGTATATCGACAAGTCGCGCTTTGATTTCCATATCGATCCGGTGCTGAACCAGTCCGTTGGCGGACCGGAAAACTTCTACATGTATCAGCTGGGCGCAATGGCGACGGCAGATCTGTGGGTCACCGACCATCTGCTGACTACCGGTAGCCTGTTCGGCAATATCGCCAACAACTACGACAAATTTAACTACACCAACCCGCCGAACGATTCAAAACTGCCGCGCGTAAGAACTCGCGTTCGTGAATATGTGCAGAACGATGTCTACGTGAATAACCTGCAGGCCAACTACTTCCAGTACTTCGGCAACGGTTTCTACGGCCAGGTGTACGGCGGATATCTGGAAACCATGTTCGGTGGCGCAGGGGCAGAGGTGCTTTACCGTCCTGTCGACAGCAACTGGGCATTTGGGATTGATGCCAACTACGTGAAACAGCGTGACTGGCGCAGCGCGCAGGACATGATGAAGTTCACCGACTACAGCGTCAAAACGGGCCATCTGACCGCCTACTGGACACCATCATTCGCGCAGGACGTACTGGTGAAAGCCAGTGTCGGCCAGTATCTGGCGGGCGACAAGGGTGGCACGCTGGATATTTCCAAACACTTCGACAGCGGCGTCGTGGTGGGCGGTTATGCCACCATCACCAACGTCTCGCCGGACGAGTACGGGGAAGGGGACTTCACTAAAGGGGTCTATGTGTCGATTCCGCTGGATCTCTTCTCGTCAGGCCCAACCCGCAGCCGTGCGGCAGTGGGCTGGACACCGCTGACCCGCGACGGGGGCCAGCAGCTTGGGCGTAAGTTCCAGCTGTATGACATGACCAGCGATAAGAACGTTAACTTCCGCTGATGCTTGTTTGCCCGGTGACGCTGCGCTTACCGGGCCTACGAGAGTGTTTTTGTAGGCCGGGCAAACGCAGTGCCGACCGGCAAGAATGCTAATGCGGACAAAACATAAACAAAAAATATAGATCCCCGTCACATTTTTGCGTTATACAGGAACCTCGCCCTGGAGAATGAGGTGCTGTATGACATCCCTGACTCGCCCGCGCGTTGAGTTTATCTCAACGATCCTCCAGACCGTGCTAAATCTCGGTCTGCTAAGCCTTGGTCTGATTCTGGTCGTCTTCCTTGGCAAAGAGACGGTGCATCTGGCGGATGTGCTGTTCGCCCCTGAACAAACCAGCAAATATGCGCTGGTGGAAGGCCTGGTGGTCTACTTTCTCTACTTCGAGTTTATTGCCCTGATTGTGAAGTACTTTCAGTCGGGCTTTCACTTCCCGCTGCGCTATTTTGTCTACATTGGGATCACCGCGATTGTGCGGCTGATCATCGTCGATCATAAATCCCCCCTCGACGTGCTGATCTACTCGGCGGCGATCCTGCTGCTGGTGATCACCCTCTGGCTGTGTAACTCGAAGCGGCTGAAACGGGAATAAAAAAATGGCGCTCCGAAGAGCGCCTAACAACAGTCACAAGTTGGGTCAATACAATACGTCTAAAGTTGAGGGTTGCAGTGGCATAACAAATGAAACTTAACCTTTCACACCGCCCGCCGTCAGGCCGTTAACCAGCCAGCGCTGGGCCAGCAGGAACACCACGGTAATCGGGATGGCAGAGAGTACAGCCGCCGCAGCAAAGTCGCCCCACAGGTAGTTTTGCGGGTTGAGGTATTGCTGCATACCCACGGCCAGGGTGTAACTGTTCACGTCGCGCAGTAACAGGGAGGCGACCGGTACTTCGGTGATCGCAGCGATAAACGACAGGATAAACACCACCGCCAGGATAGGTACCGACAGCGGCAGCAGCACCAGACGGAAGGCCTGCCACGGAGTAGCGCCATCCAGCGCGGCCGCCTCTTCCAGCGAACCGTCGATGGTTTCGAAATACCCTTTGATGGTCCACACATGCAGGGCGATACCGCCAAGATAGGCGAAGATCACGCCGCCGTGGGTGTTCAGGCCGATAAACGGCACGTACTGACCCAGACGGTCAAACAGGGCATACAACGCGACCAGTGACAGCACGGCCGGGAACATCTGGAAAATGAGCATGCCTTTCAGCAGCGTCGCTTTGCCCGGGAAACGCATACGGGCGAAGGCGTAAGCACAGGTGGTGGAGAGCGTGACAATACCGATTGCGGTAATGGTCGCCACTTTCACCGAGTTCCACAGCCACAGCAGCACCGGGAACGGCGGGGGAGTCACGCGTCCATCCGCATGCTCCACGCTGAAGCCCAGCGCCAGCTTCCAGTGCTCCCAGGAGATTTCGTCCGGGATGAGACTCCCGGTCGCGAAGTTACCCGAACGCAGGGAGATAGCGATAACCATCAGCAGCGGGAACATGATTGCCGCGATGAAAATCAGCAGGCCTAAGTGTGTCGCCAGGAGGCGCAATTTCTGAGATTTGGGTTGTACCATAGCCATGATCGATGCCCTCCTTAGTCAAATTTCATACGTGTGGCTTTCAGGTTCACAATCGCCAGGGCACCAACCAGCAGGAAGATCAGGGTGGCAATGGCTGCTGCCAGACCGAAGTCCTGTCCGCCGCCGCCTTCGAAGGCGATACGGTAGGTGTAGCTCACAAGCAGGTCGGTATAGCCTGCCGGCGTGGTGGTGCCGAGACGGTCCGGGCCACCGTTGGTCAACAGCTGAATCAGCACGAAGTTGTTAAAGTTAAAGGCAAAGCTGGCAATCATCAGCGGGGTCAGCGGCTTAATGAGCAGCGGCAGCGTAATTTTAAAGAAGTTCTGGAACGGACCCGCGCCGTCCATCGCTGAAGCTTCGTACAGATCGTCCGGGATAGCCTTCAGCAGGCCCATGCACAGGATCATCATGTACGGGTAGCCCAGCCAGGTGTTCACGATAATAATCATCGAGCGGGCGGTGGTTGGGTCGCTGAACCAGGCCGGTTTGATACCGAACAGCGCGCTCAGCATCATGTTGATTTCACCGAAGCTCTGGTTAAACAGCCCTTTGAAAATCAGAATCGAGATAAACGACGGCACGGCATACGGCAGAATCAGCAGCACGCGGTAAATCGCTTTGCCTTTCAGGGATTCCCACTGCACGAGACAGGCCAGCACCATGCCCACGGCAACGGTCAGGATCACGGTGAGCACCGAGAAAATCACCGTCCAGACGAAGATGGCGAAGAACGGTTTCTGGATGCCTTCGTCGGTGAACACGCGGGTAAAGTTATCCCAGCCGATGGTAACGGTATAACCCGGGCTGAGTTTGTCATCACCCCATTTGCCGTCGGCAGTAATGGACTGATAGAAACCAATGTCGTTGTTCGGGCGATACTTCACGCCGCTCTGATTGTTAGTCAGCGTGCCGTCTTTTGCCAGGGTATAGAGCGGCTGAGTGCCGGAGAACTGGCGCAGCGAGCTCATGGTCACTTTGCTTTCATCTGGCAGCACGGCGGTGAGCTGGGTCAACGCCTGGCGGTTCTGGGTAATGATCCGCAGGTTAGCACGTTCACCTTCCGGCAGGGCCGCAGCCTCTTTTAAGGTCAGCTTCTGCTCGCCGCCAAATTTAAACGCGTCGGAAATATAGTTTTTGCCGCTCTCACCATCAGTGAGCGCTAACTTCCATTCGTCACCCGCAGGATACAGGCCGAAATTAAAGGTTTTTCCCGCCTGATAGGAACGGTCCAGAAGCACCTGTTGGGCGCGTTCCTGCGCAAGCTGGTTGGTGCTGCTGTAGTTGGTGAATGCAATGGCGATGGTACAGATCAGTGGGAACAGGACAAACAGCCCCATCCCGGCCACGCCAGGGTAAACATAGCGCCAGGCATAGGCTTTACGGTTGGCGAAAATATACAGGCCAGCAGAGCTTAAGATCAGCGTCATGATGGCAAAGAGATATTCCCCTTGTACGTACATTAAAACAACAAGGTAACCCACCAGCAGACACAGCAGACCTATCACTGACCATTTCAGCGCGTCGCTTTGCCACCAGTGCTTCTTTTTAATGACATCCATGGGGTTCTTCCTCTACAACGGTGGAAACTTTTCGTCAGGTGGCGCGGCGCTTACCTGACCTACGGATCGTGCCGTAGTCGTAGGGCGGGTAAGCGCACGCGCCACCCGCCGTTTTTCTGCTTACTTAGTAATACGACCCTGCGCATCCTTCAGCGCGGCATCAACAGTCTGACGACCGCTTGCTGCGTTGATGACTGCAGTACGGGTGGCGTACCAGAACGCTGCCATCTGTGGGATGTTCGGCATGATTTCGCCTTTCTGGGCGTTATCCATAGTGGCCGCGATGCGTGGATCTTTCGCCAGCTGATCCTGGAAGGATTTCAGCGCCACGGCGCCCAGCGGTTTATCCTTGTTCACTTCATCCAGACCCTGATCGGTCAGCAGGTAGTTTTCCAGGAACTCTTTCGCCAGCTCTTTGTTCGGGCTGGCGGCGTTGATACCCGCACTCAGCACGCCAACGAACGGTTTAGACGGCTTGCCGTTGAAGGTTGGCAGCAGCGTTACGCCGTAGTTGATTTTGCTCTTATCGATGTTGGTCCAGGCCCACGGACCGTTGATGGTCATCGCGGTTTCGCCTTTGTTGAACGCCGCTTCCGCGATGGAGTAATCGGTATCCGCGTTCATGTGTTTGTTCTTGATCAGGTCAACCAGGAAGGTCAGGCCTTTTTTCGCGCCTGCGTTATCCACGCCCACGTCTTTCACGTCATATTTGCCGTTTTCAAACTTGAACGCGTAACCGCCGTCGGCAGCAATCAGCGGCCAGGTGAAGTACGGCTCTTGCAGGTTGAACATCAGAGCGGATTTACCTTTCGCCTTCAGCTCTTTATCCAGTTTCGGGATCTCTTCCCAGGTTTTCGGTGGGTTTGGTACCAGGTCTTTGTTGTAAATCAGAGACAGGGCTTCAACTGCGATAGGGTAAGCGATCAGCTTGCCGTTGTAGCGAACGGCATCCCAGGTGAACGGGAAGAGTTTGTCCTGGAACGCTTTGTCCGGGGTGACTTCAGCCAGCAGGCCAGACTGCGCGTAGCCGCCGAAACGGTCATGCGCCCAGAAGATGATGTCCGGGCCGTCGCCGGTTGCTGCAACCTGCGGGAATTTCTCTTCCAGTTTGTCCGGATGTTCTACGGTAACTTTGATACCGGTGTCTTTCTCGAATTTTTTGCCCACTTCGGCCAGGCCGTTATAGCCTTTGTCGCCGTTAATCCAGATAACCAGCTTGCCTTCTTCAATTTTGGCGAGCGCCGGTGCGGAAACCATCATTGCTGCAAGGGCGGACAATGCGAAAACGCGTGCGCCAGTCTTGATATTCATATCTGCCATCCTTTTGGTGATGTCTCGTAGTATGACTTCAGTGGTTCAACGTGAATCAGTCTCCTTATTTGACATCCTCTTTCCATCCTCCCAACCCCTACGCCCCACCCCCTGTTTGTGTGATCTCCGTTGCATAAATCTAAGTTATGAGTGCTGGCGCACATAAAAACCCACCGAATTTTGCAGGCGGCTTCACGAATTTCGCCTCAGCCCCCCGGCTGCGGTCGCAGAGCCTGCTCTCTCATCCTCCCGCCTCCTCCCCCATAAAAAAGCCGGGGGGTGGAGGATTCGTGAAAGTTATAGATACCCCATAGTGAACTTATGTTGAATGTTTCTGTCGGTGACAGGTTGTAACGAAGGGAGAAGGGCATGGCGAGCGTACAGCTGCGTAATGTAACGAAAGCCTGGGGCGACGTAGTGGTGTCAAAAGACATCAATCTGGACATCACTGAAGGTGAGTTTGTGGTGTTTGTCGGCCCATCAGGCTGTGGTAAATCTACTCTGCTGCGTATGATTGCCGGTCTTGAAACCATCACCAGCGGCGACCTGCTGATCGGTGATACCCGAATGAACGACATCCCGCCTGCCGAACGTGGCGTCGGTATGGTGTTCCAGTCTTATGCACTTTATCCCCATCTTTCCGTTGCCGAGAACATGTCCTTTGGCCTGAAGCTGGCCGGCGCGAAGAAAGACGTGATTAACCAGCGCGTCACCCAGGTGGCGGAAGTATTACAGCTGGCGCACCTGCTGGAGCGTAAACCGAAAGCGCTTTCCGGCGGTCAGCGTCAGCGTGTGGCGATTGGCCGTACGCTGGTGGCCGAACCGCGCGTGTTCCTGCTCGACGAACCCCTTTCTAACCTGGATGCCGCCCTGCGCGTTCAGATGCGTATCGAAATCTCCCGTCTGCACAAACGTCTTGGCCGCACGATGATTTACGTCACCCACGATCAGGTCGAAGCGATGACGCTGGCCGACAAAATCGTGGTGCTGGATGCCGGTCGCGTGGCGCAGGTGGGCAAACCGCTGGAGCTCTATCACTACCCGGCAGACCGCTTTGTTGCAGGCTTTATTGGCTCGCCAAAGATGAACTTCCTGCCCGTTAAAGTGACTGCAACGGCCATTGAACAGGTACAGGTGGAGCTACCAAACCGCCAGCAAGTCTGGCTGCCGGTGGACAGCGCCAACGTACAGGTCGGGGCAAACATGTCCCTCGGTATCCGCCCTGAGCATCTCCTGCCGAGTCACATTGCCGATGTGACGCTGGAAGGTGAGGTTCAGGTCGTTGAACAGCTTGGTCACGAAACACAGATTCATATCCAGATCCCCGCCATTCGTCAGAACCTGGTTTACCGCCAGAATGACGTGGTGTTGATAGAAGAGGGTGCCACATTCGCTATCGGCTTGCCGCCAGAGCGTTGCCATCTGTTCCGTGAGGATGGCACTGCATGTCGTCGGTTGCATAAAGAGCCAGGCGTTTAAGCAATCCCAAAAGAAGACACGAAACCGACAGGTGAAGTGTTCAAAGAAAAGCAATGATCTCAGGAGATAGAATGATGATTACTCTGCGCAAACTTCCTCTGGCAGTTGCCGTCGCAGCGGGCGTAATGTCTGCTCAGGCTATGGCCGTGGATTTCCATGGTTATGCTCGTTCCGGTATCGGCTGGACGGGGAGTGGCGGCGAACAACAGTGCTTCCAGGCAACCGGTGCTCAAAGTAAATACCGTCTTGGTAACGAATGTGAAACCTATGCGGAATTGAAGCTGGGCCAGGAAGTGTGGAAAGAAGGCGACAAGAGCTTCTACTTCGACACCAACGTAGCGTATTCCGTAGCACAACAGAACGACTGGGAAGCCACTGACCCGGCGTTCCGTGAAGCCAACGTGCAGGGTAAAAACCTGATCGAATGGCTGCCAGGTTCCACCATCTGGGCTGGTAAGCGCTTCTATCAGCGTCATGACGTTCACATGATCGACTTCTACTACTGGGATATCTCTGGTCCTGGTGCGGGTCTGGAAAATATCGACGTCGGTTTCGGTAAACTTTCTCTGGCAGCAACCCGCTCTTCTGAATCAGGCGGTTCTTCCTCCTTCGCCAGCAACAGTATTTATGATTACACCACCCGCACCGCGAACGACGTCTTTGACGTGCGTTTAGCGCAGATGGAAGTTAACCCAGGCGGCACCCTTGAGCTGGGCGTTGACTATGGCCGTGCTAACCCACGTGATGACTATCGTCTGGTTGACGGTGCGTCTAAAGACGGCTGGATGTTCACCGCTGAACACACCCAGAGCATGCTGAAAGGCTACAACAAGTTTGTGGTTCAGTACGCCACCGACTCCATGACCTCTCAGGGTAAAGGCCTGTCTCAAGGTTCTGGCGTAGGCATTGATGGCAATACCGGTTTTGCCTATGACATCAACAACAACGGCAGCCTGCTGCGTATCCTTGACCACGGTGCAATCTCTCTGGGCGATCGTTGGGACCTGATGTACGTCGGTATGTATCAGGATATCGACTGGGATAACAACAACGGCACCAAGTGGTGGACTGTAGGTGTTCGTCCAATGTTCAAATGGACACCAATCATGAGCACCTTGCTGGAAGTGGGCTACGACAACGTCAAATCCCAGGAAACTGGCGAAACCAACAACCAGTACAAAATCACCCTGGCGCAACAGTGGCAGGCTGGCGACAGCATCTGGTCACGTCCTGCTATCCGCGTCTTCGCAACCTATGCGAAGTGGGATGAGAAGTGGGGCTATGACTACAACGGTAACCCAGCGAATAACCCTAACTTCGGTAAAGCGGTTAAAGATGGCTTCAACGGTGGTTCCTTCGGTCGCGGCGACAACGACGAGTGGTCCTTCGGCGCCCAGATGGAAATCTGGTGGTAATCCCGTCTTAATCTGACGTAATGACCAAACTGAGGGGCGCAAGCCCCTCAATCCTTGGGACGGCGCGCTATTGCCTGGCTACCGCTGACCTGTGCATTTTGAGGTGATAACAATGAAAATGAACAAAACTCTTCTTGCCCTTTGTTTATCCGCAGGGCTGCTGGCAAGCGCGCCTGCTGTCACGCTCGCTAACGTGAACTTCGTTCCGCAGAATACAACATCTGCACCAGCCATTCCGGCGGCGACACTGCAACAGCTGGTCTGGACGCCTGTCGATCAGTCTAAAACCCAGACCACCCAGCTCTCAACGGGCGGACAAACGATTAATGTTCCGGGTATTAGCGGTCCGGTCGCAGCGTATAGCGTACCCGCTAATATCGGTGAACTCGCCATTACCTTGACCAGTGAAGTCAACAAGCAAACAAGCGTATTTGCGCCAAATGTGCTGATTCTTGATCAGAACATGACGCCATCCGCCTTTTTCCCAAGCGAATACTTTACTTATCAGGAACCTGGCGTAATGAGTGCCGATCGTCTGGAAGGCGTTATGCGTCTGACGCCTGCGTTGGGTCAGCAAAAACTTTACGTGCTGGTCTTTACCACTGAGCAAGATCTGCAGAAAACCACAACGTTGCTCGACCCGGCCAAAGCCTACGCAAAAGGTACCGGTAACGCGATTCCGGATATTCCAGACCCTATCGCACGTCACGTTACCGACGGAACGTTAAAGCTGAAGGTGAAAACGAACAGCGGTTCCAGCGTGCTGGTCGGCCCGCTGTTTGGCTCCTCCGGTAGCGGCCCGGTAACCGTGGGTAATACCGCTGCACCTGCCTATACCGCGCCAGCTGCCACCGCAGCCGCACCGGTCGCTGCCGCTGCACCAGCCCCGGCGAAGAAAGCCGAGCCGGTACTGAACGACACCGAAGAATACTTCAACAACGCCATTAAGCAGGCGGTGAAGCGCGGCGATGTCGATAAAGCGCTGAAACTGCTTGATGAAGCCGAACGTTTAGGTTCAACCACTGCCCGTTCCACCTTTATCAGCAGTGTAAAAGGCAAGGGGTAACCGTTTCCCCACAGTGCTGATTTGTCAGTAGTTTAGTGCGCCTGAGTGGGCGCACTTTTTTTCGTGTCCGCCAGGCTGTTGCATCCATGTTGCGATCGTGATCGTTAAATAACGTTTGGCCCCCCTCAATCCGTGTTTCTGCGATACAATGCCATTACGTTATGTATCGGAGAGTCTGGCATGTCACACCCCGCGCTAACGCAACTGCGTGCGCTGCGCTATTTCGACCAAATACCTGCGCTTGATCCGCAGCAACTGGACTGGTTGCTGCTGGAAGATTCCATGACGAAACGTTTTGAACAGCAAGGTAAAACGGTCACGGTGACCCTGATACAGGAAGGGTTTGTCTCCGGCGATGAGATCGCCAGCGAGCTGCCGCTGCTGCCGCAAGAGGAACGCTACTGGCTGCGCGAAATTTTGCTCTGTGCCGATGGTGAGCCCTGGCTTGCCGGACGGACGGTAGTGCCCGAGTCCACCCTTTCCGGGCCTGAGCTGGCGCTGCAGCGGCTGGGGAAAACCCCGTTGGGACGTTATCTTTTTACCTCATCTGAGCTGACCCGGGATTTTATTGAGATTGGGCGTGATGCCGAACTGTGGGGGCGCCGTTCCCGCCTTCGCCTGAGCGGTAAGCCGTTAATCCTGACGGAACTTTTTTTACCGGCATCACCGTTGTACTAAGAGGAAGAAAAAATGGAGTGGAGCCTGACGCAGAATAAGCTGTTGGCGTATCACCGCTTAATGCGTACCGATAAACCTATTGGCGCGTTACTGCTGCTGTGGCCGACCTTATGGGCGCTGTGGGTTGCAACGCCGGGCGTACCGCCGCTGTGGATCCTGGGCGTATTTGTCGCCGGTGTCTGGCTGATGCGCGCGGCGGGCTGCGTGGTGAATGACTATGCCGATCGTAAATTCGACGGCCATGTAAAGCGGACAGCCAACCGTCCGTTACCCAGCGGACAGGTGACCGGAAAAGAAGCCCGCGTGCTGTTCCTCGTACTGGTGCTGCTCTCATTCCTGCTGGTGTTAACGCTGAACACCATGACAATTCTGCTTTCCGTCGCTGCGCTTGCACTGGCATGGGTTTATCCGTTCATGAAGCGCTATACCCATCTGCCTCAGGTTGTGTTGGGCGCGGCATTTGGCTGGTCGATTCCGATGGCGTTTGCTGCGGTGAGTGAATCCCTACCGCTCAGCTGCTGGCTGATGTTCCTGGCGAACATTCTCTGGGCCGTGGCGTATGACACGCAATACGCGATGGTAGACCGCGACGATGACCTGAAAATTGGTATTAAATCGACCGCCATTCTCTTTGGACGTCAGGACAAACTGATCATCGGCATTTTACAGGTCGCGGTACTGGCACTGATGGTCGCGATTGGCCGTCTGAACGGGCTGAACTGGGAGTTTTACTGGTCGGTGCTGGTGGCGGGATTGCTGTTTGCTTACCAGCAAAAGCTGATTGCCAAACGCGAACGTGAAGCCTGCTTTAAAGCGTTTTTGAATAATAACTATGTCGGGCTGGTGCTGTTTTTAGGCCTGGCGATGAGCTATTTCTTATAAAAAAGTCGGGTGGCGGCTTCGCCTTACCCGACCTACGATCTGGCAGAACATGTAGGCCCGGTAAGCGTTAGCGCCACCGGGCGTTTTTTTATCGGCGACGCAACAGCCTGAGCGCGTTCGCCGTCACCAGCACCGTTGCCCCCGTATCCGCCAGCACTGCCAGCCACAGCCCGGTCATGCCGAGCAGCGTCGTCACCAAGAAAATCCCCTTCAGTCCGAGCGCAATCCCGATGTTCTGGCGGATATTGGCCCGCGTCGCCCGCGCCAGGCCGATCATCTCTGCCAGCCCGGTCAGACGGTTATGCGTCAGCGCCGCGTCTGCCGTCTCCAGCGCCACGTCGGTGCCGCTTCCCATCGCAATGCCTATGGTGGATGCTTTCATCGCTGGTGCATCGTTAATGCCATCCCCGACCATCGCGAGCGGGGCGTGGCTGTTCAGTTCGGTTACCGCACTGACCTTATCGGCGGGCAGCAATCCAGCTTTAAATTCCAGTCCCAGTTCACCCGCAATGGCTGACGCCGCACGTGGGTTATCCCCGGTCAGGATCACGCCCTGCACGCCCAGCTGATGCAGCGCCGCTACGGCTTCCTTCGCGTCATCACGCAGGGTATCACGCAGCGCCAGCATGCCTTTCGTCACGCCGTCCTGCATAACAACCACGACAGTTTGCCCGGCCTGCTCTAACGTCTGAACCTGTGCGGAAGGGGAGTGACCCGCCGCGACAATCAGGACCTTTTTACCGTTGACGTTGGCCTCAATCCCAGACCCGACCAGCGCCCGCTGGGCGGTGGCCGCCGGAATCGGTAATCCGCGAGCCTGCGCTTCCCGCACAATGGCCTGCGCCAGCGGGTGGGTGGAACCCTGTTCGACGGCGGCGGCTAAGGTAAGCAGTTCATCTTCAGCGATATCCTGCGGATAAATGCCGGTCACCTGGGGTTTGCCGACGGTTAACGTGCCGGTTTTGTCGAAGGCGATATGCTGAACCTGGCTCAGCTGCTCCAGCGCCGCACCGCCTTTAATCAGCGCCCCGCGACGTGCCGCTGCCGCCAGACCGGAGGTGATCGCCGCTGGCGTGGAGATCACCAGCGCGCACGGGCAGCCAATCAGCAGCAGGGTCAGACCTTTATAAATCCAGCCCTCCCAGGGCGCGCCAAAGAACAGCGGTGGAACGAGCGTAACCAGCAGAGCAACCAGCATAATGGCGGGCGTGTAAATCCGGCTAAAGCGATCGATAAAACGCTCGACGGGGGCACGGCGCTCTTCAGCTTCTTCAATCAGCTTCAGGATACGGTCGATGGCGCTGTCGCCGGGCCCGGAAAGCACCTCAAGCTGCACCAGGCGGTCAACGCTGGTGGCGCCTGCAGGCACTTTTTCTCCCGCGGTACGCTCAACCGGAATGGATTCCCCTGTCAGGGCGCTTTCATCAAAGCTTGCGGTGGCGCTAAGCAGTGCGCCATCGGCAGGCAAGCGCCCCCCTGCGGCGACTTCAATGACGTCGCCCGGGCGCAGCGTGCTGATGGCGACGGTTTCACGTTTGCCTTCGTTAACCCGCGTCGCGGTTTCCGGCTTCAGTGCCATCAACGCGCTCACCCCTTTACGCGCGCGGCTGGCGGCCCAGCCCTCAAGTCGTTCGCCGATCAGGAACAGCAGCAGAACCATCGCCGCTTCCGCCGTCGCGCCGATAAACAGCGCGCCGATCGCCGCCACGCTCATCAGCGTTTCGATGGCGAACCAGCTGCCGCTTCTCATCAGACGTAATGCCTTGCGGGCAATCGGAAACAGTCCGACCAGCGTGGTGGCGATAAACGCCAGGTTGCCAAACGGATGGTTAATCTGTTCCAGACCCCAGCTCAGGGCCATCATGATGATGAGGGTAATGAGCGGCAGATTTTCCTTCAGGGAGGCGGTCTTTTCGACAGGGGCTGTTTCGCTGCGCAGGGTGTATCCCGCCTTGCTGACGGCGGCTTCAACCTGCTTACTGACATCCTTGTCGGCGCTGACTAACAGCTTTTCGGTCGCAAAAAGCACCTGAACGTGGCTGACGCCCGGCACCTGTTTGACCGCATTTTCCACTTTACGTGCGCAGGCTGCGCAGTCCATACCGTTGACGGCCCAGCTGTAGCGATTACCGCTTTCGGGCAGCGCGTCGGCTTGCGTTTCGCAGCTCCCCTCGCAGCAGCAGTCCTCTTTTGGCGGAACCGGGCTGAGCTTAAGTGCCGAAAATTGTGGGATTTTTTTAGGTGTTTCTGGAGTCGACATGGCAGTCTCCGGTAATGATAATTTTCTCATTAACCGCAGCATACACTCTGGAGTCGACTCCAGAGTCAAGCGTTATTTAGATATACAGCGAACGCACGATCAGGAAGTGCCCGGCAAAGTAGCAGGCGGAAGCAATCGCGTTGTCGGCGCGGAAGCGACGGCGATAGTGGCTGCCCAGCCAGACGATATTACCGAGTAAGAGCAGTGCTGCGCCGAAGAACGCAGACATCGCCTGAGACGTCGGGCGGAAGAACCAGAGCTCGCCAGCGAGCCACACCATCACCAGCGTCATGGCGATAAATGTACAGACCGGCAAACGCATCTCTTCCAGACGCGACCAGATCACCGCTATCAGCAGTGCGCCAATCACCAGCAGCACCAGCGGCAGCGGCCAGAAGAAGGAGAGCGTCATCTGGCTGGCAAAGTAAATGGTATACAGCAGATGCGACAGGAAAAACGCCCCAACAGCATACAGCAGACGCTGACGCGGGAGCAGGGTTAAGGCATCGCCAATCAGGGACGCGCACAGCCCGGCGAGAACCAGGTAGCTGATGGCGTTAAACATCGGCGCTTGCCAGGCAAGCAGCAGAAGGAGCAACAGCGTGACGGGTTTAAACAACCAGCGCTGCCAGGCTGGGCCACGGTAGGACGCATCAACATAAAGCCATGCGGAAAAACAGACAGCGATAAATGACCAAAGCATATTAACTCCCTGTAACTGTTAAGGCTGAATAATCAGTTTCTGATCCAGTGTAGTGACGCGGGCGGGCGTTTGGCAATGCCGGGGCAGGCGAGGTATCCTGAATTCCGCATAATCTGATGGGATGTTTCAATGAGCAAGATGCCGCTGTTTTTCATTATCGTGGTAGCGATTATGGTCATTGCCGCCTCGTTTCGCTTCGTGCAGCAGCGCCGGGAAAAGGCGGATAACGAGGCCGCACCGCTGATGCAAAAGCGGGTGGTGGTGAGCAATAAGCGCGAGAAAGCCCTCAACGACCGACGCTCTCGCCAACAGCAGGTTACGCCTGCAGGCGCGACGATGCGCTATGAAGCCAGCTTTAAGCCGGAAACCGGCGGGCTGGAGATGACTTTCCGCCTGGAGGCGCAGCAGTACCACCAGTTGACGGTGGGTGAGAAAGGAATGCTGAGCTACAAAGGGTCGCGGTTTGAAGGTTTTAGGGCGGAATAATGCGCGATCGGTCCCCTCTCCCGGTGGGAGAGGGTTAGGGTGAGGGCATCAGGCCGCACCCTACTTCTTCACCTGCGCCTTAAACTTCTTCATCCACACCAGCAACTCAAACACGCCGAAAATAAATACCCGCAGTTGCTGCCAGCCGGTCATCGGCGGGCCATCTTTTGGCAGGCCGTTTTTCAGCATTACCATCTGCAGGGCGTGCATGAACGAGGTGAAAATCAGCGCCACGTTAACGAAGATGTTCAACGGGCGCGGGAACGGGTGCACCAGATTCAAAATCAAAAATGCCCAGACGCCCAGCATCAGCAAACGTCCCAGGTTAATCAGTACCGGCATCAGAGCCTCCTTGTACCTGACGGTGATAAAGACGATAAGCGACCTGACCGGCAACCTTTTCGCGGTGCAGATCCCAGTGCGCGGGCACCGGCGGAAGACCGTTTTCCACTTCGCTTTCAACGTAAATTAATGCGTCATCCGCCAGCCAGCCGTTTTGTTCCAGCAGGGATAACGTCTCTTCCAGCAGCCCCTTGCGGAACGGCGGATCGACAAACACCACCTGATGCGGCGTGCCTTTCTGCGCGAGGAAGCTCAGGGTATTGGTGTTTACGACTTTGGCGTTACTCGCTTTGAGCGTCGCCAGATTTTGCTGCAGCGTCTGTGCCACGCCGCGCTCCATCTCCAGCAGCGTGGCGCTGGCGGCGTAGCGCGACAACGCTTCGAGCCCTAATGCACCGCTGCCGGCGAAGCAGTCCAGGCAGTGGGCATCTACCATTGACGGGGCGAGCCAGTTAAACAGCGTCTCGCGAACGCGGTCGGTTGTCGGGCGTAAACCGGGGCTGTCCGGCACCGGTAATTTCCGGCCTCGCCACTGACCGCCGATAATTCGAATTTGACCGGCCGGGGCGCGGGTGGGTTTCTTCATCTCTGGAAAGCTCTGTTAACCATTGCCCTGCGATTGCGGGCGGTGATGTCAATTAAGTAAAGTGTTAGACTATTTCATCATTTTTTTAGCTTCCCTGTATATAGCGCCGCGAGGAGTGTAGTCGCAGATGGCAAAACAAAAAAAACGTGGCTTCTTTTCCTGGTTGGGTTTCGGTGAAAAAGAGCAAGAAACAGAACAGAAAACCGAAGAACAACAGGTTGTAGAAGAGCAGTCACAGCCTGAAACGCCTGTAGAAACCGCTGCGGTTATCGAAGCGGAAGAACCTGTCCACAGCAAAGAAGAGATTGAATCGTTTGCTGAAGAGGTGGTTGAAGTCACTGAACAGGTTCAGGAGAGCGAGAAGCCAGAACTGGTTGTGCCCGAAGCCGTTACCGACGCACCGCAGGCTGTTATCGAACATGAAGAGCTGCCGCTGCCGGAAGAGGTTAAAGCCGAAGAGTGGCAGGCCGAAGCGGAAACCGTTGAAATTGTTGAGGCGGTGGAAGAAGAGGCGGCGCTTGAGCCAGAGCTGACCGACGACGAGCTGGAAGCCCAGGCGCTGGCGGCGGAAGCGGCTGAAGACGCGGTTATCGTCGTGCCGGTGGAAGAGCAGGAGCAGGCTGAAGAAGAGATCGTTCAGGAGCAGGAAAAACCGACCAAAGAAGGTTTCTTTGCCCGTCTGAAGCGCAGCCTGTTAAAAACCAAAGAAAATCTGGGTTCCGGATTTATCAGTCTGTTCCGCGGCAAGAAGATCGACGACGATCTCTTCGAAGAGCTGGAAGAGCAACTGCTGATCGCTGACGTGGGGGTGGAAACCACCCGTAAGATCATCGCCAGCCTGACCGAAGGGGCAAGCCGCAAACAGCTGCGCGATGCCGAGGCACTGTACGGCCTGCTGAAAGACGAGATGGGTGAAATTCTCGCAAAAGTTGATGAACCGCTTAATATTGAAGGCAAAACGCCATTTGTTATTCTGATGGTGGGTGTTAACGGCGTGGGTAAAACCACGACTATCGGCAAGCTGGCGCGTCAGTTCGAGCAGCAGGGCAAATCGGTGATGCTGGCGGCGGGCGATACCTTCCGTGCGGCGGCGGTTGAGCAGCTGCAGGTGTGGGGCCAGCGGAACAACATTCCGGTGATTGCCCAGCATACTGGCGCGGATTCCGCGTCCGTGATTTTTGATGCCATTCAGGCGGCGAAGTCCCGTAACGTGGACGTGCTGATTGCTGACACCGCAGGGCGTTTGCAGAACAAATCGCACCTGATGGAAGAGTTGAAGAAAATCGTCCGCGTCATGAAGAAGCTGGACGAAGATGCACCGCATGAAATTATGCTGACTATCGACGCCAGCACCGGACAGAACGCCGTTAGCCAGGCGAAGCTGTTCAATGAAGCGGTAGGATTGACCGGGATCGCGCTGACCAAGCTGGACGGCACCGCGAAAGGCGGGGTGATCTTCTCCGTAGCCGACCAGTTCGGCATTCCTATCCGCTACATCGGTGTGGGCGAGCGTATTGAGGATTTGCGTCCGTTTAAAGCGGACGACTTTATTGAGGCACTATTTGCCCGAGAGGACTAACAATGATTCGCTTTGAACACGTCAGCAAGGCCTATCTCGGTGGGAGACAAGCGTTGCAGGGAGTCACATTCCACCTGCAGCCAGGCGAGATGGCATTCCTGACCGGCCATTCCGGCGCGGGGAAAAGTACTCTGCTCAAGCTTATCTGTGGGATCGAACGGCCAAGCGCCGGGAAAATCTGGTTCAGCGGCCATGATATTAGCCGTCTTAAGAACCGTGAAGTGCCGTTCCTGCGTCGTCAGATCGGCATGATTTTCCAGGATCACCATCTGCTGATGGATCGCACCGTTTTCGATAACGTCGCTATCCCGCTGATTATTGCCGGTGCCAGCTATGATGATATCCGTCGTCGCGTCTCTGCGGCGCTGGATAAGGTTGGGCTGCTGGACAAAGCGAAGAACTTCCCGATCCAGCTCTCCGGCGGTGAACAGCAGCGTGTGGGCATCGCCCGTGCGGTGGTGAACAAGCCGGCCGTACTGCTGGCGGATGAACCCACAGGTAACCTGGACGATTCGCTCTCCGAAGGGATTTTGCGTCTGTTTGAGGAATTCAACCGCGTTGGGGTCACAGTATTGATGGCGACGCACGATATCGGGCTGATTTCCCGTCGTTCGTACCGCATGCTGACTCTGAGCGATGGACATTTGCACGGAGGCCATGGTGAACAAGCGTGATGCAATGAACCAGATTCGGCAGTTCGGGAACCGGTTTGACCGTTTCCGTAAGCCGCAGGGGGGCGGTGATGGCAATCGTAACGCACCTAAGCGCCAGAAAGCGGCGCCAAAGCCGGCTTCGCGCAAAACCAACGTGTTTAACGAGCAGGTGCGCTACGCTTTCCACGGCGCGTTGCAGGATCTGAAAAGCAAACCGCTGGCAACGTTCCTGACGGTGATGGTCATCGCCATCTCCCTGACGCTGCCAAGCGTCTGCTACATGGTTTATAAGAACGTGAACCAGGCGGCGTCCCAGTATTATCCGTCGCCGCAGATCACCGTTTATCTGGATAAAGCGCTCGACGATAACGCGGCGGCGCAGGTGGTCGGGCAAATCCAGGCCGAGCAGGGCGTGGAGAAGGTCAACTATCTTTCCCGTGAAGAAGCGCTGGGCGAGTTTCGCAACTGGTCCGGTTTTGGCGGCGCGCTGGATATGCTCGAAGAGAACCCGTTACCTGCGGTGGCGGTGGTGATCCCGAAGCTCGATTTCCAGGGGACCGATTCGCTAAATACGTTACGCGATCGCATCACTCGGATTAACGGAATTGATGAAGTGCGCATGGACGACAGCTGGTTTGCCCGTCTTGCCGCGCTGACCGGGCTGGTGGGACGTGTGTCGGCGATGATCGGCGTACTGATGGTGGCCGCGGTGTTCCTCGTCATTGGTAACAGCGTGCGCCTGAGCATTTTTGCACGCCGCGATACCATTAACGTGCAGAAACTGATTGGCGCGACGGATGGCTTCATCCTTCGTCCGTTCCTCTATGGCGGCGCATTGCTCGGTTTTTCCGGGGCATTTCTTTCACTGATTTTGTCAGAAATTTTGGTGATGCGTTTGTCATCGGCCGTGACGGAAGTGGCGCAGGTTTTCGGAACTAAGTTTGATATCAGTGGCTTAGGCTTTGACGAGTGCCTGTTATTACTGCTGGTTTGCTCGATGATTGGTTGGGTGGCTGCCTGGCTGGCGACCGTTCAACATTTACGCCACTTTACTCCCGACTAATAAAAGCGTGATATAATCTTTCCCTGCACCGAGATGTTCGCTCTGCAGGGAAAGCGTCCCTGTTGTCTCTTCCCCTGTTATCATCTCCATGTCACATTTTGTGCGTAATTTATTCACTGTTGCACCTGGAACTTGTGGATAAAATCACTGTCTGATAAAAGAGTGAATGCTAATCTCGTG
The DNA here is from genome assembly GCF_001729765.1 of Enterobacter kobei. NCBI lineage: Bacteria > Pseudomonadati > Pseudomonadota > Gammaproteobacteria > Enterobacterales > Enterobacteriaceae > Enterobacter > Enterobacter kobei. The sequence goes on from NZ_CP017181.1 coordinate 262,847, forward strand.
GCTCAAACGCTTTGGCATGGTTGTTGCCTGACGGGGACAACCTGGACCAGAAGAAACATTGAGAGGAATGAATGACCAAAGAAATGCAAACTTTAGCTTTAGCCCCTGTTGGTAACCTGGAATCTTACATCCGGGCTGCGAACACCTGGCCGATGTTAACGGCCGAGGAAGAAAAGGAGCTTGCTGAAAAGCTGCATTACCAGGGCGATCTGGAAGCAGCGAAAAAGCTGATCCTGTCTCACCTGCGCTTTGTTGTTCACATTGCTCGTAATTACGCGGGCTATGGCCTGCCGCAGGCGGACTTGATTCAGGAAGGTAACATCGGTCTGATGAAGGCTGTACGTCGCTTTAACCCGGAAGTGGGTGTGCGACTGGTCTCCTTCGCCGTACACTGGATCAAAGCAGAAATTCATGAATACGTGCTGCGCAACTGGCGTATCGTGAAAGTCGCCACGACAAAAGCGCAACGTAAACTGTTCTTCAACCTGCGTAAAACCAAGCAGCGTCTGGGCTGGTTCAATCAGGATGAAGTGGAAATGGTGGCGCGCGAGCTGGGTGTATCCAGCAAAGATGTGCGTGAGATGGAATCCCGTATGGCCGCGCAGGACATGACGTTTGATATGTCCTCCGACGACGACGGCTCTGACAGCCAGCCAATGGCCCCGGTTCTGTATCTGCAGGATAAAACCTCCAACTTTGCTGACGGCATTGAAGAGGATAACTGGGAAGATCAGGCCGCGAATAAGCTCACCCATGCGATGGAAGGCCTCGACGAACGTAGTCAGGATATTATCCGTGCCCGCTGGCTGGACGAAGACAACAAGTCCACGCTGCAGGAACTGGCCGACCGCTACGGCGTCTCCGCTGAACGTGTGCGTCAGCTTGAAAAGAACGCCATGAAAAAACTTCGCGCCGCTATCGAAGCGTAATTTCTGCGAAGTACACTGAGAACCCCTGGATGAGAGTCCGGGGGTTTTGTTTTTTTAGCGCCCGCTCTGGCGAATTCCTCCCCCCTGGCAAACACTTACTGATGCGCTAAGCAGGCGATTTTCTCAGGGGGACAGGGTGAAAAATAACGAACTGAACGACCGGCGTTTGCAGGCGACGCCGCGCGGTATCGGCGTCATGTGTAATTTCTATGCCGATAAAGCCGAAAATGCCACGGTGTGGGACGTAGAAGGCAACGAGTATATCGACTTCGCCGCCGGCATTGCGGTGCTGAATACCGGCCATCGCCATCCCAAAGTCATTTCCGCTATTGAAAAACAACTCCACGCCTTTACCCATACGGCGTACCAGATTGTGCCGTATGAAGGCTATGTGGCGCTGGCCGAGCGTATCAACCAGCGCGTGCCCATTGATGGCCCGGCCAAAACGGCCTTTTTCTCGACGGGCGCAGAAGCGGTTGAAAACGCGGTTAAAATAGCCCGCGCCTATACCCGACGTCCTGGCCTCATCACTTTCGGCGGCGCGTTCCACGGCCGTACTTTTATGACCATGGCGCTGACTGGCAAAGTTGCGCCGTACAAACTGGGCTTTGGTCCGTTCCCTGGCTCGGTGTATCACGCGCAGTATCCAAACGATCTGCACGGCGTCAGCACGAATGAGGCGTTAAAAAGCCTGGAACGCATCTTTAAAGCGGATATCGCACCGGATCAGGTCGCGGCCATTATTCTCGAACCGGTTCAGGGGGAGGGCGGTTTCAATATCGCGCCTGCCGATTTTATGCAGGCGCTGCGTGCCCTCTGTGATACCCACGGTATTTTGCTGATTGCCGACGAGGTACAAAGTGGTTTCGCCCGTACAGGCAAACTGTTCTCGATGGAACACCACTGCGTGAAGCCGGATCTGATCACTATGGCGAAAAGCCTCGCGGGTGGGATGCCGCTCTCTGCGGTATCGGGCCGTGCCGACGTGATGGACGCACCTGCGCCGGGCGGGCTGGGCGGTACTTACGCGGGGAACCCGCTGGCGATTGCCGCTGCGCATGCGGTGCTGGACGTGATTGATGAGGAGGATCTCTGTACACGTTCTGCGCATCTTGGTCATCACCTGGTAGAGGTGCTGAACAAAGCGAAGGAACACTGTCCGTATATCGCCGACATTCGCGCGCAAGGATCGATGGTGGCGGTAGAGTTTAATGACCCGCAAACGGGCCAGCCTTCGCCGGAATTCACCCGCCTGGTACAGGAACGCGCGCTGCAGGACGGTCTGCTTCTGCTGAGCTGCGGCGTTTACGGCAACGTTATTCGTTTCCTTTATCCGCTGACAATCCCCGAAGTGCAGTTCCGTCAAGCGCTGGACATTATCTCCGCCTCGCTGACACGTTAAAGCCGCGCGCCCGGTGAAATCTTTGCCGGGCTTATCATATATTCATTTCAAATTAGCTATTCCAAAATCATAAAAATGGGGTATGTTTTAGCAGAGTATGCTGAAAAAGCGCGAACAGCACACCAATAACTGAAATAAATCGCTGCACAACAACATCACAACAATCGTAATAACCATAATAATGGGGAATCTCAGGATGAACATGAAGGGTAAAGCGTTACTGGCAGGATGTATTGCGTTGGCATTCAGCACCATGGCACAGGCAGACATTAAGGTGGCTGTGGTTGGCGCAATGTCCGGTCCGGTAGCACAGTACGGCGACCAGGAATTTACGGGCGCTGAACAGGCGGTTGCAGACATTAATGCTAAGGGCGGTATTAAAGGCGAAAAACTGCAGATCGTAAAATATGATGATGCCTGTGACCCGAAACAAGCGGTAGCGGTTGCGAACAAAGTGGTGAACGACGGGATCAAATACGTTATCGGTCACCTGTGCTCTTCCTCAACTCAGCCTGCGTCTGACATCTACGAAGACGAAGGGATTCTGATGATCACCCCGGCGGCGACCGCACCGGAGCTGACCGCGCGCGGCTACAAACTGACCCTGCGCACCACGGGCCTGGACTCTGACCAGGGTCCAACGGCGGCGAAATACATTCTGGATAAAGTGAAGCCGAAGCGTATCGCGATTGTTCATGACAAACAGCAGTACGGTGAAGGTCTGGCGCGTGCGGTGCAGGATGGTCTGAAGAAAGGCAACGCCAATGTGGTCTTCTTCGATGGGATCACTGCCGGTGAGAAAGACTTCTCCACGCTGGTGGCGCGCCTGAAAAAAGAGAATATCGATTTCGTTTACTACGGCGGTTACCACCCGGAGATGGGCCAGATCCTGCGCCAGGCGCGTGCAGCCGGTCTGAAAACCCAGTTTATGGGGCCTGAAGGCGTAGCGAACGTTTCCCTGTCTAACATCGCAGGTGAATCCGCTGAAGGCCTGCTGGTGACCAAGCCGAAGAACTACGACCAGGTCCCTGCGAACAAACCTATCGTAGATGCCATCAAGGCGAAGAAACAGGATCCAAGCGGCGCGTTCGTCTGGACCACCTACGCGGCGCTTCAGTCTCTGCAGGCGGGTCTGAACCAGTCAGCCGATCCGGCTGAGATTGCGACCTGGCTGAAAGCGAACACCGTCGAAACCGTGATGGGACCACTGTCCTGGGATGAGAAGGGTGACCTGAAAGGCTTTGAGTTCGGCGTGTTTGACTGGCATGCCAACGGTACGGCGACAGACGCCAAATAATTTTCCCGTCGCCTTTCGCGCCGCAGGTGCGTTGGCTGCGTTATTCAACCCCGGTCACTTACTTATGTAAGCTCCCGGGGATTTCATAACTTGCCGCCTTCCTGCAACACGAAATGCTTGGGAAAATACGGTGGAGAATATAGGCCGGGTAAGGCGCAGCCGCCACCCGGCTTTCTTTTAGCGCTTCTCCCACCCGCTCTCCTGCGCCGTAAACCCTAACGCCTGCATAAACGCCGCCATCACGCCGCGGTCTTCTACACCTACGTCAGCCATCCACCATGAGGTCACGTTCGGGTTTTCGCGGATCACTTCTTCAATTAAATACTGCCCCACGCCGCGACGCCGGGTGACGTCACGTACACGCAGTGAGTCCAGCGCCCCTTCTGTACCGCTCAGGGTCACGCGAACCGCAGCCAGCAGGCGTTCGTTGAAACGCGCGGCATAAATGCGGTGAGTCTCGTCGACGCGTAGCGACGAAGGGGAATATTCCGGCCAGATCTTGCCCAGGTCGATATGATCCTGGTCGCTAAAGGTCACCAGACGCACGATAGTCAGTTTCATTAGCTACATGTCCAAATCAAATTGAGTAGGGGCAGTGTACTCAATTTATTCACTCAGCGGCTTCCTCTTTTTATTCTCATTAACCAGGTGATTAGTTTTTTGGTAACGCGCTGGGCAGTTTGAAAACACATGGATCGAAAAATAAGCAGAATTTTAACCTGAATGGTAGTGATTTATTCGGCGCTTTGTACCGTTATTTTATGCTGCAAACTGCACTTTTATTTGTTTATCTCTGCATGATTTCAGAATATTATCTTTGCTTAATCGCCTGAAAAATAGAGATTTTAGTCTGGTTTTTGGCAAAAAACTGCGCTAAACCATTAAAGGCACTGGTAAAAATAGCGTTGTGCATTAAAAGTACAGAATGCTTTTTAACCATAATAAAACAAAATATAAACACGACATCACGAATGGGGATTCTGAGATGAAAAGGAACGCGAAAACATTTATCGCGGGAATGGTTGCACTGGCGATCTCGCATGCAGCCATGGCGGAAGAGATCAAAGTTGCGGTCGTGGGCGCAATGTCCGGCCCTGTTGCCCAGTGGGGTGATATGGAGTTCAACGGCGCGCGCCAGGCCATCAAAGACATCAACGCCAAAGGCGGCATCAAAGGCGACAAGCTGGTGGGCGTGGAATATGACGACGCCTGCGATCCGAAACAGGCCGTCGCGGTCGCCAACAAAATCGTCAACGATGGCATCCAGTATGTGATTGGCCACCTGTGCTCATCGTCCACCCAGCCTGCGTCTGATATCTACGAAGACGAAGGAATTCTGATGATCACCCCCGGCGCCACTAACCCAGAACTGACCCAGCGCGGCTATCAGCACATTATGCGTACCGCCGGTCTCGATTCTTCCCAGGGACCCACCGCCGCCAAATTTATCCTCGAAACCGTAAAGCCAAAGCGCATTGCCATCATTCATGACAAGCAGCAGTACGGCGAAGGCCTGGCGCGTTCCGTTCAGGACGGCCTGAAAAAAGGTGGCGCGAACATCGTCTTCTTCGACGGCATCACTGCCGGTGAGAAAGACTTCTCCGCGCTGATTGCTCGTCTGCAAAAAGAGAACATCGACTTCGTTTACTACGGCGGCTACTACCCTGAAATGGGGCAGATGCTGCGTCAGGCACGCGCCACCGGTCTGAAAACCCAGTTTATGGGACCAGAGGGCGTGGGTAATGCCTCCCTGTCGAACATCGCGGGCGATTCTGCCGAAGGCATGCTGGTTACGATGCCAAAACGCTATGACCAGGATCCGGCGAACAAGGCTATCGTTGATGCGCTTAAGGCGCAGAAAAAGGACCCGAGTGGTCCGTATGTCTGGATCACCTACGCGGCCGTACAGTCTCTGGCGACGGCTCTGGAGCGTACCGGCAGCAAAGAGCCGTTGGATCTGGTGAAAGATTTAAAAGCACACGGGGCGAACACCGTGATTGGGCCGCTGAACTGGGATGAGAAAGGCGATCTGAAGGGATTTGAGTTTGGTGTCTTTAAGTGGCACGCCGACGGGTCTTCCTCGGCCGCCAAATAATTATCCCGCCGCCCGGACCGCCGGGCGGGAATAAAAAGGTTTGCATATGTCCGAGCAGTTTCTCTATTTCCTGCAGCAGATGTTTAACGGCGTCACGCTGGGAAGCACCTACGCGCTGATTGCCATCGGCTATACGATGGTTTACGGCATTATCGGCATGATCAACTTCGCCCACGGCGAGGTGTACATGATCGGTAGCTACATCTCCTTTATGATCATCGCCGCCCTGATGATGATGGGCATCGACAGCAGCTGGCTGCTGGTTGCCGCCGGGTTTGTCGGCGCCATTGTGATCGCCAGCGCCTATGGCTGGAGCATCGAGCGCGTGGCCTATCGGCCGGTGCGCAGCTCCAAGCGTCTGATTGCGCTCATCTCCGCCATCGGTATGTCGATCTTCCTGCAAAACTACGTCAGCCTGACCGAAGGGTCGCGCGACGTGGCGCTGCCAAGCCTGTTTAACGGCCAGTGGATCGTGGGGGCCAGCGAAAACTTCTCTGCCTCTATCACCACCATGCAGCTCGTCATCTGGGTCGTGACCTTTATTGCAATGCTCGCCCTGACGCTGTTCATCCGTTATTCCCGCATGGGGCGCGCCTGCCGTGCCTGCGCGGAAGACCTGAAGATGGCGAGCCTGCTTGGCATCAATACTGACCGCGTGATTGCCCTGACCTTCGTGATCGGTGCCGCGATGGCGGCAGTGGCGGGCGTGCTGCTCGGCCAGTTCTACGGCGTGATCAACCCGTACATCGGCTTTATGGCCGGAATGAAAGCCTTCACCGCGGCAGTACTTGGCGGTATCGGCAGTATTCCTGGCGCGATGATCGGTGGCCTGATCCTGGGCGTGGCGGAAGCGCTCTCCTCGGCGTACCTGAGCACCGAATATAAAGACGTGGTGTCGTTTGCCCTGCTGATTCTGGTTCTGCTGGTCATGCCTACCGGTATTCTGGGCCGTCCGGAGGTAGAGAAAGTATGAAACCGATGCATTTTGCAATGGCGCTGCTCTCTGCCGCCATGTTCTTCGTGCTGGCGGGCGTCTTTATGGGCGTCCAGCTGGAGCTGAGCGGCACCAAACTGGTGGTGGATACCGCACCTGATATCCGCTGGCAGTGGGTGTTTATTGGCACGGCGGTGGTGTTCCTGTTCCAGCTGCTGCGTCCGCTGTTCCAGAAGACGCTGAAAGGTGTCTCCGGGCCGAAATTTGTTCTTCCGGCTATCGACGGTTCCACCGTGAAGCAAAAGCTGTTCCTCGTGGCGCTGCTGGTGGCGGCCGTGGCGTGGCCATTCGTGGTCTCGCGCGGCACGGTGGATATCGCTACCCTGACCATGATTTACGTGATTTTGGGTCTCGGTCTGAACGTGGTGGTGGGGCTCTCTGGCCTGCTGGTGCTGGGCTACGGTGGTTTTTACGCCATCGGTGCCTACACCTTCGCGCTGCTGAACCATTATTACGGCCTCGGCTTCTGGACCTGTCTGCCGCTGGCGGGCCTGGTTTCTGCCGCTGCGGGCTTCCTGCTTGGCTTCCCGGTGCTGCGCCTGCGCGGTGACTACCTGGCGATTGTGACCTTAGGCTTTGGCGAAATCGTCCGTATCCTGCTGCTGAATAACACCGAAATCACCGGTGGTCCGAACGGCATCAGCCAGATCCCGAAACCGACCTTCTTCGGGCTGGAGTTCAGCCGTACCGCCCGCGAAGGCGGCTGGGATACCTTCAGCAACTTCTTTGGCGTGAAGTATGACCCGTCCGACCGCGTGATTTGGCTCTACCTGGTTGCGCTGCTGCTGGTGGTGGTGACCCTTTTCGTGATTAACCGTCTGCTGCGCATGCCGCTGGGCCGCGCGTGGGAAGCGCTGCGTGAAGATGAGATCGCCTGCCGCTCCCTGGGCCTGAACCCGACCCGCATCAAGCTGACCGCGTTTACCATCAGCGCCGCGTTTGCCGGTTTCGCCGGGACGCTGTTTGCCGCGCGTCAGGGCTTCGTCAGCCCGGAATCGTTCACGTTTGCCGAATCGGCCTTTGTGCTGGCGATTGTGGTGCTCGGCGGGATGGGCTCGCAGTTTGCCGTCATTCTCGCGGCCATCCTGCTGGTGGTCTCGCGCGAGCTGATGCGTGACTTTAACGAATACAGCATGCTGATGCTGGGTGGTTTGATGGTGCTGATGATGATCTGGCGTCCGCAGGGCCTGCTGCCGATGACCCGTCCACAGCTGAAGCTGAAGAACGGGAAAGCGAAAGGAGAGCAGGCATGAGTCAGCCATTATTATCCGTTAACGGTCTGATGATGCGTTTTGGCGGCCTGCTGGCGGTCAACAACGTGAATCTGGATCTGCATAAGAAAGAGATCGTCTCCCTGATTGGCCCCAACGGCGCGGGAAAAACCACGGTGTTTAACTGCCTGACCGGTTTCTACAAGCCGACGGGCGGCACCATCATGCTGCGCGATAAGCACCTGGAAGGGCTGCCGGGCCAGCAAATTGCCCGCATGGGCGTGGTGCGTACCTTCCAGCACGTGCGCCTGTTCCGCGAGATGACGGTGATTGAGAACCTGCTGGTGGCACAGCATCAGCAGCTCAAAACCGGGCTGTTCTCCGGTCTGTTGAAGACTCCGGCCTTCCGCCGCGCCCAGGAGGAGGCCCTCGACCGCGCCGCCACCTGGCTCGACCGCATCGGCTTGCTGCAGCACGCCAACCGTCAGGCGAGCAACCTGGCCTACGGCGATCAGCGTCGTCTGGAGATTGTGCGCTGCATGGTGACGCAGCCGGAGATCCTGATGCTCGACGAACCGGCGGCGGGCCTCAACCCGAAAGAGACCAAAGAGCTGGACGAGCTGATTGCCGAGCTGCGCGATCACCACGACACCACCATCCTGCTGATTGAGCACGACATGAAGCTGGTGATGGGTATTTCGGACCGTATTTACGTGGTCAACCAGGGCACGCCGCTGGCAAACGGCACGCCGGAAGAGATCCGCAACAATCCGGACGTGATCCGCGCGTACCTTGGTGAGGCATAAGATGGAAAAAGCGATGTTAACGTTCGACAAGGTCAATGCGCACTACGGCAAGATCCAGGCGCTGCACGACGTCAGCCTGCACATCAATCAGGGTGAAATCGTCACCCTGATTGGCGCCAACGGCGCGGGCAAAACCACGCTGCTCGGTACCCTGTGCGGCGACCCGCGGGCTACCAGCGGGCGGATTGTGTTTGATGGCAAAGACATTACCGACTGGCAGACTGCAAAAATCATGCGTGAAGCGGTGGCGATTGTTCCGGAAGGGCGTCGCGTCTTCTCGCGCATGACGGTGGAAGAGAACCTGGCGATGGGCGGCTTCTTCGCTCACCGCGATGAATACCAGACCCGCATCAAGTGGGTATACGAACTCTTCCCGCGCCTGTGGGAGCGCCGTATTCAGCGTGCGGGCACCATGTCCGGCGGTGAGCAGCAGATGCTGGCGATTGGCCGCGCGCTGATGAGCCAGCCACGCCTGCTGCTGCTGGACGAACCGTCGCTCGGTCTGGCGCCGATCATCATCCAGCAGATCTTCGACACCATCGAGCAGCTGCGTAAAGAGGGGATGACCATCTTCCTCGTCGAGCAGAACGCCAACCAGGCGCTGAAGCTCGCCGACCGTGGCTACGTGCTGGAAAACGGCCGCGTGGTGCTTGAAGATACCGGCGATGCGCTGCTGGCGAACGAAGCGGTGCGGAGCGCGTACCTCGGAGGCTAAGCCGTCTGTGTTGCCCGGTGGCGCTTACGCTTACCGGGCCTACATGCCTTTCTCCCTCTCCCTGTAGGAGAGGGCCGGGGTGAGGGCATCAGACCGCACTCAATCACCCAACCCCCCAACACCCTTCACACAACCATCATCCCCCTGACGCTTTGCTGTCACTTATCTGTAAACAAACAGTTATTTTTCTGTCATTCGAGCATGTCATGTTACCTCGCGAGCATAAAACGCGTGATATCGCGCATCCGGCACAATAAGAGAGATGACAATGACATCGTTACGACACACAGCTTTGGGTCTGGCACTGGGTCTGGCTTTTGCGACGAACGCAATGGCTGTCACCACCATTCCATTCTGGCATTCCATGGAAGGGGAGTTGGGTAAAGAAGTTGACTCCCTGGCGCAGCGTTTCAACGACACCCACCCGGATTACAAGATTGTGCCGGTGTACAAAGGCAACTACGAGCAGAGCCTGAGCGCGGGCATCGCCGCCTTCCGTACCGGTAACGCCCCTGCACTGTTACAGGTTTATGAAGTGGGTACCGCGACCATGATGGCCTCGAAAGCCATCAAGCCGGTCTATGAAGTCTTCAAAGAGGCGGGCATCAACTTCGACGAGTCGCAGTTCGTGCCAACCGTGGCGGGCTACTACACCGATTCCAAAACCGGTCACCTGCTGTCTCAGCCGTTTAACAGCTCCACGCCGGTCCTGTACTACAACAAAGATGCCTTCAGGAAAGCCGGTTTAGATCCGGAGCAGCCGCCAAAAACCTGGCAAGACCTGGCGGAATACACCGCTAAGCTGAAAGCGGCGGGCATGAAGTGCGGCTACGCCAGCGGCTGGCAGGGCTGGATCCAGATTGAAAACTTCAGCGCCTGGCACGGCCTGCCGGTTGCCACCAAAAACAACGGCTTCGACGGCATTGACGCGGTACTGGAGTTCAACAAGCCGGAGCAGGTGAAGCACATTGCGCTGCTGGAAGCGCTCAACAAAAAGGGCGATTTCAGCTACTTCGGCCGTAAAGACGAATCCACTGAAAAGTTCTACAACGGTGACTGCGCCATTACCACCGCGTCTTCCGGTTCGCTGGCAGATATCCGTCACTACGCCAAATTCAACTACGGCGTGGGCATGATGCCGTACGACGCTGACGTGAAGGGCGCGCCGCAGAACGCCATCATCGGCGGGGCCAGCCTGTGGGTGATGCAGGGCAAAGACAAGGGCACCTACAAAGGTGTGGCCGAGTTCCTCGACTTCCTGGCGAAGCCAGAGATTGCCGCTGAGTGGCACCAGAAAACCGGCTACCTGCCGATCACCAAAGCCGCCTATGACCTGACCCGCGAGCAGGGCTTCTACAGCAAAAACCCGGGCGCGGATATCGCGACGCGTCAGATGCTGAACAAGCCGCCGTTGCCGTTCACCAAAGGTCTGCGTCTGGGCAACATGCCGCAGATCCGCACCATCGTGGATGAAGAGCTGGAAAGCGTGTGGACCGGGAAGAAAACGCCTCAACAGGCGCTGGATTCAGCGGTAGAACGCGGGAATCAGCTGCTGCGCCGTTTTGAGCAGTCGACCAAATCGTAATCTGTGATTCGCCCGGTGGCGCTACGCTTACCGGGCCTACGACGTGCCACATGTAGGCCGGGTAAGGCGTAGCCGCCACCCGGCATTGTTCAGGAACCCAATCTCAATGTCATCATCCCGTCCGGTGTTCCGCTCCCGCTGGCTGCCCTATCTTCTGGTCGCGCCGCAGCTGGTCATCACCGTTATCTTCTTTATCTGGCCTGCGGGCGAAGCGCTGTGGTACTCGGTACAAAGCGTCGACCCGTTCGGGCTGTCCAGCCAGTTTGTTGGCCTGGACAACTTCACCGCGCTGTTCCACGACAGCTACTATCTGGACTCCTTCTGGACGACGATGAAATTCAGCGCGCTGGTCACCGTCAGCGGTCTGGTCGCTTCGCTGTTCTTTGCCGCGCTGGTGGATTACGTGGTGCGCGGCAGCCGCCTGTATCAGACCCTGATGCTGCTGCCTTACGCCGTCGCGCCCGCCGTTGCGGCCGTGCTGTGGATCTTCCTGTTTAACCCGGGGCGCGGGCTGATTACCCATTTCCTGGCCGAATTGGGTTACGACTGGAACCACGCCCAGAACAGCGGTCAGGCGATGTTCCTGGTGGTGTTCGCCTCGGTGTGGAAGCAGATCAGCTATAACTTCCTGTTCTTCTTTGCCGCACTGCAGTCCATCCCGCGTTCGCTGGTGGAAGCCGCGGCGATTGACGGCGCAGGGCCGGTTCGCCGCTTCTTCAGATTATCGCTGCCGCTGATCGCCCCGGTGAGCTTCTTCCTGCTGGTGGTTAACCTCGTGTACGCCTTCTTCGACACTTTCCCGGTGATCGACGCGGCGACCGCAGGCGGCCCGGTGCAGGCGACCACGACGCTTATCTATAAGATCTACCGCGAAGGCTTTGCGGGGCTTGATCTCTCGGCCTCCGCCGCGCAGTCGGTGGTGCTGATGTTCCTCGTCATCATCCTCACGGTGGTGCAGTTCCGCTATGTTGAAAGTAAGGTGCGCTACCAATGATTGAGAACCGTCGCGGGCTGACGATTTTCAGCCATACCATGCTGATTTTAGGGATTATCGTCATCCTCTTCCCGCTGTACGTGGCGTTTGTCGCCGCTACGCTGGACACCAAAGCGGTGTTCGACACGCCGATGACGCTGATCCCAGGCACACATCTTTTCGAGAACATGAAGACCATCTGGACCCAGGGCGTGGGCGTCAACAGCGCGCCGTTCTGGCTGATGATGCTCAACAGCTTCATCATGGCGTTTGGCATTACGGTCGGCAAAATTACGGTGTCGATGCTTTCTGCCTTCGCCATCGTCTGGTTCCGCTTTCCGCTGCGTAACCTCTTCTTCTGGATGATCTTCATTACCCTGATGCTGCCGGTGGAAGTGCGTATCTTCCCGACGGTGGAGGTGATCGCCAACCTGAAGATGCTCGACAGCTACGGGGGCTTAACGCTGCCGCTGATGGCCTCGGCGACCGCCACCTTCCTGTTCCGCCAGTTCTTTATGACTCTGCCGGACGAGCTGATTGAAGCGGCGCGCATCGACGGCGCGTCGCCGATGCGCTTCTTCCGCGACATCGTGCTGCCGCTGTCGAAAACCAACCTTGCGGCGCTGTTTGTGATCACCTTTATCTACGGCTGGAACCAGTACCTGTGGCCGCTGCTGATTATTCAGGACGTCAACCTCGGCACCGCCGTGGCGGGCATCAAAGGCATGATCGCCACCGGCGAAGGCACCACCCTCTGGAACCAGGTGATGGCGGCGATGCTGCTCACCCTTATCCCACCCGTAGTCATTGTTTTAGCCATGCAGCGTGCGTTTGTCCGCGGCCTGGTCGATAGCGAGAAATAAGATGGCAGGTTTAAAACTTCAGGCAGTAACCAAAAGCTGGGACGGCAAAACCCAGGTGATTCAGCCGCTGACGCTCGACGTGGCGGACGGGGAATTCATCGTGATGGTCGGCCCGTCCGGCTGCGGCAAATCCACCCTGCTGCGCATGGTGGCGGGGCTGGAGCGCGTGACCTCGGGCGATATCTGGATTGACCGCCAGCGCGTCACCGAGATGGAACCGAAGGATCGCGGTATTGCGATGGTGTTTCAGAACTACGCCCTCTATCCGCACATGAGCGTGGAAGAGAATATGGCGTGGGGGCTGAAAATCCGCGGCATGGGCAAAGGCCATATCGACGAGCGCGTGAAAGAAGCGGCACGCATTCTGGAACTGGACGGCCTGCTCAAGCGCCGCCCGCGCGAGCTCTCCGGTGGTCAGCGCCAGCGCGTGGCGATGGGACGCGCCATCGTGCGCGACCCGGCGGTATTCCTGTTCGATGAACCGCTCTCCAACCTGGATGCCAAGCTGCGCGTGCAGATGCGTCTTGAGCTGCAGCAGCTCCATCGCCGTCTGAAAACCACCTCCCTGTACGTGACCCACGATCAGGTCGAAGCTATGACTCTTGCCCAGCGCGTGATGGTAATGAACAAAGGCATCGCCGAGCAGATTGGTACGCCGGTGGACGTTTACGAGAAACCGGCCACCCGCTTTGTGGCGAGCTTTATCGGCAGCCCGGCAATGAATTTGCTGGAAGGGCGTATCAGCAATGCAGGCACGCACTTTGAGCTGGAAAGCGGGATGGCATTACCGATCAACTGGTACTATCGTGGCTACGCCGGGCGTAAGATGACGCTCGGGATCCGCCCCGAGCATATCGGTTTAACCTCTCAGGCGGACGGCGGCGTGCCGCTGGTGATGGACACGCTGGAGATGTTGGGGGCAGATAACCTGGCGCACGGGCGCTGGGGCGAGCAAAAAATGGTGGTGCGTCTGGCACATCAGGAGCGCCCGAAAGCAGGCAGCACGCTGTGGCTGCACCTGCCGGAAAATCATCTGCACCTCTTTGATGGTGAAACAGGACAACGAGTATGAGCAACTGGCCTTATCCCCACATCGTCGCCCACCGTGGCGGCGGTAAACTGGCGCCGGAAAATACCCTGGCGGCGATTGATGTTGGCGCGCGCTACGGTCACACGATGATCGAGTTTGACGCCAAGCTGTCGAAGGACGGCGAGATTTTCCTGCTGCATGACGACAACCTCGAACGCACCAGCAACGGCTGGGGCGTGGCGGGTGAACTGCCGTGGCGCGATCTGCTGAAAGTGGATGCCGGAAGCTGGTACAGCGGTGAATTCAAAGGCGAACCGCTGCCGCTGCTGGCGGAGGTGGCGGACCGCTGTCGTCAGCACGGCATGATGGCAAACATTGAAATCAAACCGACCACCGGCACCGGGACGCTGACGGGTAAAGTCATTGCGCTGGCCGCGCGTGAGCTATGGGAAGGGATGACGGCGCCGCTGCTCTCCTCGTTTGAAATTGACGCCCTGGAAGCGGCCCAGGCTGCCGTGCCTGAACTCCCGCGTGGGCTGCTGCTGGACGAGTGGCGTGAGGACTGGCGCGAGCTGACGACCCGCTTAGGCTGTGTCTCTATCCATCTCAATCACAGGCTGCTGGACGAGGCGCGGGTGAAGATGCTCAAAGACGCGGGTCTGCATATTCTGGTTTATACCGTGAATAAACCCCAGCGTGCAGCCGAACTGCTGCGCTGGGGCGTGGACATCATCTGTACCGATGCCATAAACCTGATCGGCCCGAACTTTAGTTCTGCGGGTTAAGCATACTGCCATTCGACTGCGACGGCAGCATATGCTGCTGTCCGCTGCCTGACGACGTCATCCCACCTAACATCCCACCGTTTTTATTCGGCAGCGGCTGCTCACGCACCTGTCCCTGCTGTACGCGCTGGGTGTTGGCGTTCATCTGATTTTGCAGGCTCTGCTGCTGCATCTGGGTCTGCGTTTTCAACTGCTGGTTCAGCATCCCTTTTTGCTGTTGCTGCTGGCTCATCATCTCCGTCTGCATACGCTGCTGGCTCGGGATGACATAACCCTGCTGGTTCGGGTTGTTCATGGTGTTAAGTGGCTGTGCGAGCGCGGCAAACGGGATCAGCGCCGCAAGAATCAGTAAGCGTTTCATTGTCATTTCCTCCTGTTGAGGTCTCTCTTAAGTTTACCCTGATTTCACCATGACGATGATTTTTTAGGAGTTGTGAACCAGGCTTAAGCGGGGAATATGGATCCCTTCACCTGGAGAACAATAATGATGAAACCAACGTTTTTGCGCTGGGTCGCCATCGCCGCGCTGATGGCAGGCGGGACATTTAGCGTGGCGGCCAACCCGCCAGCGGCTCCGCCAGTATCGTATGGCGTGGAGGAAGATGTTTTTCATCCCGTGCGGGCAACCCACGGTATGGTGGCGTCCGTGGATGCGCTGGCAACCCATGTGGGCGTCGACATTCTCAAACAGGGCGGTAACGCGGTAGATGCGGCGGTCGCGGTGGGATATGCACTGGCGGTAACGCACCCGCAGGCGGGGAATCTGGGCGGCGGCGGCTTTATGATGCTGCGCACCAAAGACGGCAAAACGACCGCCATCGACTTCCGCGAAATGGCGCCTGCTCAGGCGTCCCGCGATATGTTCCTCGACGACCAGGGGAACCCGGACAGTAAAAAATCCCTGACTTCCCATCTCGCAAGCGGCACGCCGGGCACCGTGGCGGGCTTCTCGCTGGCGCTGGAGAAATACGGCACCATGCCGCTGAACAAAGTGGTGCAGCCAGCCATTAAACTGGCCCGGGACGGCTTTGTGGTGAATGACGCTCTGGCGGACGATCTCAAAACCTACGGCAGTGAAGTGATTCCCAATCACGAAAACAGTAAAGCCATCTTCTGGAAAGACGGCGAGCCGTTGAAGAAGGGCGATAGGCTGGTGCAGAAGAACCTCGCCAAAAGCCTTGAGCTGATAGCTGAAAACGGTCCGGACGCGTTCTACAAAGGGGCGATTGCTGACCAGATTGCTGAAGAGATGAAGAAAAACGGCGGGCTCATCACCAAAGCGGACCTGGCCGAGTACAAGGCGGTAGAGCGTGAGCCAATTAGCGGAACCTATCGCGGCTACGAAGTCTTCTCGATGCCACCACCGTCATCCGGCGGGATCCACATCGTGCAGATCCTCAATATTCTTGAAAACTTCGATATGCATAAGTTCGGCTTCGGCAGCGCGGATGCGATGCAGGTAATGGCGGAGGCCGAAAAACGCGCCTACGCCGACCGCTCGGAATACCTCGGTGACCCGGACTTCGTGAAGGTGCCGTGGCAGGCGTTGACCAACAAGGCATATGCCAAATCCATTGCTGATGAGATCGACATCAACAAGGCTAAACCGTCCAGCGAGATCCGCCCCGGCAAGCTGGCACCGTATGAAAGCAACCAGACCACCCACTTCTCGGTGGTGGATAAAGACGGTAACGCGGTGGCGGTGACCTATACGCTCAACACCACCTTTGGTACCGGGATTGTGGCGGGCAACAGCGGCATTCTGCTTAACAACGAGATGGATGATTTCTCTGCCAAGCCGGGCGTGCCGAACGTCTACGGTCTGGTCGGCGGCGATGCGAATGCGGTTGGGCCGAAGAAGCGACCGCTCTCGTCAATGTCGCCTACTATCGTGGTGAAAGACGGTAAAACCTGGCTGGTCACCGGCAGTCCTGGCGGAAGCCGGATTATCACTACGGTATTGCAGATGGTGGTCAACAGTATCGATTTTGGGATGAACGTCGCCGAAGCGACCAACGCGCCGCGTTTTCATCACCAGTGGCTGCCGGATGAACTGCGCGTTGAGAAGGGCTTTAGCCCGGACACCATCAAACTGCTGGAGCAACGTGGACAGAAGGTGGCGGTAAAAGAGGCGATGGGCAGCACCCAGAGCATTATGGTCGGGCCGGACGGCGCGCTGTTTGGGGCGTCGGACCCGCGCTCGGTGGATGATTTAACAGCGGGGTACTGATTTTGTTGCCCGGTGGCGCTGCGCTTACCGGGCCTACAACGGCACGAATGTAGGCCGGGTAAGGCGAAGCCTCCACCCGGCAACAAACTACTTCATTCTCGCCATATAATACGCATCCACATACTCACCGTTGCGCAGGGCGTAGCGCTTGCCAGTACCTTCAATCTCGAATCCGTGTTTTTTGTACACGGCTATTGCCGGCTCGTTATCCACAAACACCGTTAATTCGATGCGGTCGACGCGCAGCCAGTTGTCGCACATGTCGATCATGGTGCGGATCAGCGCGCTGGCGACGCCGCGGTTGTGCCACTGTGCGCCTACGCAGATACCAAAATCGGCCACGTGGCTGCGGCGCGGGCGCTGGGCAACATCAATGGTGAGGTGCCCAACCACGATATCGTCAATACAGGCAACCAGTTGCTTAATACCGGGCTGGTCGCCTAGCCGCATCTGCCACATTTCCAGCGAAGGGTGAGGAACCTGTAGCGTGTTGTGGTACACCTCCGGCTGGGCGTGGATCTGACGAATGGCGTCATAATCTTTCGGTTCCGCGTGGCGTATCACAATCTCACTCATCCCTTGTTCCTCAATCAGTTAAATGTCCCTCTCAACATCAATGACTTTAAAATTTGAGTCAACCGCTATTTTTTGCAAAAAGTATTGGACAAGTGCGAATGAGAATGATTATTATTGCTCTGCATTCAGGAAGACCCCTACGGGAACCTGAAAGCACGACATTGCTCACATTGCTTCCAGTATTACTTTAGCCAGCTTTTAGCTGGCTTTTTTTTGTTATGGTTAGACTCAATAACCTTCCAAAAGGACTGAGCCATGACACTACATTGCGCATTTATTGGATTTGGTAAAAGTACGACCCGCTATCACCTGCCGTATGTTCTCAACCGTAAAGACAGTTGGCACGTCGCGCACATCTTCCGCCGCCGTGCGAAGCCGGAAGAGCAACTCCCGCAGTACTCCCATATTCATTTCACCAGCGATCTCGATGAGGTGCTTAACGACCCGCAGGTTAAGCTGGTGGTTGTCTGCACCCACGCCGACAGCCATTTTGACTATGCGAAACGCGCGCTGGAAGCGGGCAAAAACGTGCTGGTGGAAAAACCGTTCACCCCAACCCTTGCCGAAGCGAAAGCGCTGTTCGCGCTGGCAAAAAGCAAAGGGCTAACCGTGACGCCGTACCAGAATCGTCGCTTTGACAGCTGTTTCCTGACGGCGAAAAAAGCGATTGAAAGCGGTAAGCTCGGTGACATTGTGGAAATCGAAAGTCACTTTGATTACTACCGTCCGGTAGCGGAAACCCAACCCGGGCTGCCTCAGGATGGCTCTTTCTACGGGCTTGGCGTGCACACCATGGACCAGGTTATCTCCCTGTTTGGCCGGCCGGACCACGCTGCGTATGACATTCGCAGTCTGCGCAATAAAGCCAACCCGGACGATACCTTTGAAGCGCAGCTGTTCTACGGTGACCTGAAAGCCATCGTCAAAACCAGCCATTTGGTGAAAATCGACTATCCGAAATTTATCGTTCACGGCACCCGTGGCTCGTTCATCAAGTACGGTATCGACCAGCAGGAGACGAGTCTGAAGGCCAACATTATGCCGGGTGAACCGGGCTTTGCGGCGGATGATTCCGTGGGCGTACTGGAATATGTCAACGACGAAGGCGTAACGGTCAAAGAAGCGCTGAAGCCGGAAACCGGCGACTATGGTCGCGTCTACGATGCGCTGTTTGAAACGCTGACCCGCGGGGCACCCAATTACGTCAAGGAATCTGACGTTCTTACCAACCTCGAACTGCTCGAACGGGCGTTCGAACAGGCTTCTCCTGCCACGATCACCCTCGCGAAATAAGCAAAAATGGCTCCTCTGCGCTTGTTCACAATTTTTGAACAGAGGAGTCAATTTTCACCCTCTATGATCCCAGGACGTTTGCGTCCACACTTACTCCATCGAAACGAACTGAGGGTGAAAACAATGATCTATTTACGCAAAGCAAACGAACGTGGTCACGCGAATCATGGCTGGCTGGACTCATGGCATTCATTCTCGTTTGCCGACTACTACGACCCGAACTTCATGGGCTTCTCTGCACTGCGCGTCATTAACGACGACGTGATTGATGCAGGTCAGGGCTTCGGTACCCACCCGCACAAGGACATGGAAATCCTGACCTATGTGCTGGAAGGGGCGGTTGAGCACCAGGACAGCATGGGCAACAAAGAGCAGGTTCCGGCGGGCGAGTTCCAGATCATGAGCGCGGGTACCGGGGTGCGTCATTCCGAGTACAACCCGAGTAAAACGGAAAAACTGCACCTGTATCAAATCTGGATCATTCCAGAAGAGACCGGCATCACGCCGCGCTATGAGCAGCGCCGCTTCGACGCCAAACAGGGCAAACAGCTGGTGCTGTCCCCGGATGCGCGTGAAGGTTCCCTGAAAGTGCATCAGGACATGGAGCTGTACCGCTGGGCGCTGGCGAAAGATGAACAGTCTGTGCATCAGATTGCCGCTAACCGCCGCGTCTGGATCCAGGTAGTGAAAGGTGAGGTGTCCATCAACGGCACCAAAGCCACCACTGCCGATGGTCTGGCGATCTGGGATGAGCAGGCACTCTCCGTGCACGCCGACAGCGAAAGTGAAATCCTGCTGTTTGACCTGCCGCCGGTCTAAATAATTTCTCAACCTTCCCTTTAAACGGGGAAGGTTGAGCTTTGTCCGTGATAAACTGAGCAAATCTCTCACTTCAAGATTTCTCAGGACGATGAAAAAGAAACGCCCCGTACTTCAGGATGTCGCCGATCGCGTCGGTGTGACCAAAATGACGGTCAGCCGCTTTTTACGTAACCCGGAACAGGTTTCCGTGGCGTTGCGTGGCAAGATTGCCGCAGCCCTTGATGAACTGGGTTATATCCCCAACCGCGCACCCGATATTCTTTCCAATGCGACCAGCCGTGCGGTGGGTGTCCTCCTGCCTTCCTTAACCAACCAGGTTTTCGCCGAGGTGCTTCGCGGCATTGAAAGCGTCACCGATGCGTTTGGTTACCAGACCATGCTCGCCCACTACGGGTACAAGCCGGAGCTGGAAGAAGAACGTCTTGAATCCATGCTTTCCTGGAACATCGACGGCCTGATTTTAACCGAACGTACGCACACCGCCCGCACGCTAAAAATGATTGAAGTGGCGGGTATTCCGGTGGTGGAGCTGATGGACAGCCAGTCGCCGTGCCTCGACATCGCCGTGGGTTTTGATAACTTCGAAGCGGCACGTCAGATGACGGCGGCCATCATCGCCCGGGGACATCGTCATATCGCCTATCTGGGCGCGCGTCTTGATGAACGTACTATCATCAAACAGAAGGGATACGAGCAGGCGATGCTCGACGCGAACTTAACCCCGTACAGCGTAATGGTTGAGCAGTCCTCTTCCTATACGTCGGGTATTGAGCTGATGCGTCAGGCGCGACGCGAGTATCCGCAACTGGACGGTATTTTCTGTACCAACGATGACCTTGCGGTCGGTGCAGCGTTCGAATGCCAGCGTCTGGGGCTGAAGATCCCGGAAGATATGGCGATTGCGGGTTTCCACGGCCATGACATCGGCCAGGTGATGGAGCCGCGTCTGGCGAGCGTGCTGACACCGCGTGAACGTATGGGCCGCATTGGCGCAGAACGCCTGCTGGCGCGCATTCGTGGCGAGACGGTTACGCCTAAGATGTTAGATTTAGGTTTCACCTTGTCACCGGGTGGATCTATTTGAGCTGACAAATTTGAACTAGCTCACACTTATTCACTTCGCGCACGTTTGGATATTGCTTCTCTTTTGCCCCGGCAGGACAATGTTACTGATAACTGTTACCCGTAACAATTGACTGAGGGACACCCTTTGAGCACGACTAATCATGATCACCACGTTTACGTCCTGATGGGCGTGTCCGGTAGCGGTAAATCTGCCGTGGCGAGCGAAGTGGCGCATCAACTCCAGGCTGCGTTTCTTGATGGTGACTTCCTCCATCCGCGCAGCAACATCATGAAAATGGCCTCCGGCGAGCCGCTGAACGACGACGATCGCAAACCGTGGCTGCAGGCGCTGAACGACGCCGCATTCGCCATGCAGCGTACCAACAAAGTTTCGCTGATCGTCTGCTCCGCGCTGAAAAAAACCTACCGCGATCTGCTGCGCGACGGCAACCCGAACCTCTCTTTCATCTACCTGAAAGGCGATTTCGAGGTGATTGAAAGCCGACTGAAGGCGCGTAAAGGTCACTTCTTCAAAACCCAGATGCTGGTGACGCAGTTCGACGCGCTCCAGGAGCCGGGTGAAGATGAGAAAGACGTCTTAGTGGTTGATATCGAGCAGTCACTGGAGGGTGTTGTAGCCAGCACCATCGAGGTCATTAATAAAAGGCAGTAAGTTTTGAGTACATTAACGCTAGTTTTGACAGCAGTGGGTTCGGTATTGCTGCTGCTGTTTTTAGTGATGAAGGCGCGTATGCACGCCTTCGTTGCTTTGATGGTGGTTTCTATTGGTGCAGGTCTCTTTTCCGGTATGCCGCTCGACAAGATCGCTGCGACGATGGAAAAAGGGATGGGAGGCACGCTCGGCTTCCTGGCGATAGTGGTCGCGCTGGGCGCGATGTTTGGCAAGATTTTACATGAGACGGGCGCGGTCGATCAGATTGCCGTCAAGATGCTGAAATCCTTCGGCCACAGCCGCGCGCACTATGCGATTGGTCTGGCGGGTCTGATTTGCGCGCTGCCGCTGTTCTTCGAGGTGGCGGTTGTGCTGCTGATTAGCGTGGCATTCTCTATGGCGCGTCATACCGGTACCAACCTCGTGAAGCTGGTCATTCCGCTGTTTGCGGGCGTGGCGGCAGCGGCAGCGTTTCTGTTGCCTGGGCCCGCGCCGATGCTGCTGGCCTCCCAGATGCACGCTGACTTTGGCTGGATGATCCTGATTGGCCTGTGCGCCGCGATCCCGGGAATGATCATTGCCGGCCCGCTGTGGGGCAACTTCATTAGCCGTTACGTTGAGCTGCACATTCCGGATGACATCACCGAGCCGCATTTGGGCGAAGGCAAAATGCCGTCCTTTGGCTTCAGTCTGTCACTGATCCTGCTCCCGCTGGTCCTCGTGGGTCTGAAAACCATCGCAGCGCGTTTTGTGCCGGTGGGCTCTACCGCCTACGAATGGTTTGAGTTCATTGGTCACCCGTTTACGGCGATCCTGGTGGCATGTCTGGTGGCTATTTACGGCCTGGCGATGCGTCAGGGAATGCCGAAAGACCGCGTGATGGAGATCTGCGGTGCCGCGCTGCAGCCTGCGGGTATTATCCTGCTGGTGATTGGTGCCGGTGGCGTGTTCAAGCAGGTGCTGGTGGATTCTGGCGTGGGCCCGGCTCTGGGTGAAGCGCTGACCGGAATGGGCCTGCCGATTGCGGTAACCTGCTTCGTGCTGGCGGCGGCCGTGCGTATTATCCAGGGTTCCGCCACCGTGGCGTGTTTAACTGCGGTGGGTCTGGTAATGCCGGTGATTGAACAGCTGAACTACTCCGGTGCGCAGATGGCAGCGCTGTCTATCTGTATCGCGGGCGGTTCAATTGTGGTCTCTCACGTTAACGACGCTGGCTTCTGGCTGTTCGGTAAATTTACCGGCGCCACCGAAGCGCAAACCCTGAAAACCTGGACGCTGATGGAAACCATCCTCGGTACGACGGGTGCGATTGTCGGGATGATTGCCTTTACGTTGCTGAGCTGAATGCGGTGATTTAACCCGGCTCAAAAATAAGGCCCGGTAGCGTTAACGCTGACCGGGCCTTAATCTTTTCATCTAATGCAGAACATCAGGCCGGGAAAGGTGAAACCACCACCCGGCTTTTTTACATCATTCGCCCTGCGTCGCGCTCTCAATCGTCAAGCGCACATCTGACGTAATCAGCTCTGCCAGCATCTGGTAAACCTTCAGCGTCTCTTCTGGCTCGGCATCGCCCGTATCACTGATGAAGCCTTCATCACGCAGCGTCAGCACGAGGGAACTGAAGACCGCTTTGTCGAAGAATTCTGGTGCGTTAATGCCGTGCAGCACAGACAGGCGCTGTGCCAGCGTCCGGCTCTCTTTCTCCAGCGTACCGCGGTTGATCGACGGGTTCGCACTCAGCAGCCAGAACGTAATGGCGTAGCGCTGCAGCGTTTCGCGCGCACCGGCCGCCAGCAGCTGCAGGGTTCGGGAGCGTGACGGATTGATATGCAGCTCATCGTTGGCAACGGTGATCAGCCCCTGACGACGAAGTTCTTCCGTCAGTTTATCCAGCTCAACGGCCAGCTCATCTTTGCTCCAGCGCAGGAACAACTCCGCTTTCAGCATCGGGTAGAGCGTATCAACGTGACGCAATAGCTCCTGACGTGAAATGTGGCGATGCTGGGTAATGATAGCCGCCATCAGCGACGGCAGCATCAGCATATGCGCGATGTTGTTGCGATAGTACGTCATCAACACGGCCTGTTCGCGCGGCAGAATGATAATGTCGCCGATCGTATCCTTCTCGACTTCAAACTTGTTCATCTGCAACGCGTGATCGATGAGCTCGCTGGCGGTAGCCGCAGGAACCGTTGAATCAACCGAGTAAGGCACGTTGCGCATCATGTCCAGGTAGCAGTCCAGCTGCTCCGTGAGCTGTTCACGGGTCAGGGAGCGCTGACGAGAAGCCAGTAGCGCGGTACAGCACAGGTTCATGGCGTTAGCCGCCCCCGCGTTGTTAATACGCACCATCAGCTCGGATGCAATGCCGTTAACCGTTGGTGTCAGCCAGGCAGGACGAACCGCTTCGATAGGATCGATGGATTCGCGCCACTCCGGAACGTGATGGTTCAGGTACGTCATCAGCGGCATTGGCTCGCCAAAGTTCACGTAGCCCTGACCCAGGTTGCGTAACTTGCTCAGGCCGCGCAACATCTGCGGCAGGCTCTCTTTCTCTTTGGTTGCGCCACGCAGTTCTTTGGCATACGTACCCACTTCCATGACGTGCTCATAACCAATGTAGATAGGCACCAGCGTGATCGGACGGGTTCCGCCGCGCAGCATCGCCTGAATGGTCATCGACAGCGTGCCGGTCTTCGGATCAAGCAGACGTCCGGTACGGGAGCGACCACCCTCTACGAAGTACTCCACGGAATAGCCGCGGCTGAACAGTTCGCCCAGATACTCGCGGAACACGGTGGAGTAGAGCTTATTGCCCTTGAAGGTACGACGGATAAAGAAGGCGCCCAGGCGGCGGAAGATCGGGCCCGCTGGCCAGAAATTCAGGTTAATACCGGCCGCGATGTGCGGTGGTACCAGCCCCTGGTGATAGAGCACGTAGGAGAGAAGCAGGTAGTCCATGTGGCTGCGGTGGCAGGGGACATAGACAATTTCATGGCCATCATGCGCCAGCTGGCGTACACGCTCGGCGTTATGAACGTTGATGCCCTGATACAGGCGGTTCCAGGTAAAGCCGAGAATACGATCGGAAAGGCGAATCATCTCGTAAGAGAAGTTCGCGGCAATCTCTTCCATCAGCGCAATGGCGTTCTGCTGGGCTTTCTCATGCGAAATCTTCTTGCTACGCGCTTCGTCTTCAACGGCGCGGGCGATCGCTTTGGAGGCCAACAGTTTGTTGAACAGGTCCTGACGCGCCGGGAGTCGTGGCCCGACGGCCGCGAGGCGCTGACGGGCGAAGTGCATACGTGCTACGCGCGCCAGCTTCTGCGCGATGATCTTGTCGGTACCGTGCTCATCTGCCATTCGGCGCAGTGAAACGGAAGGGGAGAAGCGCACAAAGCTGTCGCGTCCCAGCCAGGAGACCGCGAAGAACTTCTGGATGCCGTTAAGCATACGCAGCGGCGGATTCTCTTCGCCTTTTTCACGGCCCGGACGGCGGCCAAACATCACCGATACCGGCACCATCTGCACATCCAAATCGGGATTGCTGCGGTGCAGGTCGAGATAGTCGTGGAACAGCTTAATGGACTCTTCTTTTGGCGTGTAATAGGTAAATACACGCGGCCCGCCATGAATGAACACGTAGCGCGGCAGCAACGTGCCGTCGACTTCCAGCGGTTCAAGCGGGTCAGGTAAGTCATGCGCCAGACATTGGGCGCGAAGGGTCAGTAAGTCTGCCTTCGAGTTATAAGGCAAAACGTACATAATAGGACGCGACGTATCGAGCCCCAATTCCAGCGCGGGTTCTGCTGGGATAGACTTGCTTTTTACCAGGATGCTTAATGGTAAATTAAGTAATTTGTAGTAAATTCGTGGCCAGCCGGACATAAACGATGTAAAGCCTCTGGTTAATAATGCAATTGCGGCGCAAGGATAACAGAAAGCGCGCAAAATTTCTGTTGTTACCCGTCATACTTCAGGCTGTAGCGAAACGCGCTACAGTTCCTGTTACTGACGCTTTTTTTCATAAAAGGTTCTTTTAATGGCCAATAATACCACTGGGTTAACGCGTATCATCAAAGCCGCCGGCTATTCATGGAAAGGTTTCCGTGCCGCGTGGATCAACGAAGCCGCCTTTCGTCAGGAAGGTGTCGCCGCTATCATCGCGGTCATCATCGCCTGTTTCCTTGATGTCGATGCTATTACCCGCGTACTTCTCATCGGTTCCGTGCTTCTGGTGATGATAGTGGAAATTCTCAATAGCGCTATTGAGGCCGTTGTTGACCGTATTGGCTCAGAGTTCCACGAGCTCTCCGGTCGCGCGAAAGACATGGGTTCTGCCGCTGTGCTGCTGGCGATTATCACTGCAGTCATTACCTGGGTCACGCTGCTTTGGTCACATTTCCGATGAGCCTCGAGGAATAATTAAGTCCCTGGTTTTTTGTGCAGTTTTTGGTTCCAAAATCACCTTTGACTGTATATACTCACAGCATAACTGTATATACACCCAGGGGGCGGAATGAAAGCATTAACGACCAGGCAGCAAGAGGTGTTTGATCTCATTCGGGATCATATCGGCCAGACGGGTATGCCACCCACGCGTGCGGAAATCGCTCAGCGTCTGGGCTTCCGTTCTCCGAATGCTGCCGAAGAACACCTGAAAGCGCTGGCACGTAAGGGCGTGATTGAAATTGTTTCAGGCGCGTCACGCGGTATCCGCCTGCTGGTGGAAGAAGAGACGGGCATTCCGCTGATAGGCCGTGTTGCTGCGGGTGAGCCGCTACTGGCACAGCAGCATATCGAAGGCCACTACCAGGTTGATCCTGGTATGTTCAAGCCGAGCGCAGATTTTCTGCTGCGCGTAAGCGGCATGTCGATGAAAGATATCGGCATTCTCGACGGCGATCTGCTGGCGGTACACAAAACGCAGGATGTGCGGAACGGCCAGGTGGTGGTCGCGCGCATTGATGACGAAGTGACCGTTAAGCGTCTGAAAAAGCAGGGTAACACCGTTCAGTTGCTGCCCGAAAACAGCGAGTTCTCTCCCATTGTGGTCGATCTCCGCGAACAGAGCTTCTCTATCGAAGGTCTGGCGGTCGGTGTGATTCGCAACGGTGAATGGCTGTAATCTCTTCCTGACAGGCTACGGTTCCGCTGTAGCCTGCTTTATTGACCACTCCCGGTGTTTCTCATGTCACTGCTGACGGCATCCGATAAGGCATTGTGGCGTCTTGCACTGCCGATGATTTTCTCCAATATCACCGTGCCCTTGCTGGGTCTGGTCGACACGGCCGTTATTGGGCATCTCGATTCCCCTGTCTATCTTGGCGGCGTGGCGATTGGCGCGACGGCAACCAGCTTCCTCTTTATGCTGCTGCTCTTTTTGCGCATGAGCACCACCGGACTCACGGCACAGGCGTATGGTGCAAAAGATCCGTTACGTCTGGCGCGGGCGCTGGTGCAGCCGCTGATTCTTGCGCTGGGCGCGGGCGCGTTAATCGTTTTACTCCGCGATCCCCTGATTGACCTTGCGCTTCATATCGTTGGCGGCAGTGAGGCGGTACTGGAGCAGGCGCGACGTTTTCTCGAAATCCGCTGGCTCAGTGCGCCCGCTTCGCTGGCAAATCTGGTTCTGCTGGGTTGGTTACTGGGCGTTCAGTATGCTCGTGCGCCAGTGATTCTGCTGGTCGTGGGAAACCTGCTCAACATCGTGCTGGATCTCTGGCTGGTGATGGGCCTCCATATGAACGTGCGGGGCGCGGCACTGGCGACGGCGATTGCTGAATACGGGACCTTTGTGATGGGGCTGTGGATGGTCTGGCGCGTGCTGGCGATGCGCGGGATCTCCCTCGCGCTGCTGAAAACCGCATGGCGCGGCAATATCCGTAAGCTGCTGGCGCTTAACCGTGACATCATGCTGCGCTCGCTGCTTCTGCAACTCTGCTTCGGCGCGCTGACGGTCTTCGGTGCACGGCTGGGGCCTGAAATCGTCGCGGTCAACGCGGTATTGATGACGCTGCTGACGTTTACCGCCTATGCGCTGGACGGCTTTGCCTACGCGGTTGAAGCACATTCGGGGCAGGCGTATGGAGCGCGTGAAAGCGGGCAGCTTCATGATGTCTGGCGGGCAGCCTGCCGTCAGTCAGGACTGGTAGCGCTGGTGTTTGCCGTGGTCTATGCCTGCTTCGGCGAACAGATTGTTGCTTTACTGACCTCTCTCCCTGCGCTGCGCGAACTGGCGAGCCACTATCTCATCTGGCAAGTCATCTTACCGGTGGTGGGTGTCTGGTGTTATCTGCTGGACGGCATGTTTATTGGTGCGACGCGCGGGGCGGAAATGCGTAACAGTATGGCCGTTGCGGCGGCGGGATTTGGCCTGACGCTGCTGACGCTTCCCTGGCTGGGTAATCACGGTTTGTGGTTGGCGCTTGCGGTCTTTCTCTCTCTGCGTGGCCTGTCGCTGGCTTTTATATGGCGCCGCCACTGGCAAAACAATACCTGGTTTCCTTCGCGTCACGATATATCGTGATGGTTAAAGATTCCGAATATGAAATCAACCGCCGAATCCTTAACTACAATAATTATCACGTCCAGCAGAAAAGAACGTAACGGACGTTACGACCCGACGCTTAACTAAGAGGACACGATGATGAATAAAGACGAAATCGGCGGCAACTGGAAGCAGTTCAAAGGTAAAGCGAAAGAACAGTGGGGTAAGCTGACAGATGACGATATGACCGTCATTGAAGGTAAGCGCGATCAGCTTGTCGGTAAAATTCAGGAACGTTACGGCTACGCGAAAGATCAGGCGGAAAACGAAGTCAAAGACTGGGAAACCCGCAATGATTACCGCTGGTAACGCTGAATAACCTACTGGGGCGGCTTCAGGCCGCCTTTTCTTTTGCTGCTAACGCGGCTTTTTTTTCACCAGAATAGAGTGGTCATGCTGACACTCATCCTGATGTCGACACGCTTCCACCTCGACACACGCTGAACACAGCCCGTGTGCTTCAATCACATTATGACGCAGGGCAAACCCCATTCTTGCCGCCAGCGTATGCATAATGTCTTCCACGCCTTCCGCAGCTTCTTCTTTCACTACGCCACAACGGTCGCAGATAAACATGGCCGACGTGTGGGTGGGCTGATCGAAAAGATGGCACAGTACATAGCTGTTTGTGGATTCCACTTTATGAACAAATCCTTGTTCCAGCAGGAAATCCAGCGCGCGATACACTGTTGGCGGTTTAGCCTGCGGCTCGCTTTCGCGGAGCAGGTCGAGCAGGTCATAGGCGCTGATGGCACCCTGTTGCAGGCTCATCAGACGTAAGACTTCAAGGCGCTGCGGAGTCAGGCGCACATTGCGTTGCGCGCACAGCTTTTCGGCCTGCGCTAACAGCTCTTTTGTGGACTTATCCATTGAGCACCTCGGATGTTCTGGGACGTAAAACCCTCACTTTATCATGTTCTGGTAAAAACACCGATATCCGTCAGGCTGTGCTATACCTGACGCATCGCAAATCGGGAATTTCATCATGAAAAAACCAGACTGTATTAAGCACTGGCGCAACATAGAAGGGCCGGATGACGCCACCTACCCCGACAGTAATGAGCTCTTTTCTATCGGTGCACCGCTGGCCCGCAGCCTTGGCCTCCGACGTATCGGCATTCATCATGAGCGTTTATTGCCCGGGCGTCGGACATCCTATCCCCATGCAGAGAGTGACGAAGAAGAGTTTATCTACGTGCTTGAGGGCTATCCTGAAGCCTGGATTAATGGCTATTTGTGGAAACTTGAACCCGGCGACAGCGTGGGCTTTCCTGCCGGAACCGGCGTCTGCCATACCTTTATCAACAACACGGATGAAGAGGTTCGGTTACTGGTGGTGGGCGAGGCCAACAAGAAGCACAACCGCATCTACTATCCGCTCAATCCGGTCTATGCTGCCACGCGGGAGGATCGCTGGGTTGACCATCCTCCGCAGTTTTTTGGCCCGCATGATGGAAAACCTGTGAAAAAATAATTTCCTCTTCTATAAATATTGAAGGCCGTCACAAATTACAACAGGCCGTAAGGGAATTTCACTTAGGGAAAGAAATAGCGGGTCTTTTGCTTCTTATTCACAGCAATAGTTCGTTCCTGTTTGGGTGATAACAGACAGGAGTTATCTAATAACAAACTATTACGGGCATACTGTGAAAAAACATTTTAAATTTTCGGTGGTTAGCATTGCTGTTTCCCTGTTTATGGCAAATCAGGCGGGAGCAGCCAATACCTGGACAGAATCACGTAGCGACGCCATGGGCGGGACGGGCGTAGCCGCTGGCAGTTATGGCAGCGGAGCGTTAATCAACCCCGCGCTGCTGGCAAAGGCAAAACCGGACGATGATGTGACGGTCATTTTGCCATCCGTTGGGGTGCAGGTGACGGATGAAGACAATCTTCAGGATGAGATTGATACCATCAACGACAAAATCAATCACTATAAGGATGTGGTTGATAACCTTACGCCTATTGAAGTCATCACCAATCCGTTAGGTTCGATCAACCAGTTCCAGGGCGCGGCCAAAGATCTTGCCGATGAACTGGACTATCTCAAGGGTAAAACTGCACGTGCAACGGCAGGGGCAGGACTTGCCGTGAGTATCCCTAACGATGTGCTTTCCGTGGCCTTTATGGCCAAAGGTTATGCTCATGGTCGGGTTAGCTCATCTATCGACCAGCAAGATATTGATTATCTGCGCAGTATTCAACGAAGCGATGTGGTTGCTGCCGGTGTTGCCCTGGATGCAGCGCTGAATGGCACGGATCAGATTACCAAAAACCTCAACTCAACGGCGTCTGGTCGGGCGGCGATTGTGTCCGACTACGGTATTGCGGTTGCCCGTCAGTTCGATCTCGGGGGCATCCCGGTTTCCGTTGGCGTCACGCCAAAACTGCAAAAAACCTGGATCTATAACTACACCACTTCCATCTACGATTACGACAGTAATAAGTGGAACGATAGCCGCTACCGTACAGACGATACGGGCTTTAACGTTGATGCTGGT
Source organism: Enterobacter kobei (assembly GCF_001729765.1). Lineage (NCBI taxonomy): Bacteria > Pseudomonadati > Pseudomonadota > Gammaproteobacteria > Enterobacterales > Enterobacteriaceae > Enterobacter > Enterobacter kobei. The sequence continues at coordinate 293,245 of NZ_CP017181.1, forward strand.
ATTGCCGCTGATTTTGGCGAAAACTGGACGGTCGGCCTGAGCGGGCAAAACCTGATGTCACGCGATATCGACAGCAAGGATATCCGCATCCGCAACGGGCGTACGGGAGAAGTGGTGAGCTATAAAGACACCTACCAGATCCGTCCGCTGGTCACCGCGGGCGCCGCCTGGCACAACGATCTGGTCACGCTGACTGCTGATGGCGATCTGACCGAAACCAAAGGTTTCAAGAGCGAAGATACGTCGCAGTATGTTGGGGTAGGTGCTGAAGTGACCCCGCTGAGCTGGCTGGCGGTACGCGCAGGTTATCGCGCTGACGTGAAGGGTAACGACAGCAACGTCTTTACCGGTGGTGTCGGCTTCGCGCCGTTCAACACCGTGCATGTTGACCTGATGGGCCTCTACGGTGAAGACGAAACCTGGGGCGCAGGGGCACAGCTAAGCATGACGTTCTAAAGTGCACCGGAGGCGCTGCGCCTCCGGCTTTTCTTTGTGCTATAGTAGCGCCCCTTTTCCACCAGATGCTTAAAACTTCGCCATGTTGTCAGAATACCAGACCGCTTTCCCAGCACACCGTTTCTCCATTGCGCCAATGCTCGACTGGACGGACAGACACTGCCGCTTCTTCCTGCGTCAGCTCTCCCGCCATACGCTGCTGTACACCGAAATGGTGACCACCGGTGCAATCATTCACGGCAAGGGCGACTATCTGGCATACAGTGAAGAAGAGCATCCGGTTGCCTTGCAGCTGGGTGGCAGCGATCCGGCCGCGCTGGCGCAGTGTGCGAAGCTGGCGGAAGCGCGCGGCTATGACGAGATTAACCTCAACGTTGGCTGTCCTTCAGACCGTGTGCAAAACGGTATGTTCGGTGCGTGTCTGATGGGGAACGCGCAGCTGGTTGCCGACTGTATCAAGGCGATGCGTGATGTGGTCTCCATTCCCGTGACGGTCAAAACCCGTATCGGCATTGACGACCAGGACAGCTACGAATTCCTGTGCGATTTCATCAACACGGTGTCCGGCAAAGGCGAATGCGAGATGTTTATCATCCACGCCCGTAAAGCCTGGCTCTCCGGCCTGAGCCCGAAAGAGAACCGTGAGATCCCACCGCTGGACTATCCGCGCGTATATCAGCTTAAACGTGATTTCCCGCATCTGACGATGTCGATCAACGGCGGTATTAAGTCGCTTGAAGAAGCCAAAGCGCACCTTGAACATATGGACGGCGTGATGGTCGGACGCGAGGCGTATCAGAACCCGGGCATTCTGGCGACGGTCGACCGTGAAATCTTTGGCGTTGACGGCGCCGATACCGATCCGGTTGCCGTCGTGCGCGCCATGTATCCTTACATTGAGCGCGAGCTGAGCAACGGCACGTATCTCGGCCACATTACCCGCCATATGTTGGGCCTGTTCCAGGGCATACCGGGGGCGCGGCAGTGGCGTCGTTACCTCAGTGAGAACGCACATAAAGCCGGTGCGGATATCGAGGTGCTGGAACATGCGCTGCGACTGGTCGCAGATAAGCGATAATTTTCGCTAAAAGATCGTCAAATTCACCACGCCCTGCATATCATTGCGGGGCGTTTTTCTTTAAGAACAATGATTTAGTTTTGGCATGATTCTTGTAATACAAACTGTATTACTCGGGAACTCGTGGGAGAGCACCATGCTGGAACTACTTTTTGTCATTGGCTTTTTTGTCATGCTGTTAGCCACGGGCGTTTCGCTGCTTGGCATTCTCGCTGCGCTCGTCGTGGCGACGGTGGTGATGTTTATCGGCGGACTGTTTGCCCTGACCATCAAGCTGCTGCCGTGGTTATTACTGGCCATTGCGGTGGTGTGGGCGATACGGGCGATTAAATCACCAAAACTGCCGACTTATCAGCGCAATAACCGCTTCCGTTACTAAGGTATTGAGGGGTTCGTCACATACTTGTAACTTTCCCGGCAGCATTACTTAGAACAGAATAGGATTTACTTATCGAATCTGTCACTATGGCTGCCGCTACAGAATTCATCGAGCTGTACCCTACATACAGCCGAACTAAAAAAAGAAAGGGCTTCCCACGGGAAGCCCAATTTCTTTTTGGAGCTCAGGGAATGAGTAAACTTGAACCCTGTGTCGCCCGGCTTTCCAGCACCTCATGCGCACGCTGCGCATCGGTCAGCGGATATTTCTGCGCATCCGCCACGTCCACCTTAATCACGCCGCTGGCGATCAGCGAGAACAGCTCGTTGCTGGCTTCCTCCAGTTCTTCCCGGTTGGTGATATAGCCCTGCAGGGAAGGGCGGGTCACGTAGAGCGAGCCTTTCTGATTCAGGATGCCAAGATTGACGCCAGTGACAGCGCCTGACGCATTCCCAAAGCTCACCATCAGCCCGCGACGTTGCAGGCAGTCCAGCGACGCCTCCCAGGTGTCTTTGCCCACCGAGTCATACACCACGCGCACTTTTTTACCGCCAGTAATCTCTTTCAGGCGCTCGACGATGCTCTCTTCGCGATAGTTGATCACCTGCCACGCCCCCGCGTCCAGCGCACGCTGCGCTTTTTGGGCATTGCCCACGGTACCGATGAGTTTCGCGCCTAAGGCTTTCGCCCACTGGCAGGCAATCAGCCCCACGCCACCCGCTGCGGCATGAAAAAGAAACTGCTCGTCGGGTTTAATTTCATAGGTTTTGCGCAGCAGATAGTAAACCGTTAACCCCTTCAGGAACGAAGCTGCCGCCTGCTCGAAGGAGATAGCGCCAGGCAGCAGAGCGGCTTTATCCGCCGGAACGTTGTGGACGGAGCTGTAAGCGCCCAGCGCAGATTGCGCATACACCACGCGGTCGCCCTCTTTAATATGCTTAACCGCGCTGCCCACTTTAATGACGACACCGGCCGCCTCGGTGCCCAGACCACTCGGCATTGACGGAGGCGGGTAGAGACCGCCGCGAATATAGGTATCGATGTAGTTAATGCCGATAGCTTTGTTTTCAACCTGGATTTCGTTCTCGCCAGGCGCTGCGGGGGTAAACTCCACCGCTTTCAGTACGTCCGGACCGCCGTGTTTCTGGAACTCAATGCGCGTTGCCATGCTCCCTCCGTAAGAAAAATATGGTAATCTTTCGACCCACTCTTTATCTCGGTAACTCCATTCACTATGGCAGGAAACAAACCCTTCAACAAACAGACTGAACCTCGCGAGCGTGATTTCCAGGTCGCAGGGTTAAAAGTCCCGCCGCACTCGATTGAAGCGGAACAGTCGGTGTTGGGCGGTTTAATGCTGGATAACGAACGCTGGGACGACGTCGCTGAGCGCGTGGTGTCTGAGGATTTCTACACCCGTCCGCACCGTCATATCTTTACCGAAATGGCGCGCCTGCAGGAGTCGGGCAGCCCGATTGACCTGATTACGCTCGCGGAATCGCTTGAGCGTCAGGGTCAGCTGGACAGCGTCGGCGGGTTTGCCTACCTGGCAGAACTGTCAAAAAACACGCCAAGTGCGGCGAACATCAGCGCTTATGCTGATATCGTGCGGGAACGTGCCGTCGTCCGTGAGATGATATCGGTGGCGAACGAGATCGCCGAAGCCGGTTTTGATCCGCAGGGGCGCACCAGCGAAGACCTGCTCGACCTGGCGGAGTCCCGCGTCTTTAAAATCGCCGAAAGCCGTGCGAACAAAGACGAAGGGCCTAAAAACATTGCCGATGTGCTCGACGCGACCGTGGCGCGTATCGAGCAGTTGTTCCAGCAACCGCACGATGGTGTCACCGGGGTCAACACCGGTTATGACGACCTCAACAAAAAGACCGCCGGCCTGCAGCCGTCGGATCTGATTATCGTTGCGGCGCGTCCGTCGATGGGTAAAACGACATTTGCGATGAATCTCGTCGAAAACGCCGCAATGTTGCAGGATAAACCTGTTCTCATCTTCAGTCTTGAGATGCCCTCCGAGCAGATTATGATGCGTTCTCTGGCATCGCTGTCGCGCGTGGACCAGACCCGTATCCGTACCGGCCAGCTCGATGATGAAGACTGGGCGCGTATCTCCGGCACGATGGGCATTCTGCTGGAAAAACGTAACATCTATATCGATGACTCCTCCGGCCTGACGCCAACGGAAGTGCGCTCCCGCGCGCGCCGCATCGCCCGCGAACACGGCGGCATCGGCCTCATCATGATCGACTACCTCCAGCTGATGCGCGTGCCGTCGCTCTCCGACAACCGTACGCTGGAAATTGCAGAGATTTCCCGCTCGCTCAAGGCGTTAGCCAAAGAGCTGCACGTGCCGGTGGTGGCGCTGTCGCAGCTGAACCGCTCCCTGGAACAACGTGCCGATAAACGCCCGGTCAACTCCGACCTGCGTGAATCCGGCTCCATCGAGCAGGATGCCGACTTAATCATGTTCATCTACCGTGATGAGGTTTATCACGAGAACAGCGACCTGAAAGGGATCGCCGAAATTATTATTGGTAAACAACGTAACGGCCCGATCGGGACGGTGCGTCTGACCTTTAACGGACAGTGGTCGCGTTTCGACAACTACGCCGGTCCTCAATATGATGATGAGTAATTTCTAAGGAATTCAAATGCAAGCGGCAACTGTAGTCATTAACCGCCGCGCTCTGCGACACAACCTGCAACGTTTGCGTGAACTGGCGCCCGCCAGCAAGCTCGTTGCAGTCGTGAAAGCGAACGCTTACGGACACGGTCTTCTTGAGACCGCGCGAACGCTCCCCGATGCCGACGCCTTTGGCGTCGCCCGTCTTGAAGAAGCTCTCCGCCTGCGTGCGGGGGGGATCACGCAACCCATTTTGCTGCTGGAAGGCTTTTTCGAAGCCACAGACTTGCCTACGATTGCTGACCAGCATCTGCACACGGCGGTACATAACGAAGAACAGCTGTCCGCGCTGGAAAACGCCGAGCTGAGTGAACCCGTTACCGTCTGGATGAAGCTCGACACGGGCATGCACCGTCTAGGCGTTCGCCCGGAAAATGCGGAGGCGTTTTATCAGCGTTTGTGCCGGTGCAAAAATGTGCGCCAGCCCGTGAACATCGTCAGCCATTTTGCGCGTGCCGATGAGCCTGAATGTGGGGCAACCGAGCAGCAGCTCGATATCTTTAACACCTTCTGCGAAGGCAAGCCGGGAATGCGATCGATTGCGGCTTCCGGCGGGATCCTGCTGTGGCCGCAGTCGCACTTTGACTGGGCGCGCCCGGGCATTATTCTTTATGGCGTGTCGCCTCTGGAGAGCAAACCCTGGGGGCCGGACTTTGGCTTTAAGCCAGTGATGTCGCTGGTCTCGAATCTGATTGCCGTGCGTGAGCACAAAGCGGGCGAGCCGGTGGGCTATGGCGGAACCTGGATTAGCGAGCGCGACACGCGCCTTGGCGTGGTGGCGATGGGCTACGGAGATGGCTATCCGCGTGCTGCACCGACAGGTACACCGGTGCTGGTCAACGGTCGCGAGGTCAACATTGTCGGTCGCGTCGCGATGGACATGATTTGCGTGGACCTTGGACCCGACGCCCAGGATAAAGCAGGTGATGATGTGGTGATGTGGGGTGAGGGCCTGCCCGTTGAGCGCATTGCTGAAATCACGAAAGTGAGTGCTTACGAACTTATTACTCGCCTGACCTCCCGGGTGGCGATGAAATACCTTGACTGAACCGTCTGTGAAGTGAGGTTATTAACCTCACTTCAACTTTATTAACATCCTCTCGACCTTCTCACACTTCCGGTTTATTGTTGAAACTCCTGCCTCATCGAATTCCGGAGAACCATCGCGTGTTTCAGAACGTTGACGCCTATGCCGGCGACCCTATTCTCTCCTTAATGGAGCGTTTCAAAGAAGATCCTCGCAGCGATAAAGTGAACCTCAGCATCGGTTTGTATTACAACGAAGAGGGTATTATTCCTCAGTTACAAGCCGTTGCCGAAGCCGAAGCGCGTCTGAATGCGGTCCCGCATGGAGCGTCGCTCTATCTGCCGATGGAAGGGCTCAATGCGTACCGCAATACCATTGCACCGCTGCTGTTTGGGGCCGATCATCCGGTACTTGCGCAAAAACGTGTGGCGACCATCCAGACGCTGGGTGGATCGGGCGCGCTGAAAGTCGGTGCTGATTTCCTGAAAAAATACTTCCCGGATTCCGGCGTGTGGGTCAGTGACCCGACGTGGGAAAACCACGTCGCAATTTTTGAGGGCGCAGGCTTTAACGTCGAGACTTATCCGTGGTTTGACAGCGAAACCAACGGCGTGCGCGTTGAAGCCCTGCTGGAAAAACTGAAAACGTTGCCGGCGCGCAGCATTGTGCTGCTGCATCCGTGCTGCCACAACCCAACGGGTGCGGACCTCACCAATGACCAGTGGGATGCCGTCATTGAGGTGCTCAAGGCTCGCAACCTGATTCCATTCCTCGACATCGCCTATCAGGGCTTTGGCGCCGGGATGGAAGACGATGCCTATGCTATCCGCGCCGTTGCGAGTGCCGGCCTGCCTGTGCTGGTGAGCAACTCTTTCTCGAAAATCTTCTCCCTGTATGGCGAACGCGTCGGCGGGCTGTCCGTGGTCTGCGAAGATGCCGAAGCTGCCAGCCGCGTGCTGGGCCAGCTTAAAGCTACGGTGCGCCGTATCTACTCCAGCCCCCGAACTTTGGTGCGCAGGTTGTGGCGACGGTACTCGGCGACGAACAGCTGAAAGCTAGCTGGCTTGCCGAAGTGGAATCCATGCGTAAGCGCATTCTGTCGATGCGTCAGGAGCTGGTCAACGTGCTGAAAGAGGCGGTACCGGGGCATAACTTTGATTATCTGATCAGGCAGCGCGGGATGTTCAGCTACACCGGTTTGAGCGCCGCGCAGGTCGACCGTCTGCGCGACGAGTTCGGCGTCTACCTGATTGCCAGCGGCCGCATGTGCGTCGCGGGTCTCAATGCCAGCAACGTTCATCGCGTGGCACAGGCATTTGCTGCGGTAATGTAAGTACTCACTACTGTATTCTCCCTCTCCCTGTGGGAGAGGACATCAGGCCGCCGTGCAGTCTTATCGCCCGGTGGCGCTCCGCTTACCGGGCCTACGGGCTGGGTGTTCTCCCTCTCCCTGTGGGAGAGGGCCGGGGTGAGGGCATCAGGCTACTCAGGTCGATGTCTCGCTTTGTGATCGTCTTCTTTTTATTCAGAGTGATAATCAAAAACTCCTTTTCTTCACCTGCCGCTGGGGTTATGGTCGGATAGTTTTTTGACCATTCACTCAAAATAAAACGATAACGAACTGAATATTCAGGGGAAAATATGCGCAAGATCACCCTGGCGCTCAGCGCCGCCTGCTTATTGTTCTCACTTAATAGTGCCGTCGTCGCGCGCGCTTCTGCGCCAACGCCGCTTTACACCGGCACTACCGCTGCCATTCTTGCCGAACAGGCTCCTATTCACTGGGTATCCGTGGCCCAAATCGAAAACAGTCTGATGGGCCGCCCGCCCATGGCCGTTGGCTTTGATATTGACGACACCGTTCTGTTCTCCAGCCCGGGATTCTGGCGCGGCAAAAAAATGTATTCGCCGGACAGCGAAGCGTATCTGAAGAACCCGGCGTTCTGGGAAAAAATGAATAACGGCTGGGACGATTACAGTATCCCGAAAGAGGTCGCCCGGGCGGTCATTGCCATGCATGTGAAGCGCGGCGACAGCATTTACTTTGTCACCGGTCGTAGTCAGACCAAAACAGAAACCGTCTCCAGAACCCTGCAGGATGATTTCCAGATCCCGGCTGCCAACATGAACCCCGTCATTTTTGCGGGTGACAAAGAAGGGCAAAACACCAAAACCCAGTGGCTGGAGAAGAAAAACATCAAAGTGTTCTATGGTGATTCGGATAACGACATTACCGCGGCGCAGGATACAGGAGCCAGAGCGATCAGGGTGTTACGCGCCTCTAACTCGACCTATCGACCGCTGCCGATGGCCGGAAAATTTGGCGAAGAGGTGATTGTTAACTCGGAGTATTAAGCGTCTGGCCGCGAGTTTGATTCTTTTTTAATCAAATCTCGCTGCGGCGGGTTTTACCTTTCGACTTCTTGCTGCACACTTAGAAAGATTCATCTTTCTAAACGGAGCAGCACATGTGGTATCAACAGACCCTGACCTTAAGCGCTAAACCCCGCGGATTTCACCTGGTGACGGAGGAAGTCATCGGGCAAATCCGCGATTTGTCGCGCGTCAGAACGGGTTTACTGCATCTGCTGCTTCAACACACGTCAGCCTCCCTCACGCTTAATGAAAATTGCGATCCCACTGTCCGGTCTGATATGGAAAACCATTTTCTGAAGAGTGTCCCGGACAACGCCCCCTATGAGCACGATTATGAGGGCGCAGATGACATGCCTTCGCATATCAAATCTTCTCTGCTCGGGGTATCGCTGATGCTGCCGGTACACAACGGGCGGCTACTGCTGGGAACGTGGCAAGGGATCTGGCTGGGAGAACATCGCATTCACGGTGGTTCGCGTAAAATTATCGCAACGCTACAAGGGGAATAATGATGACAATTTCGGAGCTACTTCAGTACTGCATGAGTAAACCTGGCGCGGAGCAGAGCGTGCATAGCGACTGGAAAGCCACGCAGATAAAAGTGGGAGATGTGCTGTTTGCGATGGTGAAAGAGGTCGAAGGCCGCCCGGCCGCGTCGCTGAAAACCAGCCCGGAGCTGGCGGATTTGCTACGTCAGCAGCATGATGATGTGAGGCCGAGCAAACACCTGAATAAGGCGCACTGGAGCACGGTTTATCTGGATGGCTCCCTGCCCGGCTCGCAAATTTACTATCTGGTGGATGCGTCTTATAAACAGGCAGTAGAGCTGCTGCCGGAAGCGACCCGACAACAACTCTCCGTCTGACATTACAGCAACGGTTTAAGGAAGCGCGCGGTGTGCGAGGCTTCGCACTCTGCAACGGTCTCTGGCGTACCGGAGACGAGGATTTCACCGCCGCCGCTGCCGCCTTCCGGGCCGAGATCGACAATCCAGTCCGCGGTTTTAATCACGTCCAGATTATGTTCGATGACCACAATCGTGTTGCCCTGATCGCGCAGCTGATGCAGCACGTCGAGCAACTGCTGGATATCCGCAAAGTGCAGACCGGTAGTCGGCTCATCCAGAATATACAGCGTCTGACCGGTGCCGCGTTTGGAGAGCTCACGCGCCAGCTTCACGCGCTGGGCTTCACCGCCCGACAGCGTAGTGGCGGACTGCCCCAGACGAATGTAGGTCAGACCGACGTCCATCAGGGTCTGCAGCTTACGCGCCAGCGCAGGGACGGCGTCAAAGAACTCGCGCGCCTCTTCGATGGTCATGTCCAGCACTTCGTGGATGGTCTTGCCTTTGTACTTAATTTCCAGCGTTTCGCGGTTATAGCGTTTACCTTTGCACTGGTCGCACGGGACGTAGATATCCGGCAGGAAGTGCATCTCAACTTTAATGACGCCATCGCCCTGGCATGCTTCACAGCGGCCGCCGCGCACGTTAAAGCTGAACCGTCCCGGCGTGTACCCGCGTGAACGCGCTTCCGGCACGCCGGCGAACAGTTCACGTACGGGCGTGAAGACGCCGGTATAGGTCGCCGGGTTCGAGCGAGGGGTTCGGCCAATCGGGCTCTGGTCAATGTCGATAACCTTATCGAAATGTTCCAGCCCCTGAATGTCTCGATACGGCGCGGGCTCGGCCAGCGTCGCACCGTTCAGGGCCGTCTGCGCAATCGGGAACAGGGTATCGTTAATCAGCGTCGATTTACCGGAACCGGACACGCCAGTGATGCAGGTAAACAGGCCAACCGGTAGCGTCAGCGTCACATCTTTCAGGTTGTTGCCGCGCGCGCCGGTCAGCTTCAGCACTTTTTCCGGATCTGCCGCTACGCGCTGTTTTGGCACCTCAATCTTACGCTTGCCGCTCATGTACTGGCCGGTCAGCGACTCGGGTACCGCCATAATGTCTTTCAGCGTCCCTTCCGCGACCACCTGACCGCCGTGTACGCCCGCGCCAGGACCAATGTCGATCACGTGATCCGCAGCGCGAATCGCGTCTTCGTCGTGCTCCACCACAATCACCGTGTTACCGAGGTTGCGCAGGTGGACCAACGTGCCGAGCAGACGTTCGTTGTCGCGCTGGTGCAGGCCGATTGACGGCTCATCCAGCACGTACATCACGCCCACCAGGCCTGCGCCAATCTGGCTGGCCAGGCGGATACGCTGGGCCTCACCGCCGGACAGCGTTTCTGCCGAGCGGGAAAGCGTCAGGTAGTTCAGACCCACGTTCACCAGGAACTTGAGACGATCGCCAATCTCCTTCAGCACTTTTTCAGCGATTTTCGCGCGCTGACCGGAGAGCTTCAGGTTGTTGAAGAAGTCCATCGCGTGGCCGATGCTCATGTCTGAGATGGTCGGCAGCGCCGTGTTTTCGACAAAGACATGACGCGCTTCGCGACGCAGACGCGTGCCTTCACAGGTGGCACAGGAGCGGTTGCTGATGAACTTAGCCAGCTCCTCGCGTACCGCGCTGGATTCGGTCTCTTTGTAGCGGCGCTCCATATTGTGCAGCACCCCTTCGAACGGGTGGCGACGCACGGAGGTATCACCGCGATCGTTCATGTATTTGAACTCAATGTTCTCTTTACCGGAACCGAACAGGATCACTTTGTGCACGTTCGGGCTCAGGCTGGCCCACGGCGCTTCCACGTCGAACTTATAGTGCTCCGCCAGCGATTTCAGCATCTGGAAGTAGTAAAAGTTACGCTTATCCCAGCCGCGAATGGCGCCGCCTGCCAGCGACAGCTCAGGGTTCTGGATCACGCGGTCCGGGTCGAAATACTGCTGTACGCCCAGACCGTCACAGGTTGGGCATGCGCCTGCCGGGTTGTTGAACGAGAACAGACGCGGTTCCAGCTCGCGCATGCTGTAGCCGCAAATCGGGCAGGCAAAGTTGGCGGAGAAGAGCAGCTCTTCCGCTTTCGGGTCGTCCATATCGGAAACAACGGCGGTACCACCGGAGAGTTCCAGCGCCGTTTCGAACGATTCCGCAAGACGCGTCGCGAGGTCTTCACGCACCTTAAAGCGATCGATCACCACCTCAATGGTGTGCTTTTTCTGCAGCTCCAGTTTTGGCGGATCCGACAGGTCGCACACTTCGCCGTCAATACGGGCGCGGATATAGCCCTGGCTTGCCAGGTTCTCCAGCGTTTTGGTGTGTTCGCCTTTACGCTCTTTAATAATTGGCGCCAGCAGCATCAGGCGTTTGCCTTCCGGCTGCGACAGCACGTTATCCACCATCTGGCTCACGGTCTGCGCCGCCAGCGGGACGTCGTGGTCCGGGCAGCGCGGCTCACCCACGCGCGCATACAGCAGACGCAGGTAGTCGTGAATTTCAGTAATGGTACCGACCGTTGAACGCGGGTTATGCGAAGTCGACTTCTGCTCGATGGAGATCGCAGGCGATAACCCTTCAATATGATCGACATCCGGTTTTTCCATCAGCGACAGGAACTGACGCGCGTACGCGGAGAGAGATTCAACGTAACGACGCTGTCCTTCGGCATACAAGGTGTCGAAAGCCAGTGAGGATTTGCCAGACCCCGAAAGCCCGGTCACGACGATGAGTTTGTCGCGAGGGATTATGAGGTTGATATTTTTGAGATTGTGGGTGCGGGCGCCCCGAACTTCGATCTTATCCATTCACCTTTCCCGGTTGAAACACGGATTGCCTGGTTTGTTTGAAGGACAAACGGCTGTCAGAAACGGCTAAT